>DFPL01000329.1 GCA_002377245.1 Enterobacteriaceae bacterium UBA3516
CGCCGAAGTGATGAAGCAGGGGCGCTGGAAGATTATCGTCACCATGCTCGCCGTGACGTGGCTTAACCCGCACGTTTATCTTGATACTTTTGTGGTGCTCGGCAGTCTGGGCGGGCAGCTCGATGCGGAACCGAAGCGCTGGTTTGCGCTGGGGACCATCAGTGCGTCCGTTATCTGGTTTTTTGGTCTCGCTTTGCTTGCAGCGTGGTTTGCGCCTCGTCTGCGCACGGCAAAAGCCCAGCGTATAATTAACCTGATTGTAGGCCTGGTGATGTGGGTGATAGCCATTCAGCTGGCGAAAGATGGAATAGAACATATTCAGCAACTAATTAACTCGGTGTAGTCTGATGGACAAATCGGCGCAGCCCGCTACTCTTGCAGCGAGGCGTGCTGGTTTTTTTGCGCGTATAAAGCAACATGGAGGAGCAACTGTGAAATTCAAAGTGATGGCCCTGGCGGCATTAGTAGGCATCAGTGCAATGTCGGTACAGGCAAGTGAACTGCCTGACGGACCTCATATCGTCACCTCAGGCACGTCCAGCGTGGATGCTGTGCCGGATATTGCTACTCTGGCGATTGAAGTGAATATCGCAGCGAAAGACGCCGCCTCAGCGAAGAAACAGGCTGATGAGCGCGTGGCGCAATATCTTGGTTTCCTCGATCAGAACGGTGTGGCGAAGAAAGATATCGACTCGGCTAACCTGCGTACCCAGCCGGATTACGATTATCAGAACGGTAAAAGCGTGCTTAAGGGCTGGCGCGCAGTGCGTACCGTGGAAGTGACCCTTCGTGACCTCGAAAAACTTAACTCGCTGTTGGATGGCGCGCTGAAGGCGGGGTTGAATGAAATTCGCTCTGTTTCGTTAGGCGTTGCGCAACCGGAATCTTATAAAGATAAAGCGCGTAAAGCAGCGATTGATGATGCTGTTCATCAGGCTGAACAGCTGGCCGCCGGCTTTAATGCCAAAGTGGGACCGGTTTACAGCGTGCGTTACCACGTTTCCAACTATCAGCCGTCGCCAATGGTACGGATGATGAAAGCCGATGCAGCACCGGTTTCCGCACAGGAAACTTACGAACAACCGACCATTCAGTTTGCCGATCAGGTTGACGTGGTGTTCCAGCTTGAGCCTGCCGCCGCGCAGGGCGAACAGCAAGCCGCAGCAAAATAACCTCTCTCACCCTCTCCTTTGGGAGAGGGTGTCACGAAACGTCCTGCCTTAATACCTTATGCCCATATTCCAGCAGCGCATCCGTCACGTTGCGCATCATGCGGCTTTCCGGCGCAAATCGATGCCAGTAAAGCATACGACGTTGGAGTAACCCGGGGGTCAGGTCGATTAACTCACCGGCATTCAGTTCTCTTTCAATTTGCAGATGCGGGATCATGCAGCAGGTTGTGCCCTGGCGCGCCAGTTGAACGAACGCTTCGGACGAGTTAACGATATGGCAGGGTACGCTGCCCGGCGGCAGGTCGAAGTTTTGCTGTAAGAAGGCCTGATGCATATCGTCCAGATGGTCGAAAGCAACGGCGGGGGCTTTAAGCAACGCAGAACGGGTGACACCGTTAGGGAAATAGCGTTCAGCAAAGGCTTTGGAACCCACAAACAGGTAATCAAGCGCGCCCAGTTGGTCAACCAGGCAGCTCGGCAGTGCCTGAGGTTGAATACTCACCGCACCGACCACTTCCCCACGACGCAAACGCTCCTGGGTACGGGTTTCATCTTCAACCTGCAGGTTCAGGCGAATGGGCGAGTCAGCTAATACCGGGGCCAGCGCAGGGAGCAGCCAGGTGGCCAGACTGTCGGCGTTGACCGCCAGAGAAAGCAGCAGGGGAGTGGACCCCGTTTGCTCATCGCCCAGCCATTCGTCTTCCAACAGCTCAACCTGACGCAGCAGTGCCAGCAGCTTCTGCCCTTGCTCGGTCGGGCGAGGGGGAACGGTGCGCACCAGCAGCGGCTGGCCGAACATATTTTCGAGTTGTTTAATACGCTGCGATACGGCGGACTGAGTGATACACAGCTTTTGCGCGGCGCGCTCAAACCCACGTTCACGAATGACCGCATCCAGTGCCTGTAACGTTCTGTAGTCCGGACGTTTCATTGCTCTGACTTACTCCTGCAAAATAATTACTCAGCACTATGACATAAAAATATGTGACTTACCGACGAAAATACGTCTGTCGGTTATGTGACGCGGCTCACAGGGACTTTTAGGCCGCCTGTGCTTTATAATGCGGCCTGAAATTCATATCACAGGCGAACGACCATGACGCAGGATGAACTGAAAAAAGCAGTGGGCTGGGCAGCACTCGACTATGTGGAGCCAGGCACTATTGTAGGCGTGGGTACCGGTTCTACCGCAGCGCACTTTATTGATGCGCTTGGAACCATGAAAGGGCAGATCGAAGGCGCGGTCTCCAGCTCCGATGCTTCCACTGAAAAACTTAAAAAGCTGGGTATTACGGTTTTTGATCTTAACGAAGTCGATCGTCTGGGGATCTATGTGGACGGCGCGGATGAGATCAACGGCAATATGCAGATGATCAAAGGCGGCGGTGCAGCATTAACGCGTGAAAAGATCATTGCGTCCGTAGCTGACAAGTTTATTTGTATCGCTGATGCGTCCAAACAGGTCGCTATTCTCGGGGCGTTTCCGCTGCCGGTAGAAGTGATCCCCATGGCCCGCAGCGCGGTGGCCCGCGAACTGGTAAAACTGGGCGGCCGCCCGGAATACCGCCAGGGTGTGGTGACTGACAACGGTAATGTCATTCTGGACGTATTTGGTCTGGAGATCATCGATCCTGTCGCGCTGGAAAACAGCATTAACGGCCTGCCAGGGGTGGTGACTGTGGGTCTGTTTGCCAACCGTGGCGCAGACGTTGCATTGATTGGCACTGCCGATGGCGTTACAACTATCGTGAAATGATCTGAGTGGGGGAAGGCCTTCCCCCATTAAAAAAATATTTGATGTGCGAATTTGGTGACTTCTGTCACGTTTATCAGACCCAACTGATGTTCCTGCCGCACGCTTAGCCATTTTTAGCATATTCATCTGTCATTTATGGCTGTATGACTTTTCTTCATGGGGCTGACGCAAACGTTCATATTGCTGCAATAGTTTTTTTTGATATGTTGACTACAGCGGATGAATATCCACACAACATCAGTTATGACAAAAAACAGGGTCGGGTAAATGGCAAAGGTATCACTGGAGAAAGACAAGATTAAATTTCTGCTCGTCGAAGGAGTGCATCAAAAAGCACTCGATAGCCTTCGTGCAGCAGGTTACACCAACATTGAGTATCACAAAGGCGCGCTGGACAGCGAGCAGCTCAAAGAGTCTATCCGTGATGCCCACTTTATCGGCTTACGATCCCGTACCAACCTCACTGAAGAGATTATTGCTGCGGCGGAAAAACTGGTCGCGGTTGGCTGCTTCTGCATTGGCACCAACCAGGTCGATCTCGAGGCTGCTGCAAAACGCGGAATTCCGGTCTTCAACGCCCCGTTCTCGAATACTCGTTCTGTAGCGGAGCTGGTGATCGGTGAACTGCTGCTGCTGATGCGCGGCATTCCCGAAGCAAACGCCAAAGCGCACCGCGGCGTCTGGAACAAACTGGCCGCGGGCTCTTATGAAGCGCGTGGGAAAAAGCTCGGCATCATCGGCTATGGTCACATCGGTACGCAGCTGGGTATTCTGGCGGAATCCCTGGGAATGCATGTCTTTTTCTACGACATTGAAAGCAAACTGCCGCTGGGGAATGCCACTCAGGTACAGCATCTCTCTGACCTGCTGAATATGAGCGATGTGGTCAGCCTGCACGTGCCTGAAAACGCGTCGACCAAAAACATGATGGGCGCAGAAGAAATTGCCCTGATGAAACCCGGTTCACTGCTGATTAACGCCGCGCGCGGTACGGTAGTCGACATTCCGGCACTGTGTGACGCGCTGAAACGTAAACATCTCGCCGGTGCGGCTATTGACGTCTTCCCGACAGAACCTGCCACCAACAGCGATCCGTTCAATTCACCGCTTTGCGAATTCGACAATGTGATTCTGACGCCACACATTGGCGGTTCCACTCAGGAAGCGCAGGAAAATATCGGCCTGGAAGTGGCGGGCAAGCTGACCAAGTATTCCGATAACGGCTCTACGCTGTCGGCAGTCAACTTCCCGGAAGTGTCGCTGCCGCTGCATGGTGGTCGCCGCCTGCTGCACATTCACGAAAACCGCCCTGGTGTGCTGACCGCGATCAACCAGATTTTCGCAGCCGAAGGCATCAACATCGCCGCCCAGTATCTGCAAACCACGCCGTTTATGGGCTATGTGGTTATTGATATTGAAGCCGAAGAAGATGTCGCGCAGAAAGCGCTGCAGAGCATGAAGGCCATTCCTGGCACCATTCGCGCCCGTATGCTGTACTAATCCACTCGTGCCGGGCGGGAAACCTCGTCCGGCCTGTTCTTCGGTGCGCTTACTTCTTGTTCAGTGACGGGTGTTATGACAAGTACAATGTTAAGAGGCGGCGCATTTATCCTGCTGCTTATCCTTATTTATACCGGTATCAACACCGCCGATAAAATGACCTGGCTTATGGAGGTCATCCCGGTTTGTGTGGTGGTGCCGTTGCTGCTGTTTACCCGGGCGCGTTATCCACTGACGCCATTGTTGTATACGCTGATTTTTTTCCATGCCCTGATTCTGATTGTTGGCGGAATGTATACCTACGCCAAAGTACCGATTGGTTTTGATGTGCAGTCGTGGCTGGGACTGAGTCGCAACCCTTATGACAAGCTGGGCCACTTTTTCCAGGGGTTGGTTCCGGCGCTGGTGGCGCGGGAAATCCTCATCCGTGGCGGTTATGTGCAGGGGCGTAAGATGGTCGCCTTCGTGGTGTGCTGTATTGCACTGGCGATAAGCGCATTCTATGAGCTGATCGAGTGGTGGACGGCGCTGGCGCTGGGGCAGGGCGCGGATGATTTTCTTGGCACTCAGGGCGACCCATGGGATACGCAATCAGACATGCTGTGCGCGTTACTCGGCGCGTTCGCGACGGTGTTCTTGCTGGCTCCCTGGCATAACCGGCAAATTCGCCAACTTCCTGCTCAGTGATACATGGCTGCGCGTTAACGGCGCGGCCATTCCCACACCGTTGACGGCGTAACAACCGCAGGCAGCGGAATATCCCACTCTTCGACGGGGAGTTCGCCCACCTGCTGACAGTCATGAGCGAATCCTACCGGCTGCACGTTGTAGCGCTGCCAGTGCTGGAGCGTACGATCGTAAAAACCGCCTCCCATGCCTAACCGCTGCCCCTTTTCGTCGAAGGCGACGAGCGGGGTGACTAAGACATCCAGTTTTTCGAGCGGCAGCACGTCGCGCACGTCCAGCTTCGGTTCCTGAATTTTCAGGCGATTTATCACCAGCACACTCTGCGGATGGTAATGCAGGAACAGCAGATTGCCCGGGCTGAACGGGTGCAGAACGGGGAGATACACGCGTTTGCCGCTGCGCCAGAGTTGCTCGATAAGCGGTTGGGTATCCAGCTCACCGTCAAACGACAGGAACACCGCGACGGTATGGGCCATCAGCACCGGTGGATACGCCATCAATCGTGTGGCGGCTTGCTCAGAAAATTGTGCTTGTTGCTCAGAGGTCAGTGCCCGGCGACGTTGTCGAATCAGTTTGCGGATTTCTTGTCGGGACGAGGGGGTATCTGAAAGCATGGTCATGGTAGTTGAAGAAAGAAGGGAATCTCCGAGATGCCGCCGCAGGCTGTAACCCTTGAACCCTTGGTTCAAGGTGAATGTGTCGTCATAGTTTTAAGGCTTCTCGGACGAACCGAGCATGCTCACCAACCATGGAGCGCCACATTCTTGTGGTATGAAATATCGGCTCAGGGGACTGGCCCGCTTGCGAACATCTCAGAGAAATTTTGTCTTCACGGTCACTCTACCATAGTCGACCCTGAAGTGTTATTCAAACTTCTGCCCCGGTCTGTCGGATATGCGACCCTGATCAAGCAATGCCTGTTCGATGGTCTGTTGAAGCATCCGAATACGCTGTTCCATGCTGGAGGCGTAGTCACGGGTTTTTGTCTTTTCCTGAGCCAGTTCATAGCTGATGTTCAGCGCTGCAATAAAAACTAACTGCTCAGTATTGGTGACTCTAGTGCGAACTTTCAGATCTTGCAACCGCTGATTCAGATCCTCTGCGGCCTGATTCAACGCATCTTGCTGTTCAGGCGGGCAATTCACTCGCAGTGAACGGCCAAAAATTTGGATATCGACGGGTTGTGCAGACATGCCACCTTCCTGCTGTTTGACTGCGCTCTGCCTTCGTAACCGAGTCCTGGCTGCGAAGGGGCGTCACTATAGCCACCCTGATGAGAGGATTCAAGCTCTTTGCTATACCTTTTAGTACGTGCAACCGCATGTAACGTGAAGCACGACGGGTATATCACCAGGGTCCAAAGTGGTAGCATACCATGAATATTCTCCCCAACGGCGACGAATGCGAATGTCTATACAGAACGAAATACCTGGTTACAACGATGTTGGTAAGTTACTCAACCAACAGGGCGTGGGACTTATCCCCGCCGAAATGCATGGACTGATTGCCGGGATGCTGTGTGGCGGCAATGGCGATACCAGCTGGCAGCCGATGCTGCATGAGCTGACAAACGAAGGTCTGGCGTTCGGTCACGAACTGGCTGAGGCGCTGCGCAGCATGCATGCCGCTACCAGTGACTCGCTGGAAGATGACGGCTTCCTGTTTCAACTCTATCTGCCAACCGGTGACGACGTGAGCGTATTCGATCGCGCCGATGCGCTGGCGGGCTGGGTAAACCACTTCCTGCTGGGGCTTGGCGTCACACAGCCGAAGCTGGACAAAGTGACCGGTGAAACGGGTGAAGCTATCGACGATTTGCGCAACATTGCGCAGCTCGGATACGACGAAGATGAAGACCAGGAAGAGCTCGAAATGTCTCTGGAAGAGATAATCGAGTATGTGCGTGTTGCCGCGTTGCTGTGCCATGATTCTTTCACTCGCCAGCAGCCGACCGCCCCTGAAGTGCGTAAACCTACCCTGCATTAATGTGTCTCGTCTACTGGAGGTGTCATGACACAGTCTGAGTTTCTCCGTCGCCGCCAGGCGCTACTCGCGCACATGGCACCGGCCAGTGCGGCGCTGATCTTTGCGGCACCGGAAGCCACCCGCAGTGCCGATAGTGAATATCCCTATCGTCAAAACAGCGATTTCTGGTACTTCACGGGTTTTAACGAACCGGAAGCGGTACTAGTGCTGATTAAAAGTGATGACACCCACAACCACAGCGTGGTGTTCAACCGTATCCGCGACAAAACCGCAGAGATCTGGTTTGGACGCCGCCTGGGCCAGGAGGCCGCGCCAGAAAAGCTGGCAGTAGACAGAGCGCTGCCCTTTCCTGAAATCGGCAAACACCTGCCTGCACTGCTCAATGGGCTTGATACGGTCTACCATGCGCAGGGTGAATACGCGTATGCCGATGACATCGTTTTTGCCGCGCTGGATAAACTGCGCAAAGGGGCACGGCAAAACCTCACCGCGCCTGGCACCCTGACCGACTGGCGCCCCGTCGTGCACAACCTGCGCCTGTTTAAATCGCCTGAAGAAATTGATGTTATGCGCCGTGCCGGTGAGATTTCCGCGCTGGCGCATACCCGTGCGATGCAAACCTGCAAACCTGGCATGTTCGAGTACCAACTGGAGGGGGAAATTCAGCACGAATTTAACCGTCACGGCGCGCGTTTCCCCTCCTATAACACCATTGTCGGCTCCGGTGAAAATGGCTGCATTCTGCACTACACCGAAAACGAGAGCGTAATGCGTGATGGCGACCTGGTGCTGATTGACGCCGGTTGCGAATACCAGGGCTATGCCGGTGACATCACCCGTACCTTCCCGGTAAACGGCAAATTCTCACCGGCGCAGCGCGAGGTTTACGATATTGTTCTGTCTTCGCTTGAGACGGCATTAAGCCTGTTCCGCCCGGGAACCTCGATTCAGGAGGTCACCGGCGAAGTGGTTCGCATCATGATTACCGGCCTGGTTAAGCTGGGGATTCTGCATGGCGACGTAGAAACACTGATCGTGGAAAACGCCCACCGACCTTACTTTATGCATGGCCTGAGCCACTGGCTGGGGCTGGATGTACATGATGTTGGCGTTTACGGTCAGGATCGCTCCCGCGTACTTGAACCGGGGATGGTTATCACGGTTGAGCCTGGCCTTTATATTTCGCCAGATGCGGATGTGCCGGAGGCGTACAAGGGCATCGGCATTCGTATTGAGGATGACATCGTCATCACTGAAGACGGCAATGAAAACCTGACGGCCAGCGTTGTTAAAAATGCCGATGATATTGAAGCCTTGATGGCGGTGGCACGTTCCTCATGAGTGTGATCATCGTAGGGGGCGGGATGACGGGCGCGACGCTCGCGCTGGCGCTCTCACAGTTAACGCAGGGGCGGCTACCGGTTCACCTGGTTGAAGCGACAATGCCTGACTCGATGGCTCACCCGGGTTTTGATGCCCGTGCCATTGCGCTGGCGGCGGGTACCTGCCAGCAGTTAGCGCGTGTCGGCATCTGGTCGCATCTTGCAAAAAGGGCGACGCCGATTACCACCGTGCATGTCAGCGATCGTGGGCATGCGGGTTTTGTTACCTTAAGCGCCCAGGATTACCGTATTGCCGCGCTGGGCCAGGTCGTCGAACTGCACGATGTAGGGCATGCACTGTTTTCTCTCCTGCAAAAAGCGCCGGGCGTGACGTTGCATTGCCCGGCACGGGTCAGCAGCTTTACGCGCGATGAACAGCAGGTCAGCGTGACGCTGGACAGCGGCGAGATTATCCACGGTAGTTTACTGGTTGCGGCAGATGGCTCACGTTCGGCCCTGGGGGCGCAGTGTGGTATTCGTTGGCAGCAGGTGCCGTATCAGCAGGTTGCCGTGATTGCCAACGTGACTACCGCAGTGGCTCATCAGGGCCGCGCATTTGAACGCTTTACCTCCTCCGGGCCGCTGGCGATGCTGCCTATGTCTCAGGGGCGCTGTTCACTGGTCTGGTGTCATCCGCTGGAGAAACAGCAGCAGGTGCTAAACTGGAGCGATGAGAAATTCTGCCATGAGTTGCAAAAAGCTTTTGGCTGGCGACTGGGCAAAATCGTTCATGCCGGTGCACGCAGCGCATATCCGCTGGCGTTAACCACCGCATCATCCCCTGTTTCGCACCGTACCGTGCTGGTGGGCAATGCGGCGCAGACGCTGCATCCTATCGCCGGGCAGGGGTTTAACCTCGGCATGCGAGACGTCATGAGTCTGGCGGAGATCGTCGCAGACGCCTGGGCTGCACAACGCGACGTGGGGGATTATTCGGTTCTGACCGGTTATCGCGATCGTCGCCATGCAGATAAGCAGGCCACTATCGGGGTGACGGACGGCTTAGTACATTTGTTTGCCAATCGCTGGGCGCCGCTGGTCGTGGGGCGTAATGCGGGGCTGATGGCAATGGAATTATTTACCCCAGCGCGCGATGCGCTGGCGCAGCGTACCCTGGGTTGGGTGGCGCGTTAACGTCTGAATCAGGCTTCTGGAGTGATGTGTGCAAAGTGTTGATGTGGCAATTGTTGGCGGCGGCATGGTCGGTCTGGCACTGGCGTGTGGATTGCAGGGAAGTGGGCTGCGTGTAGCCGTGCTGGAACAGCATGCGCCCATGCCGGTGCGTGATGACGCTGCACCACAGCTACGTGTTTCCGCCATTAACGCAGCCAGCGAAAAACTGCTTACCCGCCTGGGCGTCTGGTCCTCCATCACCGCACGCCGTGTGAGTTGTTACCACGGTATGGAAGTGTGGGACAAAGACAGTTTTGGTCGCATCGCGTTTGATGATACGAGCCTGGGCTACAGCCATCTGGGGCATATTGTTGAAAACGGCGTGATTCAGCAGGCGCTGTGGGAAAAGGTCCAGCAGTGTTCCGACGTCACGCTGAACGTACCGGCTACGTTGCAGCAGGTGGCGTGGGGGGAGAACGAAGCCTTCATCACGTTGCAGGACGGGGGCATGCTCACTGCGCGTCTGGTCGTTGGCGCGGATGGCGCAAACTCGTGGTTACGTAACAAAGCTGATATTCCGCTTACCTACTGGGATTACGGCCATCATGCGCTGGTTGCCACTATTCACACGGTGGAACCCCACCAGGGCGTGGCGCGTCAGGTTTTCCATGACGAAAGCATTCTGGCGTTTTTACCGCTGTCCGATCCTCATCTCTGTTCAATTGTCTGGTCTCTTCCACCAGAGCAGGCTGAGCGGATACAGCAGATGAGTGAAGATGAGTTCAATCAGGCCCTTTGTGTGGCCTTTGATAACCGTCTGGGCTTATGTCGCGTTGAAAGCGAACGGCAGCTTTATCCGTTGACCGGGCGTTATGCCCGGCAGTTTGCAGGCCACCGACTGGCGCTGGTGGGGGATGCGGCACACACCATTCATCCGCTCGCCGGTCAGGGCGTTAACCTCGGCTTTATGGATGCGGCGGAGTTGATCGCTGAGCTGAGACGTTTGCACAGCCAGGGGAAAGACATCGGCCAGCATATGTACCTGCGTCGTTATGAGCGCAGCCGTAAGCACAGCGCGGCAGTGATGCTGGCGGGGATGCAGGGTTTTCGCGAACTCTTCACCGGCACGCATCCGGCGAAAAAGCTCCTGCGCGATATTGGCCTCAAACTGGCCGACACGCTTCCTGGCGTTAAACCTCAATTATTGCGTCAGGCTATGGGCTTACATTCTCTCCCGGAGTGGTTACGTTAACCCCGTCACATTTCCCTTCCCCTTAACGGGGAAGGCTCGCCTTCGCTCATTTGAGAAATTCTAATTTTACCGCATTTTTCGGATTAGATTTTCTCATCCCTCGGATTTTGTTCATCGGGAAAAATATCTCTTTTGCAGAAGCAATAACTGCCTATTGGGGCGGCATCTCGAATTTCCTGGCGTTAAATATCCTGGATCTGCTGTTTTAGTAGATTAATCCTCTGGGAGGGTTTTTATCAAAAAAGGTCATAAGCTAATGTGATGACCCATTTTCTCTTATGGTTAAGCGTCGTTTTCGGTGGTAAGTTCAGGCAAAAGTGAACGTTTGCGTCGGCAGCCGGGATCGGTGTTGACGCGCTGTCATCCGCTGGGTTTTTTCACTCAAAAACGTGATAGCCCTGCTTATTCGACGAGGAAAAGATGGCTCAGCAGACTCCTTTGTATGAACAACACATTCTGTGCGGCGCCCGCATGGTGGATTTCCATGGCTGGATGATGCCACTGCATTATGGCTCGCAGATCGATGAGCATCACGCAGTGCGAAACGATGCCGGTATGTTCGATGTCTCGCATATGACGATTGTCGACTTACATGGCAGCCGTACCCGCGAATTTTTACGTTATCTGTTAGCAAACGATGTCGCAAAACTCACCAAACCCGGCAAAGCGCTTTACAGCGGCATGCTCAATGCATCAGGTGGGGTGATTGATGATCTTATCGTTTATTACTTTACCGAAGACTTCTTCCGCCTCGTTGTAAACTCCGCCACCCGCGAAAAAGACCTCTCCTGGATTACCCAACACGCAGAACCTTTTGCCATCGACATCACCGTTCGCGACGACCTGTCGTTGATTGCCGTTCAGGGGCCGAATGCGCAGGCGAAGGCTGCCACGCTGTTCACCGACGAACAGCGTCAGGCGGTCGAAGGGATGAAACCCTTCTTCGGCGTTGAAGCCGGCGACCGGTTTATTGCGACGACCGGTTATACCGGTGAAGCCGGTTATGAAATTGCGCTACCGAGTGAACAGGCTGCCGGTTTCTGGCAGGCGCTGGTTGCTGCTGGCGTTAAGCCCTGTGGTCTCGGCGCGCGCGATACTTTACGCCTTGAAGCAGGCATGAACTTGTACGGTCAGGAGATGGACGAGGGTGTTTCGCCGCTCGCCGCCAATATGGGCTGGACCATTGCCTGGGAACCGGCCGATCGTGACTTTATCGGGCGTGAAGCGCTTGAAGCCCAGCGTGAAAAGGGCACCGAACAACTGGTCGGGCTGGTGATGACCGAAAAAGGCGTGCTGCGCAATGAACTCCCGGTGCGTTTTACCGATGCGCACGGCAACCCGCAGGAAGGTGTGATCACCAGCGGTACATTCTCACCAACGCTTGGCTACAGTATTGCACTGGCACGCGTGCCGGCAGGCATCGGTGATACGGCAATCGTCCAGATCCGTAACCGTGAAATGCCGGTAAAAGTGACGAAACCTGTTTTTGTACGCGCTGGCAAAGCCGTCGCGTGATTCATTCTTATTTGGAGATTTTGTGATGAGCAACGTACCTGCAGAACTGAAATACAGTAAAGAACACGAGTGGCTGCGTAAAGAAGCGGACGGCTCTTATACCGTGGGCATCACCGAGCACGCGCAGGAACTGCTGGGCGATATGGTTTTTATTGATTTGCCGGAAGTGGGCGCCACGGTCACCGCAGGCGATGACTGCGCGGTTGCCGAATCGGTAAAAGCAGCTTCCGATATTTATGCACCGATCGGTGGCGAAATTGTTGCCGTGAACGAAGCTCTGGCTGATGCTCCAGAACGGGTTAACAGCGAGCCATACGGTGAAGGCTGGATTTTCAAAATCAAAGCCAGCGACGAAGCGGAAGTTGATGCGCTGTTGAGTGCAACAGAATATGCAGCACTGTTAGAAGATTAATCATCGTTATTCCCCCTCTCCTAAAGGGAGAGGGAACGTAAATTCACTTGCACGTTTCAGGAACCCTCGCTCATGACTCAGACGTTAAGTCAGCTTGAAAATCGCGGCGCATTTATTGAAAGACACATTGGTCCCGACGCACAGCAGCAACATGACATGCTGGCCGTCGTGGGGGCCGAGTCGCTCAATGCGCTGACCTCGCAAATCGTTCCGCAAGATATTCAGTTGGCGACACCGCCGGATATTGGCGAGGCGACCACCGAATTTGCGGCACTTGCGGAGCTGAAAGCCATTGCCAGCCGCAACAAGCGCTTTAAGTCTTACATTGGCATGGGTTATACCGCCGTGCAGTTGCCACCTGTGATCCTGCGCAACATGCTGGAAAATCCAGGCTGGTATACCGCTTACACCCCTTATCAGCCGGAAGTTTCCCAGGGTCGTCTGGAAGCGCTGCTGAACTTCCAGCAGGTGACGCTTGATTTGACCGGCCTGGATATCGCCTCAGCTTCCCTCCTGGATGAAGCCACCGCTGCCGCTGAAGCGATGGCGATGGCAAAACGCGTCAGCAAGCTTAAGAATGCCAACCGCTTCTTCGTTGCTGCGGATGTTCACCCACAAACCCTGGATGTAGTTCGCACCCGCGCTGAAACCTTCGGCTTTGATGTGATTGTTGATGATGCGAGCAAAGTGCTGGATCATCAGGATGTCTTTGGTGTGCTGCTGCAACAGGTCGGTACCACGGGTGAGGTGCATGACTACAGCGCGCTTATCGCAGAGCTGAAATCTCGCAAAGTTATCGTCAGCGTGGCTGCCGACTTTATGGCACTGGTTCTGTTAACGGCGCCGGGTAAACAGGGCGCGGATATCGTCTTCGGCTCGGCCCAGCGCTTTGGCGTGCCGATGGGCTACGGTGGCCCACATGCGGCCTTCTTCGCTGCGAAAGATGAATTCAAGCGCTCAATGCCGGGCCGCATCATTGGTGTTTCCAAAGATGCCGCTGGCAATACGGCGCTGCGTATGGCAATGCAGACCCGCGAGCAGCATATTCGCCGTGAAAAAGCGAACTCCAATATCTGTACCTCGCAGGTGCTGCTGGCCAATATCGCCAGCCTCTATGCGGTCTATCATGGCCCGGTTGGCCTGAAGCGAATCGCAGGTCGTATTCACCGCCTTGCCGATATTCTGGCAACCGGTCTGCAGCAAAAAGGGCTGAAACTACGTCACCTTCACTACTTCGACACCCTGTGTGTGGAAGTGGCAGACAAAGCGGCCGTACTGGCACGTGCTGAAGCGGCTGAAATCAACCTGCGTAGCGACATTCTCAACGCGGTGGGGATTACGCTTGATGAAACCACCACGCGTGACGATATTCAGGCGCTGTTTGCGGTGGTACTGGGCGATGCAAGCGGACTGGACATTGATGTGCTGGACAAAGACGTGGCCCATGACAGCCGCTCGGTGCCTGCCGCCATGCTGCGTGACGATGCCATTCTGAGCCACCCGGTGTTCAATCGCTATCACAGCGAAACCGAGATGATGCGTTATATGCACGCTCTGGAGCGCAAAGATTTAGCGCTTAACCAGGCGATGATCCCGCTGGGTTCCTGCACCATGAAGCTGAACGCCGCAGCAGAAATGATCCCCATCACCTGGCCGGAATTTGCAGAATTACATCCGTTCTGCCCGGCAGAGCAGGCGGAAGGTTATCATCAGATGATCAACCAACTCTCCGACTGGTTGGTAAAACTGACCGGCTACGATGCGCTCTGCATGCAGCCGAACTCCGGTGCGCAAGGGGAATACGCTGGCCTGCTGGCGATTCGTCACTACCACGAAAGCCGTAACGAAGGTCACCGTGATATTTGTTTGATCCCAAGCTCTGCCCACGGCACAAACCCGGCATCCGCCCAGATGGCTGGTATGCAAGTGGTTGTGGTGGCTTGCGATAAAAACGGCAACATCGATTTAGCGGACCTGCGTGCGAAAGCGGAGCAGACCGGTGCCAACCTCTCCTGCATTATGGTGACCTATCCGTCCACCCACGGTGTTTATGAAGAGACGATCCGTGAAGTCTGCGACATCGTGCATCAGTTTGGCGGGCAGGTTTACCTCGACGGGGCGAACATGAACGCGCAGGTCGGGATCACATCGCCGGGCTTTATCGGTGCCGATGTTTCCCACCTCAACTTGCACAAAACCTTCTGCATTCCACACGGCGGGGGCGGTCCGGGCATGGGGCCAATCGGTGTGAAAGCGCATCTGGCACCGTTTGTACCGGGCCACAGCGTGGTGCAAATCGAGGGCATGCTGACCCGCCAGGGCGCGGTATCTGCGGCTCCGTTTGGCAGTGCATCGATTCTGCCGATCAGCTGGATGTATATCCGTATGATGGGGGCCGAAGGCCTCAAGCAGGCCAGTCAGGTGGCTATCCTCAATGCTAACTACATCGCGACGCGCTTGAAAGAGGCCTATCCGGTGCTTTACACCGGACGTGATGGCCACGTGGCTCATGAATGTATTCTCGATATTCGTCCGCTCAAAGAAGAGACCGGCATCAGCGAACTGGATATCGCAAAACGCCTGATTGACTACGGATTCCATGCGCCGACCATGTCCTTCCCGGTTGCTGGCACCCTGATGGTTGAACCGACGGAATCGGAAAGCAAGGCTGAGCTGGATCGCTTTATCGATGCGATGCTGGCCATCCGCGCGGAGATAAGTCGTGTGAAAGCGGGCGAATGGCCGCTTACTGATAACCCGCTGGTGAACGCGCCGCATACTCAGAATGAGCTGGTAGCCGAGTGGCAGCACCATTACACCCGTGAGCAGGCGGTCTTCCCGGCAGGCATGGCGAACAAATACTGGCCTACGGTGAAACGCCTGGATGATGTCTACGGCGATCGTAATCTGTTCTGCTCCTGTGTGCCGATGAGCGACTACGAGTAATTAATTCGCACTATAATTCTGGCCGGGTCAGCGTTTGCTGCACCCGGCTTTTTTATTGGGAGAACAAAAGTGGCAATTGCATTGGTGACCGGCGGCAGTCGGGGAATAGGCAAGGCGACAGCGCTGCTGCTGGGCGCAGAAGGGTACAGGGTCGCGGTTAATTATCAGCACAATGCGCAGGCCGCGCAGTCAGTGGTTGAAACCATTATCGCCGCGGGCGGAAAAGCGTTCGCGGTTCAGGCGGATATTGGCGATGAAGCGCAGGTTGTGGCGATGTTCACACGCATAGATGAAGAAGGCGAGCCGCTGACGGCGCTGGTGAATAACGCCGGCATTCTGTTTACCCAGAGTCGCGTTGAAGCCATGACGGCAGAACGCATCAACCAGGTGCTGCGCACCAACGTAACGGGCACATTTCTCTGCTGCCGGGAGGCCATCAAGCGCATGGCGCTGCCCCATGGCGGGCAGGGCGGAGCGATTGTGAACGTCTCATCAGCCGGTGCACGATTAGGTTCGGCAGGGGAATATGTCGACTATGCCGCGTCAAAAGGGGCGATGGATACGCTTACCACCGGCTTGTCGCTTGAAGTGGCAGCACAGGGGATTCGCGTGAACAGCGTGCGTCCGGGGTTTATCTATACGGAAATGCATGCCTCTGGGGGGGAACCAGGCAGAGTGGATCGGGTAAAGGCCTCGCTACCGATGCAGCGGGGTGGTCAGCCGGAAGAGGTGGCGCAGGCGATTGCCTGGCTATTGAGCGCGAAAGCGTCCTATGTGACGGGAAGCTTTATTGAGCTGGCGGGCGGGAAGTAACAGAAATGCCGGATGGCGCTGCGCTTATCCGGCCTACACGATGGCTAAATCTGTAGGCCGGATAAGGCGTTTACGCCGTCATCCGGCAGAGTATTAGATCTTTGCGCCGTTGCTGGCGATCACTTCTTTATACCAGTCAAAGCTCTTCTTACGGGAACGGGACATGTCGCCGGTACCGTCATCATGCTTGTTCACATAGATAAAGCCGTAACGCTTGCTGTACTGACCGGTGGTAAAGGAGACGCAGTCGATGCAGCCCCACGGGGTGTAACCCATCAGGTCAACGCCGTCATAAGTAACGGCTTCCACCATCTCTTTGACGTGGGCACGCAGGTAATCAATGCGGTAGTCGTCGTTGATGCTGCCATCTTCTTCTACTTTATCGTAAGCGCCAAAACCGTTTTCAACGATAAACAGCGGCTTCTGATAACGCTCATACAGTTCGCAAAGCGCATAACGCAGACCCACCGGGTCAATCTGCCAGCCCCAGTCGGAGGCTTTGACGTGTGGGTTCGGCACGCTGCCCTGGAAGCCAGAGATTGCGTCGCCCGTACCGCCATCCGCTTTCACCGCGTTGGTCATATAGTAACTGAAGCCCAGGTAGTCGCAGGTGCCTTCACGCAGCGCCTGCTCGTCGCCTGCTTCCATTTTGATATTGAAGCCACGACGTTCCCACTCGTTCAGCACGTAGGACGGGTAGTAACCGCGCAACTGCACATCGGTAAAGACATAACGCTCACGCATGGATTCCTGAGCAAACATCACATCTTCGGGTTTGCAGGAGAACGGATACAGCGGCACCATCGCCAGCATGCAGCCAATCTGCATTTCCGGGTTGATGCGGTGACCGATTTTCACGGCGATAGCGCTGGCCACGAACTGGTGGTGCAGTACCTGATACATGGTCTCTTCCGGGTTTTCATGGTCGGTGTAGACCACGCCGGAGCAGCAGTAACCAAACAGCGGTGCGCGCCAGTTACGCTGGTTGTTGATCTCGTTAAAGGTCATCCAGTATTTGACCTTGGTTTTATAACGCTCAAAGACGACTTCAGCGAAACGAACAAAGAAATCAACGACTTTACGGTTAGTCCAGCCGCCGTATTCCTGGACCAGATGCAGGGGCATTTCGAAGTGAGACAGGGTGATAACGGGTTCGATGTTATATTTGAGCAGTTCGTCAAACATATCATCGTAGAATTTCAGACCTTCTTCGTTGGGTTGCAGCTCGTCCCCTTTCGGGAAGATGCGGGTCCAGGCGATTGAGGTACGGAAGCACTTGAAGCCCATCTCGGCGAAGAGTTTGATGTCTTCTTTGTAGTGGCTGAAGAACTCGACGGCTTCGTGGTTAGGGTAGTATTTCCCCTCAATGACCTCTTGGGTGATTTCGCGTGGCACGCCGTGCGCGCCGCCGGTCAGTACATCACAAATACTCGGGCCTTTGCCGCCTTTATCCCAGCCGCCTTCAACCTGATGCGCAGCTACCGCGCCGCCCCATAAAAAGTCTTTTGGTAAGGTCAATTTTTTCATCGTCGCTCGTCCCGATATATTAATTTCTGCGGTCGAGTCTAACAAAGGGAATAAAAATGTCACGATATAACAAATCACCCTGGCGGTAACTTGTTACATCAAAAAAACAGCCTGTTTTTTTATGCTATTTTTCTCGCCAGTTTTCGGCCCAATGATTCGAGAATATAAATAACCGGAATTTGGGTCGTGATATCATAAACGCCGGCGATGCGCGTTTGTGGAACATGCCAGGAAAGATTGAAGTCGGCGAGCTTCGCAAGACGAGAGTGTTCGTGGCTGGTTATAGATAGCACTTTGCAGTGGTGCAGGCTGAACTGGCTGGCGAACCGCAGGATCTCTTCGGTCTCACCGGAGACAGAAAGCACAATCGCCAGCGCGTTTCTGGCCATATCGTTAGTGACCGGAAAATAAGGATCATCGATATGGTTACTGAATTTACCAATATTGGAAAAGAATCGTGCGCCATATTTTGCTAACGCACCAGATGTTCCCGCGCCCACAAATATAATTCGTTCTGATGACAATATAATATCGACGGCTTTATCTAACAGAATATCGAATTCATCGTTGTTAACGCTTTTAAAAAAGCTAATAATTTCACTGGCACCAAAATTAGCCTGTTGGGGCTCATTCTGTTCTAAATATAATTTGAAGCGCACGCGAAATTCAGAATAACCTTCGCATTGCAGTTTGCGGCAGAATCGCAGCACCGTGGTGGTGGAAACTCCTGCTCCGTCGGCCAGTTCGCGGATGGTCATGTACATCACTTTGTCACGGTTTTTGACGACATAGTTGTAGACCATCATCTCGAGATTGTTGAGACTGGCAATGGCGGCGTGGGAGAACATACTCACGATGGCAATGACTCACTTATCAAATTTATCATCAGGGAATAATAACATGCAGCCGAACGACATCACTTTTTTTAAACGCTTTCAGAGCGACATTCTGGCCGGGCGTAAAACCATCACGATCCGTGATAAAGCTGAATCCCATTTCAACGCGGGCGATATTCTGCGCGTCGGGCGCTACGAGGATGATGAGTACTTCTGCACGATCCAGGTGACGGGCACCTCCACCGTGACGCTGGATACCCTTACCGACAGCCATGCACGGCAGGAGAACATGACGCTGGCTGAGCTCAAGCAGGTCATCACTGATATCTATCCCGGACAGCATCAGTTTTATGTGATTGATTTTAAATGTCTTTAATAAAAAAAGTACGGATGTAAGTTCAATTTAATTAGTTAACGTTTTGATTTTTATACTTAAATAATTTCATTTAATTATTTTTAGCGAACAGGTGTGCACTGAAACCATTCTCAGTTACTCTATACCCGCGACGTTTCAATTTGAGTTTTCCCGGAGTTAATTATGGTGGATAAACCACTTATCGCGCAGGGATATACGCTGGCTGAGGAGATAGCCAACAGCATCAGCCATGGCATTGGGCTGGTGTTTGGTATTGTGGGGTTGGTGCTGCTGCTGGTTCAGGCGGTGGACAGTAACGCCAGTACGATGGCGATCGCCAGTTACAGCCTCTATGGGGGCAGCATGATCTTGCTGTTTCTGGCTTCAACGCTCTATCACGCTGTTCCTCATCAGCGCGCAAAGGTGTGGCTGAAAAAATTCGACCACTGCGCCATCTATTTACTGATTGCCGGTACCTATACTCCGTTCCTGCTCGTCGGCCTGGACTCACCGCTGGCGCGTGGATTAATGATTGTTATCTGGAGCCTGGCGCTGCTCGGGATCCTGTTCAAACTGACCATCGCGCATCGCTTTAAGGTGCTGTCGCTGGTGACCTATCTGACCATGGGTTGGTTGTCACTGATTGTGATTTATCAGCTTGCGACGCGGCTGCCCCCTGGCGGAGTCATGTTGCTGGCATTAGGTGGCGTGGTCTATTCGCTGGGCGTGATTTTTTACGTCTGCAAACGCATTCCCTATAACCATGCTATCTGGCACGGCTTTGTGCTGGGCGGTAGCGTTTGTCATTTCCTGGCGATTTATCTGTACGTGGGGCAGCTTTAAGAAAGGTTGCCGGGTAGGGGAAGTCTCCACCCGGCACTGAATTTACTGCTCTTCCAGTGAGTAGGGCAGCGGCTCGATAGCCAGCGTATTCGCGTCGTCGCGCACGCGGAACACGCTGTCCGGTTCCATGTCGTTATTCATCACCACCTGCACCAGAATACGGCCGTCATCCAGTTGAGCGGCGGCCAGTACCGTGCCGGTACGACGCCAGTTTTCGCCCATTTTCATTTCCAGGTCTTCACCCGCTTCCGGTACCCGGCTGGCATTTCCCGCCAGGTACCAGAGCGCACGCTTATTGGCACCGCGGAATTTTGCCCTGGCGACCATCTCCTGACCGGTATAGCAGCCTTTTTTGAAACTAATGCCGCCCAGCGCCTGAATATTTGTGGCCTGAGGAATAAACTGCGCGCTAGTGGCTGCATCAATCACCGGCAGGCCGGCTTCAATGTTTAATGCCAGCCACTGCTGACTGTTGTTTAACTGCGCCTCGCCACGCAATGCTTCAGTCACGCGCTCTGCTGTCGCTGCATCAGTGACCAGCAGGAAACGCTCTGCCGGATGAGCAAACCACAGCACGGTTGTTTCACCTTCGCGCACAACCTGTTTTTCAGCGTCAGGCAGCTCAGCAAAAAGATTTGCCAGCGCGGCACGGGCCTGGAAACCGGCAACGCCGAGCAGCACTTTTTCCTCGTCAGTGGCGATAACCACCTTTGAGAAAACGGCATATTTCTTCAACTGAGTCAGTTGGTCGGCTGCGACGCTGCGACGCAAAATCCAGTTAAACCCCTCTTCTTTACGGAACAGACGCAAATTGCTCCACATCTTGCCTTTCGCATCGCAGTGCGCAACCAACAGGTGCTGTTCGTCAGTTAATTTCGCCACATCGGCAGTGACTTGCCCTTGCAGATATTTCTCGCTGTCCGCACCCGTAATGGAGCCTAAAGACCAGTCTTCAAGGGTCATGAGTGTCAGCGGCAAACGCGCAGAGGCGGTCGGCTGACGCGGAGGAAACGGAGTAAAAGCCATAAGTAGTATCCTGATTAGCCTGACGCGGTGTCATGACGTAATGGTAAAAGAGCCATCCATCAATGCAAGCGATAAAAACAGGCGATTTGTGCGCTAATAAAGGTTTGCGAGATGCAACGTAAAAAGAGGCAATGGTTTACAACTCTTAGACTTATTCTGGAACTCTCCTCGTAAATCCAAATATTCCGCTAATGGATGATTGAAAACACGTTACAATGGGTTCCCATCGCGGCTATGCAGGAATCTGAAATGGATATTAACAATAAAGCCCGTATTCACTGGGCGTGCCGGCGCGGAATGCGCGAACTCGATATTTCCATCATGCCTTTTTTTGAAAATGAATATGATTCGCTAAGCGACGACGATAAGCGCGTTTTTGTGCGTCTTCTCGAAAGTGATGATCCAGATTTATTTAATTGGCTTATGAATCACGGCAAACCGCAGGATGGCGAGTTGCAACGGATGGTACAGTTAATTCAAACACGGAATCGGGAACGTGGTCCTGTGGCAATCTGATTTACGCGTCTCGTGGCGCTCACAATGGCTTTCTTTACTCCTCCATGGTTTGATGGCGGCCTTTGTATTGCTCGTACCCTGGCCACTGAGCTACACGCCGCTTTGGCTGTTACTGCTTTCGCTGGTGGTGTTCGACAGCGTGCGCAGCCAGCGCCGTATTAATGCGTGCCAGGGTGAAATCAAACTGTTAATGGATTCCCGTCTGCGCTGGCAGGGTGTGGAGTGGGAGATTGTTGGTACGCCCTGGATGCTCAGCATCGGCATGATGTTGCGTTTACGGCGAAGTGAAGAGGGACGTCGTCAGCATTTATGGTTGGCTGCCGACAGTATGGACGCGCAGGAGTGGCGTGATTTGCGCCGAATGATTTCGCAGCAATCGGCGCAGGGGCAGAATTAAGGGAAGAGGGCGTCAGGCAAACTGCTCGGCCATCTCTACCAGGATTTGTTCGCACCAGCTTTGCAGGCGCTCATCGCTGAGATCGTATTGATTGGTTTCATCCAGCGCCAGGCCGCAAAAAAGCTGACCGTCGGCAATCACTGGCTTAGGGCTGGTAAATTCGTAACCCTCGGTTGGCCAGTAGCCGACAAATTTTGCCCCACGCGGGGCCAGCTTGTCATGCAGCATACCCAGCGCGTCGAGGAACCATTCACCGTAGCCAAGTTGGTCACCCATGCCATAAAGGGCAATAATTTTCCCTTCCAGGTTGAGGGTGTCGAGCTTGTCCCAAATGGCTTCCCAGTCTTCCTGTAGCTCGCCAAAATCCCAGGTTGGAATGCCGAGGATCAACGCATCGTACTGCTCCATCAGTTCAGGAGCGTCATCTTTCAGGTTGTGTAACGTCACCAGCTCCGGGCCAATGATGTCGCGGATTTTCTCCGCCGCCATCTCGGTATAGCAGGTGCTGGAGCCATAAAACAGACCGATGTTCATAACGTAAACGTCTCAATTCTGGATGTGTCTTTGCCAGCAGTGTACCAGAATCAGACGGCAATCAGGCATAATGCAGCGTCACCAATAAAGGAGAGGCTGGGATGGAAAGTGATCTCGCACGCATCGAACAGTTTCTTGATGCCCTTTGGCTTGAGCGCAATCTTGCGGAGAATACGCTCAGTGCGTACCGCCGCGATCTGCAGGGGCTGGTCGAGTGGTTGCATCATCGGGAACTGAGCCTGCAAAGTGCGCAAGCGGATGATTTACAAGGTTTACTCGCAGAAAGAATGGAAGGGGGCTACAAAGCCACCAGCTCCGCGCGGCTGTTAAGCGCCATGCGTCGTTTCTTTCAGCATTTGTACCGGGAAAAATTTCGCCAGGACGACCCCAGCGCACTATTAGCCTCGCCGAAACTGCCTCAACGTCTTCCTAAAGATCTCAGTGAAGCACAGGTTGAGCGGCTATTAGCGTCGCCGACCATTGACCAGCCGCTGGAGTTACGCGATAAAGCGATGTTAGAAGTGCTCTATGCTACCGGTCTGCGTGTCTCGGAGCTGGTCGGCCTGACGATGAGCGACATCAGCCTGCGTCAGGGTGTGGTGCGTGTTATCGGTAAGGGTAACAAAGAACGCCTGGTGCCATTGGGCGAAGAGGCGGTGCACTGGGTAGAAACCTGGCTGGAGCACGGTCGCCCCTGGCTGTTAAACGGTGTTTCCATTGATGTGCTGTTTCCCAGTCAGCGCGCGCAGCAGATGACGCGACAAACGTTCTGGCATCGCATTAAACATTACGCCACACTGGC
>DFPL01000331.1 GCA_002377245.1 Enterobacteriaceae bacterium UBA3516
AATTTCCTCTCTGTCACTATTACACCTTTGAATGGTATTGAAGACGCTACAAAAGGTATTATGAAAATTGATGACCATCCTTTTAAGGCAAGCGGTATCGGTATCCAGCTCTCCACAAGTGAAAATACCACTGGTCTGCTGAATCTTGCCAGTGCCATTATTCAGTCGCTACCTCAGGACGGCACACAATCCATTACTGTTCCCCTTTACGCCCGCTATATTCAGACCGAAAACAATGCCATTGCCGGGAAAGCCAATGGTCGACTGGAATACACGATTACTTATCAGTGACCATTGATTATATCCGTGCCTCCCGCTCGCCCATTGACTTCGCTTGTTTTTCAACCTAGGTTAAAGGAATAAGGGTAAGGAGGATTTCTCCCCCCTCTGGTGTCTTCGTAAGCTGGGTAGCTAACGACTAAGAGCATCACTAGTATGATGACTAGCCGCATCATAACCCTTTCCTTTTATAAAGCCCCATCGTCAGGTGGGGCTTTCCTGTATTTAGCCCTTTGCTAAACCTCCCGACGGTAGCACCCTTTCCAACGTTGCTCTCTTTATGATGAACATCGCTTTGCGAGCCGCCTCGTAATCCGCATTCAGAGTCAGACGATTCCAGACAGTACTTCATAATCTCTCCATTTTTCTGACGTCTGCGCTCACTAAACTAGTATTATTNNCGTATAACGATGAAAGGCAGAAAGACTCCCCGCCTGGTGATAGCGGCAATAGCAGTAGTGATCATGGTAATCGTCGCTGTCTGGTACGGATTTGGCCGTAGCGCAGACACCTCAGCATCCGCTTCCGCCTCGGGGCAGAATCCTCGCGCAGGCGCACCGACGGGTGGGCGCAAGGGTATGCGCGGCGCCTTGCCTCCCGTGCAGGCCGCAGCCGCCACAAAGGAATCGGTTCCTCGCTATCTTTCTGGCCTGGGCACG
This sequence comes from Enterobacteriaceae bacterium UBA3516, assembly GCA_002377245.1. Taxonomy (GTDB): domain Bacteria; phylum Pseudomonadota; class Gammaproteobacteria; order Enterobacterales; family Enterobacteriaceae; genus CBFFRJ01. Next base: position 939 of record DFPL01000331.1, read on the forward strand.
GTGACGGCGGCGAATACTGTCACCGTGCGTAGCCGCGTTGACGGTCAACTGCTGGCGATTCATTTCCAGGAGGGTCAACAGGTGAAAGCTGGCGATCTGCTGGCCGAAATCGATCCCAGCCAGTTCAAGGTCTCACTGGCGCAGGCGCAGGGGCAACTGGCAAAAGATAAAGCCACGCTCGCTAATGCCCGCCGTGACCTGGCCCGCTATCAGCAACTGGTGAAAACAAACCTGGTCTCTCGTCAGGAAATGGACGCCCAACAGGCGTTGGTGAGTGAAACGGAAGGGACGGTGAAAGCAGATGAAGCCGCCGTTGCCAGCGCACAGCTTCAGCTCGACTGGAGTCGCATCACCGCCCCGATTGATGGGCGAGTCGGGCTAAAACAGGTGGATATCGGTAACCAGATTTCCAGCGGCGACACCACCGGGATTGTGGTGCTGACCCAGACACACCCCATCGATCTGGTCTTCACCCTGCCAGAAAACGACATTGCCACCGTGGTACAGGCGCAAAAAGCAGGGCAACCGCTGAATGTTGAAGCCTGGGATCGCACCAACAAACAGAAGCTCAGTACCGGATCGCTGCTCAGCCTTGATAACCAGATTGATGCCACCACCGGCACCATCAAACTGAAAGCGCGCTTTGCTAACCAGGATGATGCGCTTTTCCCTAACCAGTTCGTCAATGCCCGCATGCTGGTCTCTACTCAGCAGGACGCGGTAGTGATTCCGGCGGCGGCCCTGCAAATGGGTAACGAAGGCAACTTCGTCTGGGTACTGAATGATAAGGACCAGGTCAGCAAGCACACGGTGACGACCGGCATTCAGGACAGCCAGAAAGTGGTGATTTCTGCGGGTCTCTCTGCCGGAGATCGCGTGGTTACCGACGGCATCGATCGCCTGACCGAAGGGGCGAAAGTGGAAGTGGTTGACGCTTCAAGTGCCGATCAGATGCCAGCGAAACGCGAACACCCGGCTAAAGGAGCGCAGTCCTGATGCAGTTGCTACCGCCAGGCAGAACCGGCGGGCCATCGCGCCTGTTTATCATGCGTCCGGTCGCCACCACCCTGATGATGGTGGCGATTTTACTTGCCGGTATCATCGGTTATCGCTTCCTGCCGGTTTCGGCGTTGCCGGAAGTCGATTACCCGACCATTCAGGTTATTACCCTTTATCCCGGCGCCAGCCCGGATGTGGTCACGTCCGCGATTACCGCACCGCTTGAGCGTCAGTTCGGTCAAATGTCGGGCCTGAAACAGATGTCATCGCAAAGCTCCGGCGGTGCATCGGTCGTGACCCTGCAGTTCCAGCTCACCCTGCCGCTGGACGTTGCCGAGCAGGAAGTGCAGGCGGCTATCAACGCCGCCAACAGCTTGTTACCCTCTGACCTGCCCAATCCGCCGGTCTACAGCAAAGTGAACCCCGCCGATCCACCGATCATGACGCTTGCCGTCACCTCCACTGCCCTGCCGATGACGCAGGTTGAGGACATGGTTGAAACGCGGGTGGCACAGAAAATCTCCCAGGTCTCGGGTGTCGGTCTGGTGACCCTTGCCGGGGGGCAACGCCCTGCCGTCCGCGTTAAGCTCAATGCGCAGGCGATTGCCGCCCTGGGGCTGACCAGCGAAACCATTCGCACCGCCATCAGTAATGCGAACGTTAACTCCGCCAAAGGGAGTCTCGATGGCCCGACCCGCGCGGTCACGCTTTCCGCCAACGACCAGATGCAATCGGTGGATGAATATCGCAAGCTGATTGTCGCTTACCAGAACGGTGCGCCCATCCGCCTGGGCGATGTCGCTACCATCGAGCAAGGCGCTGAAAATAGCTGGCTGGGCGCCTGGGCGAATCAACAGCAGGCGATTGTGATGAACGTTCAGCGCCAGCCGGGCGCGAACATTATTGATACGGCTGACGGTATCCGCACCCTGCTGCCAACGCTCACCGAAAGTTTGCCTAAATCGGTAGAGGTAAAAGTACTCTCCGATCGCACGACCAACATCCGCGCCTCGGTGACCGACACCCAGTTTGAACTGATGCTGGCCATCGCGCTGGTGGTGATGATCATCTACCTGTTCCTGCGCAATATTCCGGCGACCATTATTCCCGGTGTTGCCGTGCCACTGTCGCTTGTCGGCACCTTCGCTGTGATGGTGTTCCTCGATTTTTCGGTCAACAATCTCACGCTGATGGCACTCACCATCGCCACCGGTTTTGTGGTCGACGATGCCATTGTGGTGATCGAAAACATTTCCCGTTATATCGAAAAAGGGGAAAAACCGCTGGCAGCCGCCCTGAAAGGGGCCGGAGAGATCGGCTTTACCATTATTTCACTGACCTTCTCACTGATTGCGGTGCTGATCCCGCTGCTGTTTATGGGGGATATCGTCGGTCGCTTGTTCCGTGAGTTTGCCGTCACCCTGGCGGTAGCCATACTGATTTCTGCAGTCGTCTCTCTGACGCTAACGCCGATGATGTGCGCTCGCATGCTGAGCGCGGAGTCGCTGCGCAAGCAGAACCGCTTTTCTCGTGCCTCAGAACAGTTTATCGATCGGGTAATCGCCGGCTACGGGCGCTTGCTGACCAGAGTACTCAACCACCCGTGGCTGACGCTAAGCGTGGCGCTTGGCACGCTGCTGCTGTCGGTCATGTTATGGGTCTTCATCCCGAAAGGGTTTTTCCCGGTGCAGGATAACGGCATCATTCAGGGAACCTTACAGGCCCCGCAATCCGCCTCGTTTGCCAGCATGGCCCAGCGCCAGCAACAGATCGCCGCAATCATTATGAAAGATCCGGCGGTGCAGAGCCTGACGACCTTTGTCGGTGTCGACGGGACTAACCCGGCACTTAATAGCGCGCGTCTGCAAATCAATCTTAAACCGCTGGCCGATCGCGACGATCGTGTACTCACGGTCATTGAGCGTTTGCAACAGGCCGCCGGACGGGTACCTGGGGCGGCGCTCTACCTGCAACCGACCCAGGATTTGACCATCGATACCACCGTCAGCCGCACCCAGTACCAGTTCACGCTACAGGCTACCACCCTTGATGCCCTCAGCACCTGGGTGCCGCAACTGACCGAAAAGCTGCAAACCCTGCCGCAGCTTTCCGATGTCAGCAGCGACTGGCAGGACAAAGGGCTGGCAGCCTATGTCAATGTGGACAGAGACAGCGCCAGTCGGCTTGGCATCAGCATGTCCGACGTGGATAACGCGCTGTATAACGCCTTCGGCCAGCGTCTTATCTCCACCATTTATACCCAGGCGAACCAGTACCGCGTGGTGCTGGAGCATGACACCTCGCACACATCCGGCCTGGATGCGCTGGATACCATTCGCCTGACCAGCAGCGAGGGCGGCGTGGTGCCACTCAGCGCCATCGCCAAAATCGAGCAACGCTTTACGCCGCTGTCGATTAACCATCTCGATCAGTTCCCATCCACCACTATCTCGTTCAACGTGGCCGACGGGTACTCTTTGGGTGAGGCGGTACAGTCGATTCTCGACAGCGAAAAAACGCTGAACCTGCCGACGGATATCACCACCCAGTTCCAGGGCAGCACGCTGGCATTCCAGGCCGCATTAGGCAGTACCGTCTGGCTCATTGTTGCCGCGGTGGTGGCGATGTATATCGTGCTGGGCGTGCTCTACGAGAGCTTTATTCACCCGATCACCATCCTCTCAACCCTGCCGACTGCCGGCGTCGGAGCACTGATGGCGCTGCTGCTGGCAGGCAGCGAACTGGATGTGATTGCGATTATCGGCATCATTTTGCTGATCGGCATCGTCAAGAAAAACGCCATCATGATGATCGACTTCGCCCTTGCCGCCGAGCGTGAACAGGGCATGCCCCCACGTGAGGCCATCTATCAGGCCTGTCTGCTGCGTTTTCGCCCGATCCTGATGACCACCCTGGCGGCGCTGCTGGGTGCGTTGCCGCTGATGCTGAGCACCGGGGTCGGCGCCGAACTGCGTCGCCCACTGGGTATCGGGATGGTGGGCGGTCTGCTGGTGAGCCAGGTGTTGACACTCTTTACCACGCCGGTGATTTACCTGCTCTTTGACCGTCTCGGGCTGTACGTGCGCAGCCGCTTCCCACAGCGTGAAGAGGAGGCGTAGGTGAAGTTTTTCGCCCTCTTCATTTACCGCCCGGTCGCGACGATTTTGATTTCACTCGCGATTACCCTGTGCGGCGTGCTGGGCTTTCGTCTGCTGCCGGTCGCCCCGCTGCCGCAGGTGGATTTCCCGGTGATTATGATCAGCGCCTCTTTACCGGGCGCCTCCCCGGAGACCATGGCGTCCTCCGTTGCCACCCCGCTTGAGCGTTCGCTGGGGCGCATTGCCGGGGTCAGCGAGATGACCTCATCAAGCTCGCTGGGTAGTACCCGCATCATTCTTGAGTTCAATTTTGACCGCGATATTAACGGGGCCGCGCGCGACGTTCAGGCCGCACTGAATGCGGCGCAAAGCCTCCTGCCGAGCGGTATGCCGAGCCGCCCGACCTACCGCAAGGCCAACCCGTCAGATGCGCCGATCATGATCCTGACCCTCACCTCGGATACCTATTCCCAGGGCCAGCTTTATGATTTTGCCTCTACCCAACTGGCGCAGACCATCGCCCAGATTGATGGCGTCGGCGATGTCGATGTGGGCGGCAGTTCGCTGCCTGCGGTGCGCGTGGGGCTAAACCCGCAGGCGCTATTTAATCAGGGCGTCTCACTTGATGCCGTTCGCACCGCCATCAGCGAGGCGAATGTGCGTCGTCCGCAGGGTGCCATTGACGATGGCGACCATCGCTGGCAGGTACAAACCAATGATGCCCTGAAAACGGCCGCCGAATATCAGCCACTGATCATCCATTACCAAAACGGCGCCGCCGTGCGTTTAAGCGATGTCGCCACCGTCACTGATTCTGTGCAGGACGTGCGTAACGCCGGGATGAC
>DFPL01000236.1 GCA_002377245.1 Enterobacteriaceae bacterium UBA3516
GCTCGTGCACGCATTTTTTTGTGGGGATTCCTCAGCCGCAAGGGGAGAGGGGAAAAAACTACTTACGACGCCAGGTCGTACCCTGTGCCCCGTCTTCCAGCACAATGCCCATCTCGTTCAGACGATCGCGCGCCGCATCTGCCGCCGCCCAGTCTTTGGCTTTACGCGCGTCCAGACGCTGCTGAATCAACGCTTCAATCTCCGCGACCTCACCGTCATCCGCCTGCGCACCGCTTTGCAGGAACAGATCCGGCTCCTGCTCCAGCAAGCCCAGTACGCCAGAAAGCTTACGCAGATGAGAGGCCATTGCGTTCGCGGCCTGCGCGTCTTCGGTTTTCAGGCGGTTTACTTCACGCGCCATATCGAACAATACCGAGTAGGCTTCCGGCGTATTGAAATCGTCGTCCATCGCTTCAATGAAACGCGCTTCAAAGGCTTCGCCACCTGCCGCGGCGACCGAGGTGTCAGTCCCACGCAGTGCGGTGTACAGACGCTCCAGCGCGGAGCGTGCCTGCTTGAGGTTCTCTTCGCTGTAGTTCAACTGGCTGCGATAGTGGCCCGACATCAGGAAGTAACGAATCGTCTCGGCGTCGTAATACTTAAGCACGTCGCGCACGGTAAAAAAGTTGCCCAGCGATTTGGACATTTTCTCACGGTCGATCATGACCATGCCGGAATGCATCCAGTAATTGACGTATTCCCCGTCATGCGCACAGGTCGACTGGGCGATTTCGTTTTCATGGTGCGGGAACATCAGATCGGAACCGCCGCCATGAATATCAAAATGGTTGCCCAGCTGTTTGCAGTTCATGGCGGAACATTCAATGTGCCAGCCCGGACGACCTTCACCCCACGGCGACGGCCAGCTTGGCTCTCCGGCTTTGGACATCTTCCAGAGTACGAAGTCCATCGGGTTACGTTTTACATCCACCACGTCAACGCGGGCGCCGGCCTGCAGTTGATCGAGATCCTGGCGCGACAGTTGACCGTAGTTCGGATCCGTCGGCACGGAGAACATCACATCACCGTTATCCGCAACATACGCATGCCCACGGGCAATCAGTTGCTCGGTAATTTCGATAATTTCATGAATGTGGTGGGTTGCGCGCGGTTCGAGATCCGGGCGGAGAATGTTAAGTGCATCAAAATCTTTGTGCATTTCAGCAATCATGCGATCGACCAGGGTCACAAAGTTTTCGTCGTTCTCATTAGCACGTTTGATGATTTTGTCGTCAATATCGGTAATGTTGCGCACGTACTTCAGCTTATAACCGATAAAACGCAGATAGCGGGCAACAACGTCAAACGCGACGAAGGTACGGCCATGGCCGATATGACAGAGATCGTAAACCGTAATGCCACACACGTACATGCCGACTTCCCCGGCATGGATAGGTTTGAATTCCTCTTTTTGGCGCGTCAGTGTATTAAAAATTTTTAACATCGAAGATTCCATGTAGACGTGTGTGAACAGTTTGTTCCGTATGATACCCATAATTCGTAACGGAAGCAGCACCGATTGCAAGGTGATCCCACCTCCCGGTTATGCTATAACAAGCGACTATCTCTGACCCCTGATGGGGTTTGCGCACCACACTATCGGAACAGGATGCAAAAATGGTTACTTTCCACACTAATCACGGCGATATCGTAATCAAAACATTTGATGATAAAGCGCCTGAAACAGTTAAAAACTTCCTGGACTACTGCAGCGAAGGTTTTTACAACAACACCATTTTCCACCGTGTTATTAACGGTTTTATGATTCAGGGCGGTGGCTTTGAGCCGGGCATGAATCAGAAAGAGACCAAAGACCAGATCAAAAACGAAGCCAACAACGGTTTGAAAAACACCCGTGGTACGCTGGCAATGGCCCGTACTCAGGCTCCGCACTCCGCTACCGCGCAGTTCTTCATCAACGTAGCAGACAACGACTTCCTGAACTTCTCCGGCGAAAGCCTGCAGGGTTGGGGCTACTGCGTCTTCGCAGAAGTGGTTGAAGGTATGGACGTGGTCGACAAAATCAAAGCGGTTGCGACCGGTCGCAGCGGCATGCACCAGGACGTTCCTAAAGAAGATGTTGTGATTGAAAGCGTGACCGTTAGCGCGTAATCGTGGCGACACTCTTTATCGCAGACCTTCATCTGCAAACAGAAGAACCGGCGATCACCGCCGGTTTTCTGCATTTTCTACACGGCGTTGCCCGCAAGGCGGACGCGCTCTATATTCTTGGCGATCTGTTTGAAGCGTGGATTGGCGACGACGACCCCACCCCGCTGCACCGGGAGATCGCCACCGCCATCAAAGCCGTGGTCGACAGCGGTGTCCCCTGCTATTTCATTCACGGAAATCGTGACTTCCTGCTCGGCAAACGCTTTGCCCGTGAAAGCGGCATGCAACTGCTGCCGGAAGAACAGCTGCTTGATCTTTATGGTCGCAAAGTGTTGATCATGCACGGCGACACGCTCTGTACCGACGATGCAGGCTATCAGGCATTCCGCGCTAAAGTGCACAAACCCTGGCTACAAACGCTGTTCCTCGCGCTGCCGCTGTTTGTTCGCCAGCGTATCGCCGCCAAAATGCGCGCCAGCAGCAAAGCGGCCAATACGCATAAGTCAGTTGCAATCATGGACGTCAATCCCGATGCGGTAGCGGCTACCATGGGCAAACACCACGTGCAGTGTCTGATCCACGGTCATACCCACCGCCCGGACGTTCACGAACTCCTTGTTGATGGCAAACCCGCCATCCGCGTCGTACTCGGTGCCTGGCACACACAAGGCTCTATGGTTCGCGTCACCGCTAACGACGTCGAGCTCAGCCACTTCCCCTTCTGAGGTAGCGCCTCTCCCGCGTCTGCGCGCGCAGGAGAGAAGTCTGTTAAGTTCGCAACCATAGCCTGTATTCATCACTACGCAACCGTTTTCCTTGCGGTTTTTCCGTGTTATTCTTTGTGCCCTCAAAAGCTGTCCGTCGTCACCTCCACAGGAGTTTTCTAAACGCATGTCTTCTGCTAACCAACCGGCGCGTATCGCCATTGTCATGGGGTCGAAAAGCGATTGGGCGACCATGCAGTTCGCCACCGAAATCCTCGATACCCTGAATGTCCCGCACCATGTTGAAGTCGTCTCCGCACACCGCACTCCCGATAAGCTGTTCACCTTCGCCGAAAGCGCAGAAGAGAACGGTTTTCAGGTGATCATCGCCGGTGCGGGCGGCGCGGCGCATCTGCCGGGCATGATTGCAGCGAAAACACTGGTGCCAGTGCTGGGTGTACCGGTACAAAGCGCAGCCTTAAGTGGTGTCGACAGCCTTTACTCCATCGTTCAGATGCCGCGTGGTATTCCGGTCGGCACGCTGGCGATTGGCAAAGCGGGTGCAGCGAACGCCGCCCTGCTGGCCGCACAAATCCTCGCGCAGCATGACGCCGAACTGCATCAGCGTCTGACTGAATTCCGCCGTGCGCAGACCGACGAGGTGCTGGAGAATCCGGACCCACGAGGTGCTGCATGAAACAGGTTTGCATCTTAGGTAACGGTCAACTGGGCCGTATGCTGCGCCAGGCGGGCGAGCCGCTGAGCATTGCCGTCTGGCCCGTCGGGCTGGATGCCGACCCGGAAGCCGTGCCGTTTGCCCAAAGCGTTATCACTGCCGAAATTGAACGCTGGCCGGAAACCGCGCTAACGCGTGAACTGGCGCGTCATCCGGCGTTTGTGAACCGTGACGTCTTCCCGATCATCGCGGACCGTCTGACGCAAAAGCAGCTTTTCGACAAACTCGGCCTTGCCACTGCGCCCTGGCAGCTACTGGCAGATAAAAGCGAGTGGTCGTCCGTCTTCGATACCCTCGGCGAACTGGCGATTGTGAAACGCCGCGTTGGCGGTTATGACGGTCGCGGTCAGTGGCGTCTGCGCGCGGGTGAAACCGATCAGCTACCGGATGACTGCTACGGCGAATGTATTGTTGAGCAGGGGATTAACTTCTCTGGCGAAGTTTCGCTGGTGGGCGCTCGTGGGCACGACGGCACGACGGTGTTTTATCCACTGACCCATAACCTGCACCAGGACGGCATTCTGCGCACCAGCGTGGTCTTCCCGAAACCCAATACAGAGCAGCAGAAGCAAGCCGAAAGCATGCTGACGGCCATCATGAATGAACTGAACTACGTTGGCGTGATGGCGATGGAGTGCTTTATTACTCCGGCAGGCCTGCTGATTAACGAACTGGCGCCACGCGTCCACAACAGCGGCCACTGGACGCAGAACGGCGCATCCATCAGCCAGTTTGAGCTGCACCTGCGCGCGGTGGTGGATTTACCCCTGCCGCAGCCGGTGGTCAACAGCCCGTCGGTGATGATCAACCTGATTGGTAGCTGCCTGAACTATGACTGGCTGAAGCTGCCGCTGGTGCATCTGCACTGGTACGACAAAGAGGTGCGTCCGGGGCGTAAGGTGGGTCACCTGAACCTGAATGATGACGACAACGGCCGCCTGAGCGCCACCCTGGAAGCGCTGGTCCCGCTGCTGCCACCGGAGTATGCGAGCGGCATTGCCTGGGCACAGGCGAAGCTGGTGTAAGGTTTACTTCTCGCTCACCCTTTTCCCAAAGGCTGAGCGATCCCCAAAAATAAATGCGAGCACGGACAGTTCCCTCTGCCTTCAGGGCTGAGAGATCCCCACAAAAAATGCGTGCACGAGCG
>DFPL01000348.1:0-500 GCA_002377245.1 Enterobacteriaceae bacterium UBA3516
AAGTTCACCAGCGTGCCTTTCGCCGGGGAGAGTTGATCGCCCATGCGGGTCAGGATCACATGGCGAACCTGCGTCTTATCGACCACTTTTTCCAGGGTGTGGGCAAAGTTTGAGACAATCACGATGGCTGCTGCACCGCTGTCATTTAACTGATGCTCAAGCTCACGTGGGGTATACAGTGGGTTCACGTTCACCACGACCATACCTGCACGCAAAATACCAAAAAGAGCAACCGGGTACTGTAAGAGGTTTGGCATCATCAGGGCCACGCGATCGCCCTTTTTAAGCCCCAGACTTTGCTGGAGATAGGCCGCGAAGGCCCGGCTACGCTCTTCGAGTTTGCGGAAGGTCATCACCTCCCCCATGTTCACGAAAGCAGGCTGATCTGCATAGCGCGCCGCGGAGTGTTCAAAGAGTTCAACCAGGGATTGATAACGATCGGGATTGATTTCCGCAGGCACATCGGCGGGATAACGGTTTAGCCAAACCTTCTTCAATGC
>DFPL01000348.1:537-13710 GCA_002377245.1 Enterobacteriaceae bacterium UBA3516
ATATTAACTCAGCGTACCAGTTTATTAATTGTCCAAATTGAAGGTTGCGAAGCGCGTCACTAATTATTTTTCTTATTGTCATTTCAATAAAGAAACAGCGGACCAGCCGCTGTTTGATTGACCAGGCAGAACGGAGAACTACTCCGTTACAATGCTTTGTTCATAAGCAGGACCCGGGTTATACCAGCCCCAACCACCGTAACCATGGCGCCACGGATGTGGCCCCATCATCCAGGGGTCCATCGGCACAGGAGGTAAAACCACCTGTTTGGCAATGTGCCAGCGTTTATACCCTTCGGCATTCACGACCAGAAACTTATAGGGCGCACCGCCCACCTGACCATCGTAAACGCCGGTAATCGGCCCGACCACGGACACCAGCTGATTCTGGAAATCCACCGGATCGATGAATCCGTTAACTTCCGCCAGAATACGGCCAACTGACGTGCGGCCCAGGATAGGTCGTGCACCGCTGTCCAGCGGAACCGCGGCGATTTCCAGACGCGTTTTGCCTTTCTGATTAATAACCTTGACCACCTTGCCACCAAAGCGCGATTCCTGGCCGACATAAAGCTGGGGCGCATTCATCACCCGCACCAGATCTTCCTGCGGCGTTGGACTGCTGCCTTTGATGGCGTCAGGTACGGAGACACACCCACTTAATGCCACAGCGACGATGCCTGCTAACAGCCAGCGACTAACCCTTTTTTGATTCGCCATGATGCGACTCCTTACACTCAGTTTGTACTACTGAGATTCATTCGCGGCCTGGAAGTTTCTTCCACGCCACTTCGTTTCGCAAATAAACAGGTTCGGACTGTTCCACGGCAACGGTTCGTCCTTCAGCAAGCTGTTGCAGTGCGATGGGCAGCATATCCTGCGCAGCGGGGAGCTCAGTCTTTCCGTCGGTCAGCGTCAGGCCGCTGCTAGTGCCCATTTCCGGCCAGGCTTTCCAGCCGGTCCCCACAGTAGCCCATGTACCATCAAGCTGTGCCAGACGGTGTTCTACGGCTTCGGGTTTGAGCACGGCTTCGGTCTCTTCACCGTGCCAGATACCTTTTTCATCTCGCTGGTACTCGGCCCAGTAGACCTCGCCCATGCGCGCATCAATCGCCGCCAGCACGCGGGTCGCGCCAGTCTGACGCCATGCACCTTGTGCCATGGTGACCAGTGTCGAAACGCCGATCATGGGAAGATCTGCGCCTAAGGCCAGTCCTTGAGCGATGCCGATGCCGATGCGTACGCCGGTAAAACTGCCCGGACCACGGCCAAACGCCAGCGCATCCAGTTCCGCCAGCGCTACGCCGCCTTCGGTGAGGACGTCGTTAACCAGTGGCAAGATACGTTGGGTGTGTTCGCGAGGGCAAAGTTCGAAGTGAGCAAAGGTTGCTCCGTTGTCGTGCAGTGCAACGGAGCAGGCTTCGGTGGCGGTATCAATAGCCAGAATTCGCATGGGTATTCGCAGTCCCGGTAAAACAAAATGGCGCGCATCTTAACACAGTCTACGGCAAATTACTCCGCTTCGCCCGCCGCCAGGAATGCGACTGCGCGTTGAATATCCCGGGTACGGGGAGCAGGCGGCAGGCTGGACAAAAAGACCGCGCCGTAGGGGCGCATCACCAGACGGTTGTCGCAAATCACCAGCACACCGCGATCGTCAACGTCACGAATCAATCGCCCTACGCCCTGTTTAAGGGTAATGACCGCATCCGGTAGCTGGACCTCATCGAACGGGTCGCCACCGCGAAGGCGGCAATCTTCCATTCGCGCTTTCAGTAGCGGATCGTCAGGCGAGGTAAACGGCAGTTTATCGATAATGACCAACGATAACGTATCGCCACGGACATCCACCCCTTCCCAAAAACTGCTGGTCGCCACCAGCAGCGCGTTGCCCGCACTGACAAACTGCTGGAGCAATTGACCTTTACTGGTTTCGCCCTGAAGCAACACGGGAAGCGTCATCGTGGCACGGAACGCTTCTGCAAGGCCACGCATCATGGCGTGGGACGTGCAGAGCATAAAGCAACGCCCGTTGTTGGCTTCAATAATCGGTTTCAGCATGGCGGCCAGATGACGCGCGGCACCGGGTTGATTGGTCTGTGGGAGGTTACGCGGTACGCAAAGTAAGGTCTGGCGCGCGTAGTCAAAGGGGCTCGGTAGCAACAGGGATTCGGCCTCATCGATTCCAAGCCGGGCGGTGAAGTGGTGAAGATCGTCATTCACCGAGAGCGTGGCGGAGGTAAATATCCAGCTGCCTTTTTTGGTCGCCATGACCTCCTGGAATTTATCGGAGACCGAGAGCGGCGTCAGTGCCAGGGTGAAGTGCCGCGAGGTACATTCATACCAGTAGCTGTAACCTGGCTGGTTGTAATCTTTCAGCCGTTTAAGCCGCGCACGGTAGACAGTGGCCCGCTCAAAGGCAGCATCCAGTAACGCGGATCGCCCGAGAGACAATTTTGCCACGTCGTAACAGAGTTCGAGGGCGTCATCGAGCAGCAGCAACGCGCGCTGGATATGCGCGTCGGCCAGCAGTTCGCGTAAATTGCCACGATACCCCGGTTCACCCAGCTGCAGGCGAAAGTCCTGCGTGCTCTGTGCAAGCCTGTCCGCACATTTTTGCAACTGTTGGGTGTCTTTGAGCTCAGTGCGGTAGGCAATGGTGAAATCTTTTGCCAGATCGAGCAACTGCCTGCTGGAGAGCGACTGACCAAAGTACTGGCTGGCGATGTCAGGGAGCTGGTGGGCTTCATCGAAAATCATGACTTCGGCTTCCGGAATAAGCTCGCCAAAACCGCTCTCTTTAACCACCATATCGGCAAGAAACAGATGGTGGTTAACCACCACCACGTCAGCATCCATCGCCTTTTTACGCGCTTTCACCACGAAACAGTCTTTGTACATCGGGCAATCACTGCCCAGACAGTTATCGTTGGTACTGGTAACCAGCGGCCAGGCGGCAGAATCTTCCGCTACGCTCGCGCAGGTGCTGATATCGCCATCAAGGGTATTATTGGACCAGGAACGCAACATGACCACGTCGCTCAGCGTCTGCACCGGCAAGTCCCCGCCCGCCAGAACCTGCTGTTCCAGTCGTTCAATACACAGGTAGTTTGAACGCCCTTTAAGCAACGCGGTGCGGCCCGTAAAGGCGAGCGCTTTCGCAACGGTAGGCAGATCGCGACTATAGAGCTGATCCTGTAAGGCTTTGGACCCGGTCGAGATGATCACTTTTTTCCCGGCGCGTAACGCAGGTGCCAGGTAGGCATAGGTTTTCCCCGTACCGGTTCCCGCCTCGACCACTAACGGTTGCGTTCGCGAAATCGCCTCGCTAACGGCATGGGCCATCTGGCGCTGCGGTTCACGCGGCTTGAAACCCGGTATCGCTTTGGCCAACTGACCGTCTGTTGCAAAATCGTCCGTCACACTGCCCCCACACTGGATAAATCGCCAGCGATTATGTCAGGGCATTGGGTTTTGCGCCAGTCTGTGGCAGTCTTGCCCGCATTCAAAAGAAAAACCCAGAGGAAGATGTATGACCATTACCCGCATTGATGCCGACGCCCGCATGTCTGACGCTGTTATCCATAATCACACGCTCTACTATACTGGCGTGCCGGAAAACCTGGACGCGGACGCCTTTGAGCAAACCGCCAATACCCTGGCGCAAATCGACGCCGTGCTGGCTAAACAGGGCAGCGACAAGACCCGCATTCTGGACGTCACTATTTTTCTGGTCGATAAGCAGGATTTCGCGGCGATGAACAAAGCCTGGGATGCGTGGGTTGTCCCCGGACAAGCGCCGGTACGCTGTACCGTTCAGGCGGGGCTGATGAATCCGAAGTATAAAGTTGAAATTAAGATTGTGGCCGCAGTCTGAGAGCACATCGCCCGGCGCGTGTCCCGCGCCGGGATTTATGCCAGATCCAGAAAATCGTCGTGTTCAAGGTAATGGTTAAGCGCGCGGATGATTTCATCGTCGCTGGCGTGCGGCTTTTGCTGGATAGCTAATTCCACGACCGACTGAAAATGTTCCCCCATACAGGCGAAGTGGGGGTAATGCCCGTTTGACGTTGCCGCCTCTTCGTCATCGCTGCCAGCCACATAGAGCACATCGCCCGCCTTAAGTAGCCCGTCGTGCGTGGAATAGAGATCGTAATAAAGCGTTTTCCCCTGCCCGGCTTTCACACAGGCAATCAGCGCGTCAATGCCAAGCGCCCTGTTCAGCCGCAGGGTTTCCAGCGCCGGTCCTGCTGGCTGAAACTGCACCGTTGCCCCGGTAGCCTGTAGCTCTCGCTCCAGTGGGCGCAAACGCAGGCGAAAATCCTCACCCACACAGATTGGCAGAGTGGCGACAAAACTCAGCGCATCAGCAAGGGGTAAATTCAGCGTTTTTCTGAGAACCTGAACCACCTTGAGTTTTTGCAGGCCGATGTCGGTGATGAGCAGGCGCCCTGCCTGCCAGTCCTCCGGGTCCACATCCGGGGTATTCTCTTCATCGATATCACGCGTCTGCCACGTTTCCCGCAGCTCAAGCCAGAAAGCGCTGTCCGCTTCGGTGTGCGCGTCCAGTAACGCGAGCGCGGCTGTCTCATCGGCATGGCACAGCTGATTTAGCAGGCTTTGAAACGCCTGCAAATCAGGCGCGATGCGTTCAGCCTGCCAGCGGCCCGCACCGTGCGCGGCATAATAGACCGGGTAGCCCTGAGCCGCTTCGCCCAGATCGATAAAAAAGGGATCGTCCATGCCATTGAGGGCTATCAGATACCAGCCGGGCTGCCACATGCCAGGCGTGTCCGCCACCAGATTCTCCCCGGTGATGCCGTGCCAGCGATAACCGCTATGCCAGGCGTGCCACTGCTCTGGCTGCGGATAGTGGAAAGGAAGCATGAGGTCCCCCGGGACAACCGCCGCAGTGATAAACGCATAGATCGCATCAGGTATTGTCTCAGGCATCACATGTTCCATTCTCTACCCCAGGAAATTACTCGTCTTCGTCTTCGTCTTCAAAGCGCGCTACGATACGCTCACCCGTATGACTGGCGCGGATTTCCCTGGCGACAAGCGTGATGGCCTCGCCGCTGCTCATGCCTTGCGACATCAATTCCTGAATACGCTCGACGGCTTTTTGCTGCTGGTCGTGACTGAGGGAAGGTAAACCTGCAAACATGGGTAACTCCTGCTAAATTATTGGCGCTAATTATTTCATGCGCCGTGGCTATGCGCCAGCGTTGGCGTTAAGAGCCGGGAACAATGAACCAAACAACACCCGCCATGATGGCACTGCCCTGGCAGCCAGATGCTGCCGAACACTATTTTTCCACCCTTCAGCATTTGCCATGGTCAATGATGCTCCACTCCGGCCATGCTGATCATGCCTATAACCGCTTTGATATTCTGGTGGCTGAGCCATGTGCGACGCTGGTCACCACGGGGGAATGTACCGTCATTCGGGATAACCAGGGAGAGCGGCGTTCTACACACGATCCCCTTGTTCTGCTCCAGCAATGCATTGATCAAGCAAAGATAAAGCCAGCGATAAGCGAGACCTTGCCCTTCCAGGGCGGAGCGCTCGGGCTTTTTGGCTACGATCTGGGTCGGCGCTTTGAAAAACTCCCCCAACAGGCGGAAAATGATATTGCGCTCCCGGACATGGCGGTGGGCATTTACGACTGGGCGCTGATCGTTGACCACCATTTGCAGCAGGTAACCCTACTGAGTTACGGGGACATTGACGCGCGCCTCGCCTGGCTTTCGCAGCAAACCCCGCCCGCCGTTTCACCTTTTCGCCTGACGTCGCCGTGGCAGTCTAATATGACCCGCGAAAGCTATGGTGAAAAATTCCGTCAGGTACAAGCGTGGCTGCAGAGCGGTGACTGTTATCAGGTCAATCTGGCCCAGCGTTTTCAGGCCCGCTATCAGGGCGATGAATGGCAGGCGTTTGTGCATCTGAATCACGCCAATCGCGCACCCTTTAGTGCGTTCATTCGGCTGGATGACGGTGCAATATTAAGCCTGTCGCCGGAACGTTTTATTCAGATTTCCGCAGACGTCATTCAGACCCGGCCGATAAAAGGCACGTTGCCGCGCCATCAGGATCCTCAAGAAGATGCGCGACAGGCTGAAAAACTGGCGGCTTCGCCCAAAGATCGCGCGGAGAACGTCATGATTGTCGACTTAATGCGCAACGATATTGGCCGGGTCGCTGTGCCGGGGAGCGTGCGTGTGCCTGAGCTATTTGTCGTTGAGCCTTTCCCTGCCGTGCATCACCTGGTCAGTACCGTGACCGCGACCTTGCCCACGACGCTCCATGCCAGTGATGTGCTCCGCGCCGCGTTTCCGGGTGGTTCGATCACCGGCGCGCCAAAAATCCGGGCGATGGAAATCATTGATGCGCTGGAGCCCCAGCGGCGAAACGCCTGGTGCGGCAGCATCGGTTACCTCAGCTTTTGCGGCAATATGGATACCAGCATTACCATCCGTACGTTGACCGCCTGGCAGGGCCAGCTCTACTGTTCAGCCGGAGGTGGCATTGTGGCCGACAGTGAGGAAGAGGCGGAATATCAGGAAACCTTTGATAAAGTTAATCGTATCTTGCAGCAACTGGAGAAGTGAAAAACATGACGCAGCCTGTTCTGACGCTGGACGATTTTTTATCCCGCTTTCAACTTTTGCGCCCGCAGTTAAAGCCCAGCGTCGCCAATACGCGCCAGGCGGCCGTGCTGGTGCCCGTGGTTCGTCGCGAGCAGCCAGGCCTGCTGTTAACCCAGCGTTCACCGTTCTTGCGTAAGCATGCCGGCCAGGTGGCTTTCCCCGGCGGTGCAGTCGATGGCACTGATGCTTCTCTCATCGCCGCCGCCCTGCGTGAAGCGCAGGAAGAAGTCGCCATTCCGCCTGAGGTCGTTGAAGTCATTGGCGTTCTGCCTCCGGTCGATAGCGTGACCGGCTTTCGTGTCACCCCGGTAGTTGGCATCATCCCACCGGATTTGCATTACCACGCCAGTGAAGATGAAGTGGCCTCTGTCTTTGAAATGCCGCTGGCCGAAGCCCTGCGTCTGGGGCGCTATCATCCTCTGGATATCCACCGTCACGGCAATGCGCATCGGGTGTGGCTCTCCTGGTATCAGCATTACTTTGTCTGGGGCATGACGGCGGGCATTATTCGTGAGCTGTCACTGCAAATTGGTGACCGGCCTTGACTATACTTCAATCAAAGCATTCGTGAGTTGAATGCTTTCAGCCGCCAGACATGAGAAAAATCGGGCTCAGGCATTAGTTTAATTCATGTGAATAGTTCAACCGTGAAATTACTTCCCTCTTACACTATGCGCAGTTATTACATCGTTGCCGGAACCCCGGCAACCCTGTCAGGAGTGTTAATGTGATTAGTATATTCGACATGTTTAAAGTGGGAATTGGACCTTCTTCCTCCCACACTGTTGGCCCGATGAAGGCCGGAAAACAGTTCGTCGATGACCTGGTCGAAAAGGGATTGCTGGAGCGCGTTACCCGCGTTGCGGTGGACGTTTATGGTTCACTGTCGTTAACGGGTAAAGGCCACCACACCGATATCGCCATTATTATGGGCCTTGCGGGCAATGAGCCAGCCACTGTGGACATCGACGCGATTCCTGCGTTCATCCGTGATGTGGAAACGCGGGGTCGACTGCTGCTGGCGTCCGGTCGTCAGGAAGTGGATTTCCCGCCAAACGACGGCATGCGCTTTCACAGCGATAACCTGCCGCTGCATGAAAATGCCATGAGTATTCATGCATGGAGCGGCGAAAAAGAGATCTACAGCAAAACCTATTATTCCATCGGCGGCGGCTTTATCGTCGATGAAGAACACTTTGGTAAAGAGACCGTCGCCAGCGTTAACGTGCCCTATCCGTTTAAGTCTGCCAGCGAAATGCTCGGCTATTGTCAGCAGACCGGCCTTTCGTTGTCCGGCATGGTCATGCAAAACGAACTGGCGCTTCATAGCAAACAAGAGATTGAAGACTATTTCGGTCACGTCTGGGCAACCATGCGCGCCTGTATCGACCGTGGCATGAACACGGAAGGTGTGTTGCCGGGTCCACTGCGTGTGCCGCGCCGTGCTTCTGCCCTGCGCCGTATGCTGGTGTCCAGTGATAAGCTCTCAAGCGATCCGATGAACGTGATCGACTGGGTGAACATGTTTGCGCTGGCGGTCAACGAAGAAAACGCAGCCGGAGGGCGTGTGGTCACCGCACCGACAAACGGGGCATGTGGCATTGTTCCGGCAGTGCTGGCCTATTATGACCACTTTATCGAGTCCGTGAGTCCGGATATCTACATCCGTTACTTCCTTGCGGCGGGTGCCATTGGCGCACTCTACAAAATGAATGCGTCCATTTCTGGTGCCGAAGTGGGCTGCCAGGGTGAAGTGGGCGTCGCCTGCTCGATGGCGGCGGCAGGTCTGGCCGAGCTTCTGGGTGCAAGCCCCGAGCAGGTGTGCGTGGCCGCTGAAATCGGAATGGAACACAATTTGGGGCTGACATGCGACCCGGTTGCTGGTCAGGTTCAGGTTCCCTGCATTGAACGTAACGCTATCGCCTCCGTGAAGGCCATCAATGCCTCCCGTATGGCCCTGCGTCGTACCAGCGCACCTCGCGTATCGCTCGATAAAGTGATAGAAACCATGTACGAGACGGGCAAAGATATGAATGCGAAGTACCGCGAAACCTCTCGTGGCGGCCTTGCCATCAAGGTTCAGTGCGACTAATACTTCTCTAAAGCCCTTCTGCAACGGAAGGGCTAATTTCTGCCGCTTTCTCCTCTATTTGCCATTTCCCCACTACACTTTCTTTGTTCTGGCGGTTATTCCAGGCCAGTGGCTACACGGGCGGTCACGGCATGCAAACAGCACAGCGGATCATTTCGGGCTATCGGCGAAAACGCATCATTCTCTGCGTGATGGTTGCTATTACCGTTTTTTTTACCACCCTGACCGTGCGATTTATTTTGGAGCGCAATTTAAATCAGGCCAAAATAGCGGCTTTCACCGCCCATGCTGTTCACTCTCTCGATAAATTACTTTTACCGCTGCAAAGTAAGCGCAGTGAGGTGATTCCTCTTGTCGGTCAACCCTGCGCCAGTGCGCATCTCCTGTTGCGTAAGCAGGCCGCCAGTCTGCAAACCGTCAGGGCCATTGGGTTAATCAAGGAGGGCATGCTCTATTGTTCGAGCATTTTTGGTTATCGGGATGTCCCTATCGCTTCGCTCCAGCCTGCGCTGCCGTCCACCAAACCCCTGTTACTGCTGTCCACCGATCAATCGTTACTGAAAAATTCACCGGTGATGATTTTTTGGTACCCCACCACCCCTGACGGACAAAACGGTATCACTGAGGTCATCAATATTGACCTGTTGACGAACTTTACCCTTGAACCCGAACTACCGCTGATTAGCAGTGCGAGTCTGAGCGTCGGACAACGACATCTGGTTTATGGCCAGGGGGTAGTCGATGCCCTCCCCGCGCTAAAGGATGAAGAACGTTACCAGCAATCTTCCGGCCATTTTCCTTTTACCGTGTCGGTCTTAAGCCCGGGTGCTACGCAACTGGCATTGCGTTACCTTCCCTCTCAGGTGCCGTTGGCGGTGATGCTCAGTTTGCTGGTGGGCTACATCGTCTGGCTGGCGACCGCGGACCGAATGAGTTTTTCCTGGGAGATCAATCTGGGGCTCGCGGCACATGAGTTCGAACTCTTTTGCCAACCTCTGCTCGACGCCAACACGCAAAGTTGTGTCGGCGTGGAGATCCTGTTGCGCTGGAACAACCCGCGCCAGGGGTGGATTTCACCGGAAGTCTTTATCCCTATTGCTGAAGAACAGAACCTTATTGCCCCGCTCACCCGCTATGTGATGGCCGAAACACAGCGTCAGCTTGGACTCTTCCCTGCCGACAGTAAATTTCATATTGGCATCAATGTCGCGCCCAGCCACCTCCGCCACGGACTTTTGCTGAAGGATTTGAATCACTACTGGTTTAATTCGCACCCCGTTCAGCAGTTGATCATCGAGCTGACCGAGCGTGATGCCTTACAGGATGTGGATTACCGGATAGTGCGCGAATTACACCGCAAGGGGGTAAAGATTGCGATTGATGATTTTGGTACCGGAAACAGTTCACTGTCGTGGCTCGAACGGCTCCATCCCGATGTGCTGAAAATCGACAAGTCTTTCACGACGGCAATTGGTACCGATGCGGTGAATTCCACGGTTACGGACATGATTATTGCGCTGGGGCAGCGCTTGCACATTGAACTGGTGGCGGAGGGGGTGGAGAACCCCCGTCAGGCGCAGCATTTACGCCAGCGGGGAGTACAAATATTGCAGGGCTTTTTGTACGCCAAGCCCATGCCAATTAAAGAGTTTCCACGCTGGCTGGCGGGGTGGACCTCGCCTCCCGCCAGCCGTAATAAACGGATGGTGCCGTTTATGCCGCTGTAGAATTACTCTTCTTCATCGTACAGCGGTCGCTCTTTAACAACACGCACCAGATCGATACGGTAATCGTTCGCTTCCACAACGGTTATCTGCAGCGGTTTGAGTTCCAGCACATCGCCCGGGCGAGGGATTTGACCATTGATTGCGATCACCAGACCGGCAACCGTTGCAATGTCTTCCTCTTCGTTGACCAGCGTGTCGAGTTGCAACGTATGTTGCAGAGCATGGAGGTCGGTCGCGCCCTTGACCAGCCAGCCGTCGCCATCGGCCACGATTTCAGGGGTTTCGTCGGCATCCGGGAACTCACCAGCAATCGCTTCAAGCACGTCAAGCGGGGTCACCAGACCCTGAACCACACCAAATTCGTTGGTCACGATAACGAAGCTACCACGGGCGCGGCGCAACACGGCGAGAAGCTTGATTGGGTCCAGCGTCTCCGGGACCACAATAGCAGGTGACATTGCCGCGATAGAGGCCACGTCCCCACCTTCTTCCAGCGCCACCAGCATCTCTTTAGCGCGAACGATACCAATCACTTCATCCAGCTCACCACGGCACACCGGGAACAAGCTATGCGGGGAGGAGAGCAATTGCTGTCGAATTTCATCCACGCCCAGATTGGCATCCACCCAACTGATTTCACCGCGCGGCGTCATGATGCTGCGCAGCGAACGGGAAGCCAGGGTCAGTACGCCGTTGATCATATACCGCTCTTCGTCAGCAAACGCACCTTCAGGTACCGGCACCGCCGCCGGGCTTTCCGCATCCTGCGGCTGGTTTGTTTGACGCTTACCGCCCATCAACCGCAGGATGGCGTCCGCAGTACGCGCACGCAGCGGCACCGCCGACTGATGGCGAATGAAGTTGCGACGCGCAATCTGGTTAAACAGTTCGATAATGATGGAGAAACCAATCGCCGCGTACAGGTAACCTTTCGGAATATGGAAACCAAATCCTTCGGCCACCAGGCTCAGACCAATCATCAACAGGAAGCTCAGACAGAGCACCACAACGGTAGGATGTTGGTTTACAAAACGGGTCAACGGTTTTGAAGCCAGCAGCATCACGGCCATTGCAATCACTACTGCGGCCATCATGACCGGCAGATGGTTCACCATACCGACCGCGGTAATCACCGCGTCAAGGGAGAACACCGCATCAAGAATAACGATCTGAACAACCACCACCCAGAAACTGGCATAGCCTTTTCCTTGCCCGCCTTCAAGCTGACGGTTTTCGAGCCGCTCATGCAGTTCCGTCGTGGCTTTGAACAGCAGGAAGATACCGCCGAACAGCATGATCAAATCACGCCCTGAGAAGGTGAAGTCCCAGACGGTGAAGAGCGGTTGGGTCAGCGTCACCATCCAGGAGATCAATGACAGCAGCCCCAGACGCATGACCAGTGCCAACGACAGGCCGATCAGGCGTGCTTTATCTCGCTGTTTTGGCGGTAATTTATCGGCAAGAATGGCGATAAACACCAGGTTATCAATACCAAGAACAATTTCCAGAACGACAAGCGTCAACAGGCCCGCCCAGATTGAGGGGTCCATTAAGAATTCCATGGCAAGCTCCTGCTCAAAACAAGGCCAGACAGCGCGCACGAGCGCACAGGCATGATGACATTAAAAGGGGTCGGAGAACGGAAAGGGTTGGCAATGGGTTGCCAGAGGGTGAACTGACGTCGGTGACGGTCCATACGGTGGGCTACTGCCCTATACTCCTGAAATATTAAACGGAATGTAAACATATCAGAGAGACTTTACCTTTGGCAAAGATTTACCTGAATTTGCATTTTAAAGATATTTTTCGCTTCGAAATTTCTGAAATGCTTAAGGTAAATTACGGATCTTCATCACATAAATTATTTTTTCACTATCTAAAATAAATCCCGGAAGTCTTAGTTTTTCCTCCCTGCCCCGCATCTGAATCGATTCGGTGAACAGCGAGGTTCTCAACACACATGTTGCAAGTGTGTTAACGACAAAAACGAAGGAGGTAGCAAGTGACCATTGCTATTGTGATAGGCACACATGGTTGGGCTGCGGAGCAGTTACTCAAAACCGCTGAAATGTTATTAGGCGAGCAAGAGAACGTAGGCTGGATCGATTTCGTACCCGGTGAAAATGCCGAGACGCTTATCGAGAAGTACAACGCACAACTGGCGAAACTCGACATCCATCAGGGCGTGCTTTTTCTTGTTGATACCTGGGGCGGTAGCCCGTTCAACGCAGCAAGCCGTATTGTTGTCGACAAAGAACAGCATGAAGTGATTGCCGGGGTAAACATCCCAATGCTGGTCGAAACCTTAATGGCGCGTGATGATAACCCAACGTTTGACGAACTCGTGGCTGTTGCAGTGGAAACGGGTCGGGAAGGTGTCAAAGCGTTGAAAGCCGCACCGGTGGTTAAAGCCGCGCCCGCTGCTGCGCCTAAAGCATCTGTCCCTGCTAAGCCCATGGGGCCGAATGATTACATGACCATCGGCCTTGCGCGTATTGATGACCGCCTGATTCATGGGCAAGTCGCCACGCGCTGGACAAAAGAAACAAACGTGACGCGTATTATTGTCGTCAGCGACGAAGTGGCTGCCGATAACGTGCGTAAAACGCTCCTCACTCAGGTTGCGCCGCCGGGGGTGACGGCGCATGTGGTGGATGTCGCCAAGATGGTCCGTGTTTATAACAACCCGAAATATGCGGGTGA
>DFPL01000172.1 GCA_002377245.1 Enterobacteriaceae bacterium UBA3516
AATCCTATATGCATGGTAAATGATATTTCTAGCGGTTATTACTACCGGAAAAGGGATGTAGTTTGACACTGGAGATGAATATGTCAGAAGACCACGTTAAAGACTCAACGCAAATTGAGGTAATAAAACCCCAATTGCGTAAAGTTGATCTCAATTTGTTAACAATTTTTGATGCGGTGATGCAGGAACAAAACATTACTCGCGCAGCGCACTCATTAGGCATGTCACAACCTGCCGTCAGCAATGCGCTGGCACGATTAAAAGTGATGTTTAATGATGAACTTTTTGTTCGCTATGGGAGAGGCATTCAGCCAACCGCGAGGGCCCACCAGCTTTTCGGTTCTGTTCGTCAGGCGCTGCAACTTGTGCAGAATGAGTTGCCCGGTTCCGGTTTTGAGCCGATCACCAGTGAGCGTATTTTTAATCTTTGTGTGTGTAGCCCAATCGATAACTTTCTTACGTCTGTTATTTACAATAACGTAGAAAAGATTGCACCCAATATCCATCTGGTCTTCAAATCCTCCCTCAATCAGAATACGGAGCATCAACTTCGTTATCAGGAATTAGAATTTGTTATTGGCTATGATGAGTTTCATCGTCCTGAATTTAGCTGTGTTCCCCTGTTTAAAGATGAAATGGTCATGGTCGCCAGCAAATCACATCCACGCATTATGGGGCCATTACGCGAAAGTGATATTTACGGTGAGCAACATGCAGTGGTGTCGCTTGAACGTTATGCCTCATTTAGCCTGCCCTGGTATGACACACCGGATAAACAAGCCAGTGTGGCCTATCAGGGAATGGCGTTAACCAGTGTTTTAAATGTGGTCTCACAAACGCATTTGATTGCCATTGCGCCGCGCTGGTTGGCTGAAGAGTTTGCGGAAAAATTACAACTGCAGATATTACCGTTGCCCTTAAAATTGAATAGCCGAACCTGTTACTTGTCCTGGCACGAAGCTGCCGGGCGTGATAAAGGCCATCAATGGATGGAAGAGCTGTTAGTCTCTGTTTGCTCTCGGTAATGCAAGCACTGAAAGCATGGGGCTAACGCTTTAGGTTTAATCTGCTCAGATATGTCGTGGCAAAATTTTATGCTGAAGCTGTTTTCACACGCGGCTTTCTGCGTCGTAAAAATGCATGATTTACTGAGCAGCAAGCAATTTGAGCGATGATTTATCATCGACTTTACTTATCTCAGACTATTTCACCATTTCTTGCTAACTAACGTCGTTTTTTCACTTTTAACGAGGCATGAGGTAAACCGTTTGCTCATTGCCTGCCAGATTTTGAGCGGTTATGGTAACTGCCATTCATAATCAGAATGCAGGGTTTTCCTGTCTGAGCAGAGCGACTTAGCGGAAATGAATTCTGCTGTCAGTCGACAAACAATAGCCTGGAGGCAAACCATGGAGATGTTGTCTGGAGCCGAGATGGTCGTCCGGTCGCTGATCGATCAGGGCGTAAAGCAAGTGTTCGGCTATCCTGGGGGCGCTGTCCTCGATATTTACGATGCGCTACATACCGTCGGTGGCATCGACCATGTGCTGGTGCGTCATGAGCAAGCGGCCGTACACATGGCGGATGGCCTTGCCAGGGCAACGGGTGACGTTGGGGTTGTGCTGGTGACATCGGGTCCCGGTGCCACGAATGCGATTACCGGCATAGCGACTGCTTATATGGACTCTATTCCGCTGGTGGTGATTTCAGGACAGGTCGCGACCTCGTTAATTGGATACGATGCCTTCCAGGAGTGCGACATGGTGGGTATTTCCCGCCCGGTGGTGAAGCACAGCTTCCTCGTAAAGCAAACGGAAGATATCCCTGGCGTGCTGAAAAAAGCGTTCTGGCTGGCAGCCAGCGGTCGTCCGGGGCCGGTGGTCGTTGATCTGCCTAAAGATATTCTCAGCCCGGCAAATAAGCTTCCTTATGTGTGGCCTGAAACGGTAAGCATGCGTTCTTACAACCCAACGACGCACGGGCATAAAGGTCAAATCAAACGTGCTCTCCAGACGCTGATTGCGGCGAAAAAACCGGTGGTTTATGTCGGCGGCGGCGCGATTACTTCCGGTTGTGAAGCACAACTACGCACGCTGGTTGAAAAGCTGAATATTCCGGTTGCGTCTTCCTTAATGGGGCTAGGTGCATTCCCGGCCACGCATCGCCAGGCGCTGGGGATGTTGGGGATGCACGGCACCTATGAAGCCAACATGACCATGCATCACTCCGATGTGATTTTTGCCGTCGGCGTGCGCTTTGATGACCGCACAACCAACAATCTGGCGAAATATTGCCCGAACGCCACCGTGCTGCATATTGATATCGATCCGACCTCTATTTCGAAAACTGTCCAGGCGGATGTGCCGATTGTAGGCGATGCGCGTCTCGTACTGGAGTTGATGCTTGAGCAGTTAGCCCAGGAAGAGACACAACAACCTCTGGACGATCTGCGGGACTGGTGGCTGAGCATTGAGCAGTGGCGTGCACGTCAGTGCCTAAAATACGATAGCCAAAGCGAAAGCATTAAGCCGCAGGCGGTGATTGAAACTATCTGGCGTCTGACAAACGGCGAAGCTTATGTCACCTCTGATGTGGGTCAGCACCAGATGTTCGCGGCTCTTTATTACCCCTTTGATAAATCCCGCCGTTGGATCAACTCCGGTGGCCTGGGAACGATGGGCTTTGGCCTGCCTGCTGCATTGGGCGTAAAAATGGCTTTCCCGGATGATATTGTCATTTGTGTCACCGGTGATGGCAGTATTCAGATGAATATTCAGGAGCTCTCCACCGCCTTGCAGTATGAACTGCCGGTGCTGGTGTTGAACCTGAACAATGGCTATCTGGGCATGGTCAAACAGTGGCAGGACATGATTTATTCAGGCCGCCATTCTCAGTCTTACATGACCTCGTTACCGGATTTTGTTCGCCTGGCGGAAGCTTATGGGCATGTCGGTATGCGCATCACTCAACCGGCTGAGCTGGAAAGTAAGCTGGCGGAAGCGATCGAGCAGGTCCGCAATAACCGTCTGGTGTTTGTCGATGTCTGCGTTGATGGTGGCGAGCACGTTTATCCGATGCA
>DFPL01000275.1 GCA_002377245.1 Enterobacteriaceae bacterium UBA3516
ACTTTTTGATGATCAAACCCGTTGCTACCCTGGATGATATTTTGCATCGCGGCGACTGGTGCGGACAGTTGCAGCAGGCGTGGTATGAGCATATCCCGTTGAGTGAAAAGATGGGTGTCCGCATTCAGCAATACACCGGGCAAAAATTTATTACCACCATGCCGGAGACCGGCAATCAAAACCCGCACCACACGCTCTTTGCCGGGAGTCTGTTCTCGCTGGCCACACTCACCGGGTGGGGGCTCATCTGGTTAATGCTGCGTGAACGCCACCTTGGCGGGACTATCATTCTCGCTGATGCCCATATTCGTTACAGCACCCCTATCACCGGCAAACCGAGCGCCATTGCCGATTTAGGTTCACTGAGCGGCGATCTCGACAGGCTGGCTCGCGGACGTAAAGCACGCGTGCAACTTCAGGTTGAACTGTTTGGCGATGACAAACAGGGTGCCGTCTTTGAAGCGGTTTATATCGTTCTTCCCGCTAAACCCTTTGGGTCGTTTGAAGAAGGCGGCAACGAAGAAGAGTGAGGACTGAGTCCGGCGCGTGTCGGACTCTGTTTCTTGCGTGCTTAAACCGCTAATCGCCCGGCCACATCCCGTATCACACCGCGTGCCGCTTGACTGATACCTGCCAACTGGAAGAAGCCATGTATTACCCCAAGGTGGTGCTGACAGGTGCATGCCACGCCTTGCTCGGTTAATCGCTGATAAAGCGCTTCGCCTTCGTCGCTCAGTGGGTCAAATTCTGCGGTAATGATGTGCGTGGGCGGAAGACCGTGAAAATCATCACGCCAGAGCGGGCTGGCTTCCGGGTGCATAAAATCGGTGTCGCCGAGGTACATTTCGTAGCCGCTCAGTAGTGAATCGCGAGTGATGATGTAATCCGCGCCATTACTGACATAACTTTCAAAATAAGCCGTTGCGTCCAGCATCGGGTAGATCAGGATCAATTGCGCAGGCAGCCATGTGTTTGCTGCTTTTAAGCGAAGCGCCGTGACAAGGGCCAGATGCCCTCCTGCGCTGTCACCCGCCAGAGTAATTTTTTGGCGGTCAACGCCCAGCTCGGCGGCATGGTGCCAGATAATGTCTGCCCCTTTTTGGGCGTCATCATGTGCGGCCGGGAATTGATGCTCGGGTGCGAGACGGTACTGGACTGCAATGACCCGGCAGCCGCTGTAAAAGGCCAGTTGGCGTAATTGTTTGTCGTGAGTAGCAAACTCTCCGCTGACGAAGCAACCTCCATGGTAGTAAATCAGCGTCGGTAACATATGTTCCCCATCCAGGGGAGAAAAGAGACGAAACGTCATGCCCTCGAGGTCAATATCTTTAACGTTCACTCGGGTTTCTGTCTCGCCGGCTAACACCGCGCTCGCAAGATAACCCGCCCTCCGATCATCAATACTCTGATCCCGCATTGAAGGCCGCCCGGCGGCGATAAACGCTTTTACCTGCTCTGCAATACCCTTTTCCAGCGCCATGCTTAACGTCTCTCTCTGTATGGATATACAGCTTTATAACCTGGAAAAATGCGAAAGAAAATGGCGATTTTGGAGAGGGGGCTGATTCTGGAAAGCGGCTCGCAACGGCACAAATTCAGCGCCGGGAATGAGTCACTCGTAACACGAAAAACTTGCTGGCATATCGGTGTGATCATGCCCTGTCAACTGTAACCGGGCGCATTCGCCACCCGGTACAGATAATGCTACTCCCCTTCACCGGGGAACAGGAACGGGTTGATCGAGCTACGGGCGAAGCCCTCTTGCTCCATGCGTGCATCAAGCACCAGCGATGACAAATCGTCGGCTACGGCTTCCACATTTGGGTCTTTTTCCTGATACAAGATCTTCAGGTAAGTACCGCAGTCGCCACAGCTTTCCGTTTTGATGGCTGCCTGCTCGCTGTCCAGCGACCAGTAATGCAGATCGCGGGTCTGCTCGCAGTTGCTGCATTTGATGCGTACCACATGCCATTCGGTCTCACATAAATTGCAGTGCAGGTAACGCAACCCCTGAGTGGAGCCAATGTGCACCATGCTTGAGACCGGCATGGCGCCGCATACCGGGCAAAACTGACGTTGCTCGCCATATTCTGCGCGTGCTTTGCCGGGAATGAGGCTGGCCATCTGTGCCCAATAGAGCGAAAGGGCTGCCCAGATAAACGGCGCTTTATCACTGCTGACCGAACCAAAGTCGGAAGCAAACAGCGCGCTCGCCATGGCTTCCAGCTCCTGCTCGGACGCTTTCTCCAGATTCTCAATGACCGCCAGCGCCGGGCCACTCATTTCAGGCTTCAACTCTGCAATCAACGAATGCAGCAACCGCTGCCAGTGTTTATCACGCGGCAGGACGTGAATATCCAGCGGCGGCTTGCCCTGGTCATTGGCTTCTTTGATGCGGGCGGTCAAATCCATCTGCAACGGGTGGTCGTACAGCACCACTTCCTGAGCATGGGCGATCAAGGCTGCGAAGCGCAGATAGTCACCCAATGGATTGTTTTCAGCCAGTTCGCGCAGACGTTCTGCGCGACGGTTATAGAGATTTTTCAGCCTGGGGAATAATAACGGCGGAATCACTTCCGCCGTGCGTTTATCGCTCTTCTCCAGCTCATCTTGCGGGATTATGCGAATACTCATTCAGTCGTATTTTCCTTTTTCTGGCGAACTTCCCGGTACCAGCGTGGGTGATGCTTTTTCGCCCACGTTTTGGTAACCCAGCCTTCCACCATGGCGGTAATGGTGCCTTTAACCCATAGGGCAGCGTAAATATGCACCATAATAACCACAATTAACCCGACGGCGGCAAACGAATGCAACATGATGGCAAATCGGATAACCGGAATAGAGAATGCGGGTGCAAAATACGGGCGCCACATGATGATGCCGCTCACCAGTAGCAGTACCAACAGGATAATCGCCGCCCAGAAGACACACTTCTGACCGAAATTATAGCGCCCGGTGTCGCCCACTTCCTCGTTAACGACGATCTTACGAATATTCTTCGCCCAAAAGATATCATCCCGATTGATTAGGTTGTGATGCCAGTAGCGGAAAAACATGATGATGAACGAGGCGAACATCACCACCCCGACGAACGGATGCAGAATGCGCGCCAGCTGCGGGGTACCAAGGATATGCATCAGCCAGTTGAAGGAGGGGAAGAAAAATCCCAACCCGCTCACTGCCGCCAGCACGAAGCAGAAGGCGGTGACCCAGTGGTTAATGCGTTCCGGCGCCGTGTAGCGCACGATGGTGTCACGTCTTTTCATTTGCGCACCTCGTCTTTCTCTTCATGCAGATTATCGTCTTCTTCCTCTGCACGGTTCGGACCGACACCGACGTAGTGGAAGATACTTGCTGCAAAGGTGGCGGCGAAGCCAACGGCAGCCAGAGGTTTCCAGATACCCTTCCAGAATTTCACGGTCGCGCTGATTTCAGGGTTTTCCGGCAGCCCGTGGTACAGCGTCGGTTTGTCAGCGTGATGAAGGACATACATCACGTGCGTTCCGCCAACACCGGCCGGATCGTACAAACCTGCGTTGTCATAACCACGGGTTTTCAGCTCAGCGACACGCTCGCCTGCCAGCTCTTTCATATCCTCTTTAGAACCAAAGTGAATAGCGCCGGTCGGGCAGGTTTTCACGCAGGCAGGCTCCTGCCCGACGGTGACACGGTCTACGCACAACGTACATTTGTAGACACGATTATCGTCGGGGTTGAGGCGAGGTACGTCGAACGGGCAGCCGGCAATGCAGTAGCCACAGCCAATACACTGCTCTGACTGGAAGTCGACAATCCCATTGGCATACTGAATGATAGCCCCTTCCGCTGGGCACGCCTTCAGACAGCCAGGATCGGCACAGTGCATGCAGTCATCCTTACGGATGAGCCACTCCAGTTTGTCGTTTTGCTCCACTTCCGAGAAGCGCATTACCGTCCAGGATTTTGCGGTCAAATCAGCAGGGTTGTCGTAAACACCGACGTTATGCCCCACTTCATCACGGAGGTCATTCCACTCCGAGCACGCCACCTGACAGGCCTTACAGCCGATGCAGGTCGTGACATCAATGAGCTTCGCGACTTCCTGTTGATGATCCCGCGCCTGAGGCGCGGGGGTGAAACCGTTAGTCGCGGAACGACGGATAATATCTTGCGATTGATAAGCCATAATTCGTCTCCGCTATACCTTTTCCACATTCACCAGGAATGCCTTAAACTCTGGCGTCTGGGTGTTTGCGTCGCCGACAAACGGGGTCAGGGTGTTGGCAATAAAGCCTTTCTTCGCCACACCTTCATAACCCCAGTGAATAGGAATGCCGATGGTATCCACATCCTGGCCGTGCACTTTCAGCGTGCGAATTCGCTTGGTCACCACCGCTTTAGCTTTGATATAGCCACGGTTAGAAGAGACTTTTACGGTATCGCCCTGAGTGATACCCAGTTTGCCCGCCAGCTTTTCCCCGATCTCCACAAACTGTTCTGGCTGCGCGATGGCATTTAGCAACGCGTGTTTGGTCCAGTAGTGGAAGTGCTCGGTCAGACGATAGGTCGTGCCCACATACGGGAACTTATCTGCTTTACCCAGCGCGTCGGCATCATCCTTGAAGATACGTGCGGCAGGGTTAGAGATAACCTTTGGATGCAGCGGGTTAGTCCCGAGCGGCGTTTCAAACGGCTCGTAATGTTCCGGGAAGGGCCCTTCTGCCATTTTATCGATGGCAAACAGACGCCCCAGGCCTTCGGGTTGCATGATGAACGGACCCACTTCGCTGCCCGGTGCGGCAGTGCTGTAGTCTGGAATATCCACGCCGCCCCATTTTGCCCCGTCCCATTTCAGGAGCTGGCGTTTTGGATCCCACGGCTTGCCCTGCGGGTCAGCAGAGGCACGGTTATAGAGAATACGGCGGTTTAACGGCCACGCCCATGCCCAACCCAGGGTGTTACCGAGGCCTGACGGATCGGCGTTGTCACGACGCGCCATCTGGTTGCCTTCCGCTGTCCAACTGCCGGCGAAAATCCAGCAACCACTTGAGGTGGTACCGTCATCACGCAGCTGAGCGAACGAGCTTACCTGCTGGCCTTTCTTCACGATCACCGCACCCGTTATCGGATCAACCAGATCGGCCAGCGCTTTACCGTTGCTCTCCATTGCCACTTCTTCCGAAGCCGGTTCGTGAGGCGTGGAGTAATTCCAGGTCATGTTCAGAACCTGTTCCGGGTTAGCACCGCCTTCTTCGGCGTACATTTTGCGCAGGCGTAAGAAGATGCCCGCCAGAATTTCACCGTCCGTCACTGCATCGCCCGGCGCATCCTGACCCTTCCAGTGCCACTGTAGCCAGCGACCGGAGTTAACGATAGAACCGTTTTCCTCAGCAAAGCAGGTGCAGGGGAGACGGAACACTTCGGTCTGGATTTTTGACGAGTCCACATCGTTTGACTCACCGTGGTTTTGCCAGAAGGTGGATGTCTCAGTATTGAGCGGATCGATGGTCACCAGGAATTTCAGTTTCGACAGGGCCGCCACAACTTTGTTCTTGTTGGGGAACGACGCCACCGGGTTAAAGCCCTGGCAGAGGTAGCCGTTCACCTGACCTTTGTACATCATGTCGAAATACTGCAGGACATCGTAACCTTTGTCCCATTTCGGCAACCAGTCGAAGCCCCAGTCATTCTCTTTCGTCGCTTTGTCACCATAGAAGGCTTTCATCATCGAGACGAAGAATTTCGGGTAATTGCCCCAGTAGTTCACCTGACCCTCAAGCAGCGGTTTCGGTGTGTTTGCCGTCAGATAGGTCTGGAGATCGGCCTGTTTTTCGCTGGGCAGCGTCATGTAGCCAGGCAGGCTCTGCGACAGCAGCCCCAGGTCGGTCAGACCCTGAATATTGGAGTGACCACGCAGTGCGTTCACACCGCCACCGGCCATCCCCATATTGCCAAGCAGCAACTGGATCATCGCCATGGTACGGATGTTTTGCGCGCCGACAGAGTGCTGCGTCCAGCCCAATGCATAAAGGAACGAGGCCGTTCTGTCGTGGGCACTGGTCTCTGCAATATATTCACAGACTTTGAGGAAGTCGGCTTTAGGCGTACCACAAATGTTTTCAACCACATCAGGCGTATAACGGGAAACGTGCTGTTTCAGCAAGTTCCACACACAGCGCGGATGGGTGAGGGTGATATCACGTTTCGCGAAGCCTTTCTCGTCCAGCTCATAGTTCCAGCTGGTTTTGTCATACTTGCGTTTGTCTGCGTCATAACCGGTGAACAGGCCCTCTTCGAAGCCAAAATCTTCACGCACAATCAGGCTGGCGTTGGTATAGGCCTCGGTGTACTCACGGTTATATTTTTCATTGTTAAGCAGGTACAACAGTACGCCGGACAGGAAAGCGATATCCGTCCCGGAACGAATAGGCGCGTAGAAGTCCGCGACCGAAGCGGTTCGCGTAAAGCGAGGATCGATAACGATTAATTTAGCGCCATTGTGGATTTTAGCTTCCATCGCCCAGCGGAATCCCACCGGATGCGCTTCAGCCGCATTCCCACCCATCACGACGATGAGGTTGGCGTTTTTCATATCTACCCAGTGGTTGGTCATCGCACCGCGACCAAATGTTGGAGCAAGACTTGCTACCGTTGGTCCGTGTCAGACACGCGCCTGGTTGTCCACGGCGAGCATGCCGAGGGCGCGGGTAAATTTCTGGGTTAAATAACCGGTTTCATTACTGGAGGCAGAAGCGCACAGCATACCGGTGGAGAGCCAACGGTTAACGGTGGTGCCTTCGGTGTTTTGCGCAATATAGTTAGCATCACGGTCTTGCTTGATCAGTTTGGCGATGCGGTCAAAGGCATCATCCCAACTGATTTTCTGCCATTTATCGGAACCTGGCGCGCGATATTCGGGGTATTTCAGACGGCTTTCTGAGTGGACAAAATCCAGCAGGCCTGCGCCTTTCGGACAGAGTGCCCCACGGTTGACCGGGTGATCCGGGTCGCCTTCGATATGAATAATAGACGCTTTGGCATTTTTCGCGCCGTCGCCGAGGCTGTACATTAACAGCCCGCAACCAACGGAACAGTACGTGCAGGTGTTTCGAGTTTCACGGGTGCGCAGCAATTTATACTGCCGCGTTTCCGCCAGCGCCACCCCTGGGGCAAAGCCCAGTGCCGCTGCTGTAGTACCTGCCATACCGCCAGCGCAGATCTTAAAGAACTGCCTTCTGCTGACCTGCATGGGTTACTCCTTGTTTCGACATTGTCATACGCTTTTATTTACTTTGCGGTCGTCGCCGCAAAGGTTCAGAATTGCTGTAAATCCCCTGGTCCAAAAGGGGTATGCCTCAGAATACCACAATGCGGGTACGCCTGTTTTAATTCGGTTAATACAACGTGAACAAAATCCATACTGAACAAGACGAAATTGCTACACAGATCACAGGCTCACGCCAGGTGTCACTCTGGAAGCGAAGTGATTTACAGCATACGCAGCCCGACCATCTGGCCGAGGAAGTCCCTGTCGCTCTGGTGTATAACGGCATTTCGCATGTTGTGATGATGGCATCACCCAAAGATCTTGAGTGGTTTGCTGTTGGGTTTTCCTTATCCGAAGGGATTATAGAAAGCGCGTCAGAAATCTATGGTATGGAAGTGGTTTCCTCCTGTCATGGCATCGAAGTCCAGATCGATCTGTCCAGTCGTCGGTTTATGGGGCTTAAGGAGCGTCGCCGCGCACTGGCCGGGCGAACCGGTTGTGGTGTGTGTGGTGTTGAACAACTTAACGACATCGGTAAACCCGTCACGCCTCTTCCTTTTACGCAGACTTTTGATCTGGCAAACCTCGACCAGGCGCTTCGTCATCTGACCGATTTTCAACCTGTCGGGACCCTCACGGGTTGCACCCATGCTGCTGCCTGGATATTACCCTCCGGGCAACTTGTGGGTGGGCATGAGGATGTGGGCCGCCATGTGGCGCTGGATAAACTACTGGGGCATCGCGCGCATGAAGCTGAGCGCTGGCTGCCCGGTGCGGCGCTGGTCTCCAGTCGGGCGAGCTATGAGATGGTGCAGAAGTCAGCGATGTGTGGCGTGGAAATTCTCTTTGCCGTCTCCGCAGCGACTACGCTGGCGGTTGAGGTTGCAGAGCGTTGTAACCTGACGCTGGTGGGCTTTTGCAAGCCGGGCAGGGCCACTATTTATACGCATCCGCAGCGTCTGATTGCGGGCTGAAATTTAAATCAATAATTTTGACAAAGAAAAGCAAATCCTTCCGCTTTTTGTTGATGGGGTTCAGGTCTAATATCTACTTCATCGAGGCACGCTGCCTTATCCAAACAAACATTCAGAAGGGTTTACATCATGAAAAGCATCAAAACTTTCGTTGCAGTTATCGCTCTGGCTACTTCTTTCGGTTCTTTTGCAGCACAAACCATTACAGCGACCTCCTCTACCATGGACGGTGCAGAAGCT
Organism: Enterobacteriaceae bacterium UBA3516; assembly: GCA_002377245.1. Classification (GTDB taxonomy): domain Bacteria; phylum Pseudomonadota; class Gammaproteobacteria; order Enterobacterales; family Enterobacteriaceae; genus CBFFRJ01. Next base: position 8,461 of record DFPL01000275.1, read on the forward strand.
AAAATCGCCGCTCAGGCACAGCAGGCGGGTGCGTCTTACCACATCACTGAAGCTTTCACCGGTGACCGTGTACATATGACCGCACAACTGACCAAATAAGCAAAATCAGTACTGTCGAAAGAGCGCCTGCGGGCGCTTTTTTCGTTTTTGTATGGTCCGAAATCCACACTGCTTTTTCAAACGGGAAAGGTTTTTAGGGTGTTGAGAATTTCAGGCTTTTTTTCCAAAAGAAACAGGAGCTTCAACGCGATGCCTGATGGCACTCTGCGCTGCTGTTCCCAACTGCGAACAAGATCCACGCTTAGACCAATCGCATCCGCGAATTCAGCTTGTTTCATACCTGCATTTTTTCAAATGGCTTTAACATCAGGCAAGATATGACGATGAATATTTTCGGGTGCAGGAATTACCTGGCCGTTCTCAATGGCCACCATCTCTTCCAGGCTAGTCACAAGATCTGCAAACAATGCTTTATCCATTTTTCTTTCCTCATAAGGAAGGCCGGGCACCCCTCAGGGCAATATCCCTTATTCCCAGAGCTGAGACAGTGTTTTCAAAATTGCTTTCTCAGACTCGTTTAAATCATCTTTTACGTTTTTCGGGTATATGAGTATCAGGTAAATTCTCTCACTCACTCTTAAGCACGATCCAGTCGCCAGCACAAACTCAGTCCACCCCGTCTTTGCAAAAATATCATCGCACAAACCGTGCATAAGTGACTGTATTTGATAAATAGTTGCAGCCAGTCTGTTGGACATTTTTGCCCCACGATATTAATTCAATAAAACTGAACAATAAATGCAAATCATTCCGCTTTCTGTTGAGTGTGAACAGGTCTATTATTTATTTCATCGAGGCACGGTGCCTTACTTAAACAAACTTACTGAAGGATACATATCATGAAAAGCATCAAAACTTTTGTCGCAGTTATCGCTCTGGCTACTTCTTTTGGTTCTTTCGCCGCACAGACTGTGACCGCAACTGATTCAACCCTGTCCGGTGCAGAAGCTAAAATCGCCGCTCAGGCACAGCAGGCTGGCGCATCGTCTTACCAAATCACTGAAGCCTTCTCTGGCAACCAGGTTCATATGACCGCTGAACTCAGCAAATAAGGTTTTCCCGCACTGCCGCTGTCCCTTGCTCTTCGGAGCGGGGACAGGTTCATTTCTTCCCCTCTTAACGCCTGCATTTCCCTTTCTGACGCCTCGCTATGCCTCTTTGACGGCAAAAAATGCGCGTAAAGTCACAAATTTATACTCCTGCAATTTTTTTAATCTGCGTTTTTATTCCCCGCCTGTTGATGCATTTTTATTGACTTATAACTGGATGATTAAAAAGGAATTAATAAAAATAACGTGAGTTATCTCGCGACTTTATTATGTGATGAATATCTCAAAAACAAGCCAATAAATAAGAGAGTCAATGCTTTGCTATATTAAAATTATCTAAAAAATGTGACTTTCATTGCAAATATAAGGCTTGAAGTCAGGGAAAAATAATCTCACTGACAGCCCTTGAGGAATTCGCGATGAAAATCGGAGTAGTCATTAGCGGTGGTGATGTTTCTGGTATTAATAATTTTATTTTCCAGATTGCACGGCTGGCTCAGGCTGAAATAACCCTCTTTAACGGAGGGATTCAGGGGTTACTTGAAAAAAATCATAATGAAGTAGCCTGGTGCGATCTGGTAGATTTTTCGATCGCCTCTATTCCCATTATCACTTCAGGGAGGACCACACGAAAACTGGTGCGCAGCGAATATGAAGCGATTGCGCGTAAATTAAAATCACTGCGCATCGATGTGTTAATCATGGCCGGTGGAGATGGATCATTACAATTCCTCAATACGCTCAGCGAATTTGATGTGAATTGTTTTGGTGTAGGCATGACTATTGATAATGATGTTTACGGCAGTGATTATTCAATTGGATTCTCCACCGCCTGTGAGCAAATCATCAAAGAGGTTTCTCGCCTAAGAAATACGGGAAGAGCACTGCCGGGCCGCGTATTTATGGTGGAATTACTTGGTGGATATTGCGGTGAGCTGACGCTGCAATCCGCGATTAAAAGCAACGCCGATATTGCCCTGATACCAGAGTGCCAGATCCCGATTAATGAGCTGGCGGAGCGCATCAAAACGCGTCTCACCAGACAAAATAGCGTCGTTATTCTCTGCTCTGAAGGCTATACACGCGAGTATTCCCCCGGGTTTCAAGGGGCTATCGACACCATGATTAAGCAGCTTGAACCCCGGATTGGGGTGCGAATCCGCAAAACGATTATTGGCTACGGTTTGCGTAACGGCGACCCTACCTGCGAGGAAATATATCAGGGCACCATTATGGCCAGTGAAATAGTTCGTTGTATTCAGACTGGCATGAAAAATAAAGCCATTATTATAAATTCAAGTAATAAACCGATTCCGATTGATCTTATTAGTATGAAAAAACGTCTGGTAGACACTGAAGGACATCCTTACAAACTGGCCAAACAACTCAATATTATTTGAGGAGATTTACATGCTTAAAGTTCTCTGCGTATGTGGCTGCGGCCTCGGCTCTAGCTTTGCTATCGAAATGAGCGCAAAGGCGGTGCTGAAAAAATTAGAAATACCGGCAAAGGTGGAACACACAACCGTTTCTGAAGCCGGTGCATTTAAATCTGACATGATTTTGACACAAAAAGTCTTTGCCGACATTTTAACAGCGGATGCCAGTGAAGAAGAAATTCGGCGCGTCGTTGTGCTTAATAAATTGACCGATAAAGAGGAAATAGAAGAGAAAATTATCGCCTTTTTAAAACTGCATGATATGAAGGTGACCGATCATGAATAGTTTTGTTGAGTTTATTGTAAAAGATTTACTCGGACAGGCATCAATATTAATCGCCTTTATTGCCATGCTTGGGTTGATATTACAGAAGAAGTCGTTGGGCAAAATTGCCGAGGGGACATTTAAAACGTTACTCGGTTTTTTAATCATGATGGCAGGTATCAATATTATCGTTGCTACCCTGACCTTCCTGAACGATATCTTCACTCACGGCTTCGGCATGAAAGGCTACATCACCGACGTTGCCGCTATTGCCGGACTGGCGAACCGCGAACTCGGCTCTGAAGTCGCATTGACGCTGATGGTGATTTTCGCGGTGAACATTATTATTGCCCGCCTGACGCCGCTGAAATACATCTTCCTGACCGGGCAAGCGCTGCTGTGGATGGCAACCATCGGTGCGGTTATTGGTTACAAAGCGGGCCTGACCGGGCTGCCGTTAATCCTGACCGGCGGCATATTTGGTGGCGCAATGGCGGTATTGATGCCCGCGCTGGCACAGCCAGTGGTCAGACGCATTACCGGCTCTGATGATGTGGCCCTGGGGCATTTCTGCACTATCGGCTATCTGGTGCAGGCCGCGGTGGCAAAAGTCGTCGGTAAAGGCTCGCGTTCAACCGAAGATCTGGAACTACCAGACAATTTCAAATTCCTTCAGGACACCTATCTGGCGATGGCAGTGGTAATGGTACCGATGTACCTGATCCCAGCCGTGGCGGCAGGCCCGGAATACATCTCTCAGTTCTCTAACGGTGTGAACTTCCTGATGTACGCCTTTATGCAGTCCATTCAGTTTGTGGCAGGGGTCTTTGTCCTTTATAGCGGTGTACGTTTGCTGCTTAACGAACTGGTTCCCGCTTTTCGTGGTATTGCCATGCGCATCGTACCGGATGCCAAACCGGCACTCGACTGCCCGGTCCTGTTCCCTTACGCCCCTAACGCGGTGATTGTCGGTTTTCTGGCGACGACCGTCGGTTCCATCATCGGCATGCTGGTCTTCCCGATGTTTGGTCTGGCGATGATCCTGCCTGGGCTGCTGACGAACTTCTTTGCGGGCGGCACGGCGGGTGTGTTCGGCAATGCGCTGGGTGGGCGTCGTGGGGCGGTCATCGGGGGGGTTGTTCATGGTCTCTTTATTACTTTCCTGCCCGCCATTCTGGTGCCGATGCTGGAAAGTTATGGCTTTACCGGCGTGACATTCAGTGATTCCGATGTCATCAGCTCCGGGCTGGTACTGGGCCATGCCTTCCAGAATAACTGGTTATTTGTTGGTCTGTTTATCATCTTCGTTGCCTTCCTTGCCTGGTTCGTTAATGGCAAGTCAGCTAAACCTAAAGGGGAGAAAATCCATGAGTCTGCATAATTTCAATGCGCTGTTAGATATTGCTAAAGAGCGTCAGTTTAAAGCCGTCGGTTCTTTTAATTTACATTGTCTGGAAATGCTGCCTGCCTTTTTTAAAGCAGCAAAGGAAACCAATAGTCCGTTGATGATTCAGATATCCACGGGCACGGCGCAATATCTCGGATATCAATTACTGGTCGATTCCGTCCGGTCATTATCGGTAAGCGAAAATGTGCCAGCCTGTTTGCACCTGGATCACTGCTCGGATATTAACGCGATTCAAACAGCAATAGATGCGGGATTCAGTTCTATTATGTATGACGGCTCGCACCTGGATATTGATGAGAATATTGCCAATAGCCGGATTGTAGTGGAAATGGCACGCCCACGGGGTATTTCAGTTGAAGGCGAGCTGGGCGCGATTGGCGGCTCAGAAGATGGTAAGGCGGTGGCGGTGGAAGATATCAGCTTCACCACCGTGGCGGATGCAAAACGCTTTGTCGAAGAAACCGATGTTGACATGCTGGCCGTCTCCGTCGGCACCGTACACGGCCTCTACACCGGCAAAGCGCAGATTCAACATCAGCGTTTGCAGGAAATTAGCGCCGCCACCGGTACGCCGCTGGTACTGCACGGTGGGACGGGTGTCAGCGATGAGGATATGCGCAAAGCCGTCACCGAGGGCATCAATAAGGTGAATGTAGGGACCGAGATGAACGTGCAGTGGGTCGGCCAGTGCAAATCCACCTTTGATAAAGGTAAGGTGAACGACAGCGTGCGAAAATTCCTGATCCCCGCCAACGATGCGGTCACTCAGGTGCTGATCGAGAAAATGAATTTATTTAAATAATCCCGTATTACTACATTCATTTTATTCCATAACCCTGATGCTCCGGCATCCATTGGGGCGGGAGTCAGTCATGTTTGAATCATTGAAATCGTTGTGGAAAAAAGACGAATCGGCAGTGGAAGAATATGAAAGGCAGGCCGTATTACTGTCTGAAGATATTAAGAAACTGGAAGGTAAGCTGGAAGAGGATCCACGGAACAGTGATGTACAAAAACAATTAATGTTGATGTATAACCGGGCATTAAATGTCTTTGCGAAAAGTAAAAGCCATCGCCAGGACGTGGATTCTTTATTTCTTCGTATCGATGAATTGCGCAATATTATCCGGCGTAATATTTAGGGAGAAAAGATGACGATTAAAGACCTTCTCATCGAAGCAGATGCTATTCAGGTCGGTGTCACGGAAACGGACTGGCAGCAGGTGATCCGGCTGGCTGCCAGGCCCTTAATCGACGGCGGTTATCTGGAGGCGCGCTACGGCGAAGCGGTGATCGACAGTACCCTGGAGCATGGGGCCTATTATGTGTTTGATGAAGGTGTCGCGATACCACATGCTCGCCCTGAATGTGGAGTAAAGCGGGACTGCTTCAGCCTGGTGTTACTCCGGGAGCCGATTCGCTTTGGTCAAAGTGAAGCAGCGGACATTGTCATTATGTTCGGGGCCTGCGACAGCAACGCGCATATCGAAGAGGGTATCCGGGCCATCGTTCATCTGCTGGATAACGATGAGACGATGGCGGCGCTGCGGGCGGCGCGCACAAGAGAGGAGGTAGTGGCGCTGCTATGACGACACAAACCAAAACCGTCGTGTTGGTTAATGGCATTCCGGCCTCCGGCAAATCTACGGTCACGCGGCAACTCTCTGCGCGTTTTTCCCTGCCGGTTCTTACCATCGACGGCATCAAAGAGCCCTTTATGGCGAAGTTCGATCAGATTGATCGCCCATTTAACCGGCAACTCGGTTATGCCGCCTACGAGGTTATCTGGTCCATCATTCGTGATGCCCCGCCCGGTTGCCCGTTTCTGGTTGATGCCTGGTTTGGTTTTCAGCCACGGGAGACGCTTGTCGATTACCTCGAAAAAGCGGGCGTAACGCGAGTCCTGGAAGTGTGGAATGCAGTATCGCCGGAGGTAGCCGTTGCCCGCTATGCCAGCCGCCTGGGCGAGCGCCGGATGGGGCATCCTGGAGAAGAGTATCTGCCCGAACTTGCCGTGCTGGCGGCCCAGGCCGAACCGATGGCGCTTGGCCCGGTGTTTCGCCTTGAGCAGGGGGGTGAGATCGCATTCGCCGCGCTTAACGCCTGGGTTGAGGAACATTTACACTCCTGACATGTTTCTACTGTCGAAAGAGCGCCTGGTGGCGCTTTTTTTGTGTCGTAACCATCCTAATTAATTGAAATAGATATTAAAAAATCAGTGGCGTGATTATTGCAACGACTTCGACAGTTAAAAGGAGTCCTGTTATGACGTTACGCTATCAAAACCCCATCCTGCATGCTGATTATGCCGATCCCGATGTAATAAGAGTGGGCGAGGATTTCTGGATGGTTTCATCCAGTTTTAATCAGGTCCCTGCGTTACCCCTGCTCCACTCCCGTGATTTGATTCACTGGCAGATTGTAAACCATGCCATCGACCGCCTACCGTCACCTGAATATGATCAGGTGCAGCCCGGTAAAGGCGTCTGGGCACCCTCACTGCGTTATCATGACGGCCAGTACTGGATTTTCTTCAGCCTCCCTGATGAGGGTATCTTTGTTACCCATGCACGTGATCCACTCGGAGAATGGAGCCAACCGCTTTGCCTGAAACGCGCACCGGGCTGGATTGACCCCTGTCCGCTCTGGGATGACGACGGACGGGCCTGGCTGATACACGGTTTTGCCTACAGTCGCAGTGGTATTAAAAACAAATTCCAGTTGCTTGAAATGGCGCCGGATGCGTCCCGATTACTCGATGAAGGGCGTATTATTTTTGATGGCACCCCTTCCCACCCTACGCTGGAAGGACCGAAACTCTACAAGCGACAGGGCGAATACTGGATCTTTGCTCCCGCCGGGGGCGTTAAACGGGGATGGCAGACGGTACTGCGCGCCCCCTCTCTGGCGGGACCCTGGCAGTCTCGCGATGTACTTCATCAAGGGAAAACGTCGGTTAATGGTCCACATCAGGGAGCATGGGTGGAACTGGAAAAGGGTGAAAACTGGTTTTTTCATTTCCAGGACAAGGGCGTCTATGGAAGAGTGGTACATCTGCAACCGCTTCACTGGTGTGAGGACGGATGGCCAGTAATCGGTGAGCCACTCGACGACACGGGTAAAGGCCAGCCAGTGTTAAACTCTGTTCGTCCTTCCTTACCCACCACATATTGTGAGCTCCAGGCCAGTGATGGTTTCACACATGGCCATCCTGGTTTGCAATGGCAGTGGCAGGCTAATCCCCAACCAAACTGGCGAGGGGAGAAGGGGCGAGGGTTATTACTACACTGCGTTCCCCATGCGGGCAGCCTTTATACGATGCCTCAGTTGTTACTACAGAAATTTCCCGCCGAGCGCTTCTCGGTTATCACCTCTCTTGAAGGTTGTTTCATACAACCGGGCGATGAAGCCGGTCTGATCATTTATGGTGAACGGTTTGCTGCCTTGAGTTTGGTGCGCGATGATGTTGGAATCCAGTTGCGGTTTCGCCACGGCTGGAACAGCGATCGCGGTGAACTGAGCGAAACCCTGTTGCCGGTTGCCAATGACGTGGGATCGCGTGTCGCGCTGGGATTTCATGTCGGTTACGACGGCATCAGCTGTTTTTGTTATCGACTACCGGGTGGTGAATGGCGAGATGTGGCCCCCACCTTTTCAGCGGGTGCCGGTAAGTGGGTGGGGGCACGGTTTGGGATTTATGCGTCCGGCCATGGACCAGAGCTAAAAGGTGAAGCTCTGTTTTCATCGGTTGAGGTCAACACCTGGTAATCTGACCGGGGCGGGAACACGGCCCCGGTCATCATGACGATTAGTTGATGTAGTAGCGAATCCCGATGCGAAAGCGCACCTGATCGTCATGATTTTTATCCTGATCGAGCCAGGCGACTTCCGCATAGGGCAGCCAGTTTTTGTCCAGTCGGTAACGAGCTACGACGCTCGGTTCCCAGTGCGTTTTTTGCCCATTCGAGGCATTAAAATCATTCGCATTGACGAAAAACTCAGGATTCAACTGCAGCCAGAGTTTGTCGGTTGCCTGATAATTGAAAAACAGGTCGAACTGATGGCTGTCGTTATAGTCCATCTTACCGTTGTAATCGTGCTCTTTATGCGTCATGTGGTTGTAACGATAGCGACTCCCAATGCTAAAGGCTTTGCTGACTTTATAATCCAGGCCTAAATAGGGAGCGATCTTTGTCCCATTACTGTCGATATCTGACAATCCACCGGGCGTCAGTGTCCATTTATCACTTAGTGGAACGGGGTACCAGCCTTCATATTCCTGAAAAGTACTGCGCATCTGGTCAAAATTCTGACCAAGATCGTACATGGCGGATACCAGAATACCTGCGCCATTATCAAAAATATGTCCTGCTCCCAATTTGTACTGGTTCTTTTCCGAAGCAGTGGTATGCGCATAGCGATTATCAACCCAGGTCGCAGCGGCGAAAGTATTAACGGTAAAAAAGGTCAGTGGCAAAGCAATTGCAATGCAGTTTATTTTTTTCATGGTAGTGTTCATCTCATTATTAATATGTTTTTCATAGGGTGAAAAGTGAAGCGGGAAATGCAATTAAATATTTTATTAACATCACCGCTGTTTTTATGGTTACTCCCTTTACGCAGCTGTTTTCCATATAAAACATATTGCAAAGGGTGTGCCAATAGATAATTCATTGAATTGCATTGGTTTATTCTTTGTGGGTTTTATATTATCGACACAAGATCGCGTTGAGTAATTAACTTAAACACTGCATATGATATTGCTCACATAATTAATTCATTATTTTGTGTTGTAGGGATTTATTATTAATTCAATGGTGAAATTCATCGACGGATACGGCATGGGTTCGCCAGCTACCGACGACGATTATGGAACGCAGCAGAAATATTTCCCAGCTTGAAAAATTATGATCCTGATGACCCCTCTTTAAGAGAAAAGAGGGGCGTGTAATTAAATAATGCCAATGCCCGCTGCGGCAAAGCCAAAGGCGATTAAGAACAACAGGATTTTATTGGGGCTCACTTTTTTATTAAGCATCCGCAGACAGACCAGCACCAGCATCAGCGGAATTAACCCAACACAGATTTTATCGAGAATATCCTGTAAGACAAAAGGCTGCCCGGCAATAGTGGTTTTAAAGGTAGTGGTGAATTTCACCATACTGGCACTCATCGCTCCTACCATCATTAACCCCATGATGGCCGAGGCCTTCGTGACACAGCCGAGCAGCCCCGACTGGGTAGCTTCTGCAATATATTTTGACCCCAGCCGATAGCCCATCACCCCGCCGTAGTAGCGGATTAAATAACTGGGGATGTTATAAATCAGTAGAAATAACAGCGGTCCTAATGGATTGCCCTGCGACGCAAGCCCTATTGCAATGCCGGTGGCGATAATACGCAGCACGCCGTAAAAGAATGAGTCGCCAACGCCTGCAAAGGGCCCCATCAGGGCAACTTTAATCCCATTAATGCTGGAGGTGTCAAAATTGGGATTGGCTGCGTTCTCTTTTTCCATAGAGAGCGTCAGGCCCATAATAAAAGGGGCAAGATGCTGGTTGGTGTTAAAGAACTGGCTGTTGCGTTTTAACGCCTCCATATAGCGATGCGGATCCGGGTAAATCTTTTTCAGCATCGGCGCCAGCGCCCAGCCGTAGCTCAGCCCTTCCATGCGGGTAAAGTTCATTGTGCCCAGCAGGGGGAACTGGCGGATAAAGAGCTGACGAAACAACTTTTTCTCGCTTTTATCATCATCGCGGGCGGCGACGTTTTTCATGTGAATATCAGTCATTGAAGAACCCATCCTTATCATCAACAGACGCGGGCGCAGTGGTTGCGGCTTTCTGTTTGTTGGCTTTTAGCTGATTGAACTCGTTCAGACACAGGTACACGGCAACGGAGGCGGCAATAATCGCAATGCCGATGATCGGCAGCTTGAGGTACGCCGTCATTGCGAAGCCGATAAAGAAGAACGCGGCAATATTGCGATTCCACAGGGCTTTAAGCAGGATGGCGAAACCCAGCGCAGGCAGTACGCCGCCCACAGCCGTCATGCCGCGCATAACGGTATCGGGAATGCTTTCCACCAGACTGCGGATCACATCGGTGCCGAAAAGTATGCCAAAGAAGGCGATCACGGCAAAAGGCACGCCATAGAAAAAGGTCATGCCGAGCACCAGACCTAATGCCGCGCGATCTCGTCCCTCTTCAAGGAGGGCGTCATACTTTTCCACCAGTCCCGTATAGACCAGTTTTAGGACCTGGTAGACAAAGACGGCCAGGAGGCTGATAGGTAAAGCGAGGGCCACGGCCACCGGAGGTTCTGCTTTCGTCAGAATGGTAAATGCGGTTGCCAGTACCGAGCCGACAGCAAGGTCTGCCGGGACAGAACCACCAATCGTAATGGTACCGAGAAAGATAAGCTCCAGCGTGGCGCCAATGATGATTCCCTGCTGAAAATCACCTAACACCAGACCGACCAGCGCACCGCAGATAAGCGGGCGTTCAACCAGCGGCTGACCCAGGGTGTGATCGGCGGTCTTGACGAGGAACATCACCAGAGCAACGAGTAATGCGGACGTTAACATAGCGGCCTCTCTTAACCGGCTTGGTTCAGCATTTCAATCAGGTTTTTGACCGGATGAGACGGTAAAACCTGATAGTCGACCTGCACACCACGTTCGGCGATGGCATGAAAATCAGCCACATCTTCGGGGGTGACGTATACGGTGTCGCTGATCCGCTTTTTGGCCGCGAGGTTGTCGGTAATACGTCCATAATTGGCGACGTTGAGCCCTTTTATCGCCGGAACCTGCTCAATCAGCCGACGGGCATCGGCAGCATTGTTAACGATGACCATAATTTTCATCGCTTCGGAGCGCGGATCGTTAAGGACATCCCCCGCATCGCTGACCGCCATGATGGCGCATTTCGCTGTGTCTGGTGCCGCCATGCGTAGAGACATTTTCTGTACCTCGTTGTTCACAATCTGATCGTTGGCAACCAGGATACGATTGACGCCCAGGTGCTTAGTCCAGACAACAGCCACCTGACCGTGGATTAATCGATCATCAATTCTTATTAGTGAAATCATTCTTACGTACTCCTGTTTTTATATTTACCAGTAGGGTGTCCAGACGCGGGAAAGGCGTACCAGGGCTTCGAACCAGAAATAGTCGCCCCAAAGATTCGGTACGTTGATGCCCATATCACGGCCAAAGTTATAAACGCCTTCACGCAAAAGGCCGTCTTCGTTATGCGCAAAGTAGTTAGCCTGCAGATTACGCATCATCAGGCTAATCGCATTGAGGTATGCCGGGCGTAAGGGATCCGTCAGCGGTAACTGTTTGAGAAGCTCAGCGATTCCACAAACGCTGATAGCGGCTGCTGAAGTGTCGCGGTATGCGTGGTCTTCCTGGGTAAAGATGAGGTCCCAATAGCAGACATAGTCTTCCGGCAGGCGATTAAGAAAATAGTGGGTCAATTTGCGCGATAACTCAGGCAGCGCAGCATTACCGGTATGGTGATAACCTAACGCAAACCCGTAGATGCCCCAGGCCTGACCGCGTGCCCAGCATGAGCTGTCGCTGAATCCCTGATGGGTGTCGCCACGTAGCGCTTTGCCCGTGTGAATATCCAGGTAAAAAGTATGGAAGGTTGAGCCATCATTGCGCACCAGGTAACGTGCCGCTTGCTCAAGATGGCGTGTTGCCGCCTGGCGATAATCGGCATTACCGGTCTCGTTCGCTGCCCAAAAAAGCAGTGGGACGTTGAGGTTGCAGTCAATAATCATGCGCCCCTGGCGGGCTGGATCGCGTAAATCCCCCCAGGCCTGAATGACTCCTGCGGTGGCGTTAAAGCGGCAGTAAAGTAAATCAGCCGCCCGAAGCGCCAGCGAGCGGGCGCGCGTATTGCCGGTAAGACGCCACGCATTAACGCAGGAGAGCAGGTATAAAAAGCCAAGATCATGCGTGTCGACTTTTATTTGCTTATCCAGGCGCTCTTCAAAGTTGTCGAGAAACCCTTCTGCCGCCCGGCGATATTTATCTTCCCCGGTGACCTCCCAGGCGAGCCATAGCAAGCCCGTCCAGAAACCCTCTGTCCAGTCTACTTTCGCTACCTCGGTATAACGTCCTTCCAGAGTATTTGCTGCCGGAAAAGTATGGCTAAAGCGAGGTAACAGAGCGTCGATGCTGCTAAGCACGTCCCGGATGGCAGAATCAATCCAGTCCTTGTCCAGCACATCCTGTGGAGAAAAATAGCGACGGTCTAAGGTTTCCAGAGCAATAGTCACAGGCTGCCTCCGGTAGCAAAAAAGTCGTCGGCATCATCACGGTGTGCTGCCAGCGTGGCCTGACGTGCGGCCATAATTTCAGGCAGAACATTCATGTACTGCATGGCATTCGTGGCGGCGGCAATCGCGTCCTGTAAACGGGCTTCGGTGCTTTCCTGCTCTGACATGCAAAACTCCATTAGCATGATCAAATTGGCACCGCTAATGACGTGCATATGAGGGTATTTCACCATCAGTTGCACAGCGGTGTTGTTGACGCTGCCACCCTGCATATCCGTAAACAGCACCAGTTCATTGCCACGACGAGCGGCTTCACTGGCGATACCTTCAACGTATCTTCCTAACTCGGCGGTGGAACCTATTTCGCCGCAATAGGCACAAATGGGCGTCACGCCATGCTCTTCACCAATCAGTAAATTCAGGCCGGAAATAATGCCTTCGGCATAGCGGCCATGACTGGCGATATAAATTTCTCGCATTACCTGTTCCTTTCTCTTTAACCGGACGCTGAGTGTTATTTGCTAATAGTACTCAGCAAAGGACGTGCCAATTATTTAACATATTGTAATTTAATGATTTTTATTGCATCCTGGACGCTTTGATTACTGTTGAATTCGTGAATTTAGCGTAGCGTCGAAATGAAAACGCTGGCCTGGGCCAGCGTGAGAAGGGTTACAGGGGATCTGTTGCGATCCAGGGTTCCATGATTTCATAAATCATCAGCACTTCGGTCAGGGGCACCGTCAGATGATATTTGCGGTTTAGTGCCTGGAAGAAGGTGTCATGAACAGCCACAAAAGCTTGTTGCTCAAGCGTCAGTGAGGCGTCGTCCCGATGGCGCATGCCGGTATTCACCATCACGCGCTCAATCATCAGCGCGATATGCATGAATAAGTTGATACGCAAGTAGCTCTCAAAATGGATTTTATAAAAAGATTCGTACTGCTTAATCACTGATTCGACTTCGTCAATGATGATAACGGGGTTCAGAAAGTTCAGTCGGCTGGCCACTCCTTCAACGGTAAAGAGCTTCACCACTTCTTCCACCATCGGCTCAAGGCTACCTTCAGTCACCAGGTCGGTGAAGTAGTCGCGTCGCAGCACCTGGGTTTTCTCTTTAATGAGTTGTTCGACGTTCAGCAGCGGGATGTAACCGGCATCGAGGTCGGTGGTGGTAATAATCAACCGGGTGCCATGCAGGGCAGGATCGGCGCGGGCAATTTTCCATTTCAGATCGTCATATTCCATCGTCACGATATCTATCTCTTCTCTGGCGAGATAACGACTTAAAATATCTTTGAGCTTTTTCGAAATTCCCTCACCCGAAATACAGGAAATAATGATTTTATTGCCAGGCAATACACCTGCGTAATAGCGCGTTTCGATTTCATAAGCCCCTTTCACGCTTTCAATAATGTCTTCCATCGGCAGCTGGCTTTGAATTTTTGCCGCAATATCCAAAGCCATCGCCGTACTGACGTTATTAATCACCAGCAGCTCGCCATGCAGGTGAAGCTTAATTTCTTCGTAAATCTCTTTAAGCGAACCCATGTCCACCAAAATAATGAGTCCGGCTCCTTGCTTAAGGGCGGCAAGATGGGCAATCAACAAGGTAATAATGTCGCTGGTGGAGGTAGACCAGGGCATGTCGAAGGCCTTAAAGAAATAGCCACCAGTTAGCTGGTTGGCCATCCCTGCGATGCTGGACGCAGTTGAACGACCGTGTGAGACAATGACGCCCTGTATCGCATCGTCTTCGCCCGCCAGTTTATTCAGCGCACAGCTCAGTAATGGCATAAGCATGGGAAGCGGGCTGGGCGTGACATGCTTTTGCAGCAGGTCGATACAGCTCTCTGCGAGCAGGCGCGCTTTGCAGGAAACGTAATCAGTGATGGCCTGTAACTCTGCGACCTGCGCGTCATCATGCTGAATATGCAGCGCCCAGATAAGGCTTAGCCATATTGCTTTGCGTAACTCCTGCTGGCATGTGATGCCCGTCAGCGCTTCCAGCTCATTGATGGCATGCATCGTGTTTTGCCAGAGATAGCCGCTGAAGATCTGTTCCGTGCTCAGCACGCCATGCACGGTCGTCAGGAGCTGTTCCAGCTTGCGGTTCAGCAGTAACACATTGCCACTGTGGCAAAACTCACGAAAAATAACGTCATCACGCATGGCTTTTGGTAGCAATACAGCGACATCCAGTGGGGCGCATTTTTCTTTGGCTGTAATAACCAGAACTTCACCGCTGGGGTGAGTGGTATGTAGCGTGATAAAGGCATTTTGCTTCTGTTCACTCCACGCGCTGGCCGCCATCACCTTGAGTTGGTTTTTAAGTTCGCCAATGTTTCCGCGCACCGGGGACATCACCAACTGATGCATCAGTTGGCTATCCAGATGAATATCTCTGTCCAGGCTGGCGGCTTCCTCATGCAGGAAATGCTCGACCTGAGCAATACGCTCGGTTAACGGGCGAGAGATATAGTTAGGCAGAGTGACACGTACCGGTATGCGTCGGCGAAACGTGTTAAGTAGCGCGGTATCAATATTTTCCGTAGTGGCAAAGATAAACCGTAACGTGGCGGGACGACGGGTACGATTATCACCCAGGCGATAAAAATAACCTTTATCCATAAAAAGAAATAACTTCTCTTGATTCTCAGCCGAGAGACGATGCACTTCATCCAGAAAAAGGAAACCGCCATCGGCTTCATCGAACGCGCCGCGCTTTTCCCGATCGGCGCCAGTGAAAGCGCCCCGGGTGTAGCCAAACAGCGTTGCTGAGAGTAATTCGGGATTATTGGCGTAGTCTGCACAGTTAAGTTCAATGAATGGGCCATTGGCAGAAATTACTCCACGCTCAAGCGCATATTGCCAGATAAGCGAAGCCAGATGACTCTTACCCACGCCGCTCTCACCCGAGAGTAAAACAGGCAAGCCCTGGGTGGGATAGTCAACGGCGGAGCGGCACAATGAAACTGTTTCTTTCAAACTTCCTTCAGCACCAATCAATCGACAGAAGGCATCATGATTTTTCGACACTAAAGCCGGGCGAGTGAGAGGGGCATCACCGATAGTGTTGACAAAGAAACGAACCGGCCGGGTATTCTCTTTTAATAATTTACCGTCATCACACAGTCGGTTTAAGTAATGGCTAATGACGCTGCGATTCACCTGCATAAAGTCCGCGCAGTCCTGAGCGGTAAAGCCAGCCGTATAACTAGCGTAGTGCGTTAATATATTCTGAAAGAGTTTTTCTTTGGCAGAGAGTGCCATGGGTATGCCTCACAAGCGCAGTGTGCATCCAGTGTCGATTTTATTCGACACTAGACACTAAGAAATTCATTAAACACTGATTACTTTCTACCGCCCTGAAAGAAAATGAAACCCTGTTTTAATCAGAATGTGACGGGACTCGCAGCCGTTATTGCACCCCCGCAAGGCGCAGCAATGCCGTTACCACCGCGGCGGAAATAATCACCACAATTAGCGGCATCTTGCGCCAGGCAAGGAACAGAGCAAACATCACGCCCAGCACGCGGGCCAGGCCTGCGAAGTGTTCGCCTTCGTAGAGCGTTGCCGCCAGCGCCACCGCAAACAACAGCGTGGTGGCCGCATCGGAGAGCAGCGCCTGCGCGCGTTCCGACAGGGCCAGCGTGTTGCCGAGTTTCGCGCCGCCCAGGCGCATCAGGTAGGTGCCCGCCGATAAAATCGCAATGCCACAAATGATGAGCGTCGTGTTCGCCATTATTTCTTCCTCGTCAGCAGGCCAAGTAAGGAGAGCAGTACCGGCAGCCCTACTGGCGTAAAGGGCACCGCGGCCAGTGAGATCAACGCACCGCTTGAGGCGCGAATCAGCGTAGTTCGCTTCTTCAGAGCGGGCAGCACCAGCGCCAGCAAAATGGCGGGAAAGACTGCATCCAGGCCGATGGTTTCCGGGGCGGGCAACAGTTTTCCGACCCCGGCACCGACCAGCACGCCCACCGGCCAGAACAGGGCCACACCCAAACCACAGAGCCAGTAAGCCGCTTTGCGCTGTTCCGGTGTAGGCTGGGATAAACCAAACACCACGCTTTCATCGTTCATGATGTGGCAACCCAAAAAGCTTGCCGCACGGCTGCCGACCAGTTCACGCACCGTCACGCCAAACGGCACATGGCGGGCATTAACCAGTAAACCAGCGGCGGCGGCGGCCAGCG
>DFPL01000341.1 GCA_002377245.1 Enterobacteriaceae bacterium UBA3516
CAACGGTAAAAAACAATGAAACACATACGGTAATGGTCGATCGGACAAAAACCATTATCAAAAACGAAACGAACAGCATTGGCGAAGACCGCCTCACGACGGTCACAAAAAATGACGGCCTTTCCGTAAAACTTGCACAGACCATCAATATTGGTACGACCTACCGTTTAGACGTTGGCGATCAATTCACGCTTCGTTGTGGCAATGCGGCCCTTGTTTTACATAAGGACGGTTCTATCGAGTTTTGCGGTAAGCAGTTGATGCTGCACACCAGCGATGTAATGCAACTGATTGGTAACGGCATTGATATGAACCCGGACGGCGGTAAAGCCGTAACGGCGGACGATATTGCTCCTCTCCCCACCTCTGAATGAACGTAGTTAAACAGGAATTCTCATGGATAGAACCTACCGCATACAGGAAGGCAGTTTTACCCTGCCCGAAACATTCATTGACCGCTCCGTAAATATTTTTGTCTCTGAGGGCAACGAACGCACATCGCCCAGTCTGAATATTTCCCGCGATACGCTCAACACGGATGAAAGTCTGAGCGCCTACATTGACCGCCAGATTGCACTGATGAAAAAAAATCTCAGCCAGCACCGGGTGATATCGCGAGCACCCGCATTGCTGGGGACAGGCAACGAGGCGCTTACGGGAGAACACATCTCCACCACCCATAAATCCGGCAAAACAGAAGTATTTCAGCGTCAGGCCGGATTTGTCGTCATCCCTGGCAGGGTACTGGTTTTCACCCTGACCTCTCCCCGTCTTTTTGATGAAAAAACAGACCTGCTATGGAATGCCTGGCTGAAGGAGTTTCAGCCAGGCAAAAGCTAAGAACCACACGGAGGTGTGACCATGTATGAAGCAGCTCGGGTGGATGATCCCATCTACCACACCAGCGCGCTCGCCGGGTTTCTTATTGGTGCCATTATTGGCATCGCCGTTATCGCTGTTGCCGCTTTTGCTTTCTTTACCTGTGGCTTTCTTGCCGGGTTGATTCTGGGATTTTTGGCTGACCAGATAGCCTCGGAGGCGCTTCAACTGGGTGAGTCTATAGGGCGCTCAATGCGCCACACGGCGGGAAAGATTCTTACCGGCTCAGAGAACGTCAGCACCAACAGCCGCCCGGCGGCGCGCGCGGTGCTGAGCACGGTGAAGTGCGATGACCACGTCGCAGAAAAACGTATCGCAGAGGGTTCAGGAAACATCTTTATTAACAGCCAGCCTGCGGCCCGTAAAGACGATCGCATCGAGTGCGATGCGGTGATTGACGATGGCTCGCCGAATGTGTTTCTCGGTGGCGGCAAGCAAACAGTGCTGGAAATCAGTTCTGAAATTCCGGACTGGCTGCGTAAGGCCGTAGATGTGCTGTTTGTGGTGGCGGGGATGCTGGGCGGGCTGGCCGGCGCATGGCGGCAGGCGGCAAAGCTCGGGACGAAGTTCGGTGCCAAATGCGCCGCTAAGTTCCTGGCTGGGGAGCTTGTGGGGATGGGGGTAAGTGAGGCCATCAGCGGAATGTTCGGTAACCCAGTGGATGTGACGACCGGGCAAAAGATCTTATTGCCG
Organism: Enterobacteriaceae bacterium UBA3516; assembly: GCA_002377245.1. Taxonomy (GTDB): domain Bacteria; phylum Pseudomonadota; class Gammaproteobacteria; order Enterobacterales; family Enterobacteriaceae; genus CBFFRJ01. The sequence goes on from DFPL01000341.1 coordinate 1,573, forward strand.
GAAACGGACGTTACCCTTCCGGGCCGCCTGCCAGTCACCTGCTCGCGTTTTTACGCCAGCCATCTTGAAACGGCCGGGCTGTTGGGAAGAGGCTGGCGGCTGAACTGGGAAATCAGCCTCCATGAGGACGATAACCATATCACCCTGATCGGGGCGCAGGGCCGGGAGCTAAGTTACCCAAAGGCCAGGCTGACGCCCGGTCACCAGATTTTTGATCCCCAGGAACAGCTTTACCTCAGCCGCCTGCATGACGGCCGCTATGTCCTGCATTACTCCGATCGCAGCTATTTTGTGTTTGGGGATTTCGGCCCCGACAGCGTGGCACACCTGCTGTTTATGGAAACGCCTTACCGACAGCGCATTGTCTTCGGGCACGAGGAGGGCAGGCTGGCACGGATAGCCTCCAGCAGCGGGCATCATCTGTTATTGCACCACACGCAGACCCCCGCAGGGGAGCGGCTGTCACGCATCGAACTGGTCGAGGGCGGCACCCGTGGCGATCTGATTGAGTACCGCTATGACGACAACGGGCAACTGACCGGCGTGGTGAATCGGGCAGGAACGCTGGTCCGGCAGTTTACCTATGAACAGGGGCTGATGACCTCGCACAGCAATGCGACCGGGTTCACCTGCCATTACCGCTGGCAGGAGAAGGACGGCATGCCGCGTGTCACAGAGCACACGAACAGCGACGGGGAGCATTACGACTTCGACTACGATTTTGCCGCCGGCACCACCACCGTTACCGGCAGGTCGGGTGAACAATGGCAGTGGTGGTACGACCAGGAAACCTATATCACCGCACACCGGACGCCGGGTGGAGGCATGTACCGTTTCACTTATAACGAAGACCACTTTCCCGTTGAAACTGAACTGCCAGGTGGGTGCATCGTGGCGTATGAATACGATACCCAGAACCGGGTGGTGAAGAAGACCGACCCGGAAGGCCGCGTGACGCAGACGCAGTGGAACGGTGAGTTTGATGAAATCACGCGCACCACGCTGGACGACGACCATATCTGGCAAACGCGGTACAACGAGCACGGGCAACCGGTACGGGAGACGGACCCGGAAGGGCGGGTGACGCAGTACGTTTACGACGAACAGGGGCTGGTGAGCAGCCGGACGGATGCGGCGGGCGGCACGGTGGTGCCGGAGTACAACGCGCGCGGGCAACTGACGACATACACGGACTGTTCAGGACGCAGCACCAGGTATGCCTACGATGAGGACGGTAACCTGACGCAGGTGACGGATGCAGAAGGGAAAGTGCTGCGCATCCGTTATAACCGTCAGGGGTTACCGGAAACGGTGGACCATCCGGGCAAACAGCAGGACCGCTACACCTGGAACGCCCTGGGGCTGATAAGCAGCCACCGTCGCATTACGGGGAGCGTGGAGAGCTGGGCATACACGTCCCGTGGCCTGCTGGCGGTACACACAGATGAAGAAAAACGCGCAACACGCTGGCAGTACACCCCGGAAGGGCGGGTGACCACGCTGACCAACGGCAACGGGGCGCAGTACCGCTTCGCCCACGATGCCGACGGCAGGCGGGTGCGTGAAGTGCGGCCGGACGGCCTGAGCCGGGTATTTATCCACGATGCGCGTGGCTATCTGGCGGCAACGGAGACGCACGGCACGCTGGGCGGCATCCGCCGGGAAACGCAGCAGCGTGACGCGCTGGGCCGCCTGTTGCAGGCGGCAAATGAACACAGCGCGCGGACGTTCAGTTACAACCGGCTCGACCAGATAACAGAAGTGACCCTCACGCCCACGGAGGCAGGACAACAGCAGCACCGTATTCAGGCAGACACGGTGCGTTTTGAGTACGACCGCAGCGGCTGGCTGACGGCAGAGCACGCCTGGCGCGGCAGCCTGCGTTACCAGCGGGACGCGCTGGGCAACCCCACGGCCATCACCCTGCCGGACGGGCAGACCCTGAGTCACCTCTATTACGGCAGCGGGCATCTGCTGCAGACGGCGCTGGACGGCATGACGGTCAGCGAGTACGAGCGCGACAGTCTGCACCGTCAGATAAAACGCACGCAGGGGCAGCTTGCCACCTTCAGCGGGTATAACGAAGACGGGCTGCTGAGCTGGCAGCGCAGCCTGGCCCGCGGCAGTGACCTCACTCCCACCGGCACGCCGCCGCCCCGACAGGGCTGCGTGACCGCCAGGGACTATTACTGGAACAACCACGGCGAGGTCGGCACTGTTGACGACCACCTGCGCGGCAGCCTGGTGTACAGCTATGACCGCAGCGGTTACCTGACCGGTCGCTCCGGGCAGATGTATGACCATGACCACTTTGCGTATGACAGGGCAGGCAACCTGCTGGACCACGAACAGCAGGGCGCGGTGATGAACAACCGGCTGCCGGGCCATGGTCGTGACCGTTACGACTATAACGAGTGGGGGGAACTGACGGGGCGGCGTGGCCAGCAGCTGGAATGGAACGCGCAGGGGCAGCTGATGCGGGTCATCAGCAGCAACACGGAAACGCATTACCGTTACGATGCGCTGGGCAGGCGGGTGAGTAAGGCGACATACGAGCGCCACGCCAGCCGGGCGGCGCGGAGCCGGACAGAGTTTGTGTGGGAGGGGTTCCGGCTGTTGCAGGAGAATGTGCCGCAGCAGGGCTGGCGGACGTACCTGTATGATGCAGAACAGCCGTACACGCCGGTGGCATGTGTGACGGGAAAGGGAGAAAACAGGCAGGTGTGGTATTACCACACGGACGTGACGGGCACGGCGCAGGAGGTGACATCCGCAGACGGAAAGCGGGTGTGGGCGGGCTATCTGGCAGCATGGGGTGAGAAGCGGGCGGATATCAGCAACAGCGGGGCGTACTTTCATCAGCCGCTGCGTCTGCCGGGGCAGTATTTTGACGATGAAACGGGGCTGCATTACAATCTGTTCCGGTATTACGCGCCGGAGAGCGGGCGTTTTATCAGCCAGGACCCGATAGGGCTGGCGGGGGGGCTGAATCTTTATCAGTATGCGCCTAATCCGCTGAGCTGGATTGATCCGCTGGGCCTGACTCCACTTGATGCGACAGGTTATAGTGTTTATGGTTTATTTGATCCTGGAGCAAAAGAACCTTATTACGTTGGTATTACTAATAATATGGATCGACGAAGAGGTGAGCATCTTGATACCGGAAGATTATCTCCTAATTCAAGAATGGAACCTCTTGATAGAAATGTAACCTACGGGCAAGCCAGAGGTTATGAGCAATATTATATAGAGAAATATAAAGCCAGAACCGGAACCATAGGTGAGGAAATTTCCTCAACAAATAGAGGAAATAAATATAATTCATTTGAACATGGGCGAACAGATCCTAGAGCACAGGCATTTAAAGACTCTTATAATAGCAAGAAAGGTGGTTCCGGTGGGAGGAAATGCTGATGAGCGATTTTAAATTTTGGGGCTGGGATAAAAAACCGAGAACAATGCTACGCTTTGTAAAACCTGGGGATATCTTTAGTTTTAAACTAGATGAGGGAAGATATTGTTTTGGTAGGATTATATCTAAAATAGTTACCGGGCATGTTGCTGAGTTATTTTATTTTACATCCTGTTTTCCTGAGATAACAGAAGATAAGATGGCTAAAAGAATTATACCTCCAGTTGTGATTGATACATATTCTTTATTTGATAAAAAAATAGAGAAAGGAAGCGACTGGCGAATTATAGGTCATCAAAATAATTTCACTCCTGAAAATATTGAAAATGTTTTTTTTGTATATGGAGTGGAAGACTCTTGTAAAAAAGTTGATGTATTCGATAATGAATATAGCATATCCGAAAAAGATGCAGAAAATTATCCCCGTTTGACACCTCATGGCGATTATCAAATCAAATCTTTATTGAATGATATTTAATCAATGAAAAGCCGGGAAAAAAATTAACTCTTCCTGGCTTGCCACCTTCAGCGGGTATAACGAAGACGGGCTGCTGAGCTGGCAGCGCAGCCTGGCCCGCGGTAATGACCTCACTCACACCGGTACGCCACCCGCCCGGCAGGGCTGCGTGACGGCCAGGGATTATTACTGGAACAACCACGGCGAGGTCGGCACTGTTGACGACCACCTGCGCGGCAGCCTGGTGTACAGCTATGACCGCAGCGGTTACCTGACCGGTCGCTCCGGGCAGATGTATGACCATGACCACTTTACCTACGACAGGGCAGGCAACCTGCTGGACCACGAACAGCAGGGCGCGGTGATGAGCAACCGGCTGCCGGGCTGGGGTCGTGACCGTTACGACTATAACGAGTGGGGGGAACTGACGGGGCGGCGTGGGCAGCAGCTGGAATGGAGCGCGCAGGGGCAGCTGATGCGGGTTATCAGCAGCAACACTGAAACGCACTACCGTTACGATGCGCTGGGCAGGCGGGTGAGTAAGGCGACGTATGAGCGCCACGCCAGCCGGGCGGCGCGGAGCCGGACAGAGTTTGTGTGGGAAGGGTTCCGGCTGTTGCAGGAGAAAGTGCCGCAGCAGGGGTGGCGGACGTACCTGTACGACGCAGAACAGCCGTACACACCAGTGGCATGCGTGACGGGGCAGGGCACGCAGCGGCAGGTGTGGTATTACCACACGGACGTGACGGGCACGGCCCAGGAGGTGACATCCGCAGACGGAAAGCGGGTGTGGACGGGCTATCTGGCCGCATGGGGTGAGAAGCGGGCGGATATCAGCAACAGCGGGGCGTACTTTCATCAGCCGCTGCGTCTGCCGGGGCAGTATTTTGACGATGAAACGGGGCTGCATTACAATCTGTTCCGGTATTACGCGCCGGAAAGCGGGCGGTTTATCAGCCAGGATCCGATAGGGCTGGCGGGCGGGATTAACCTCTACGCATATGCGCCGAATCCTTTTAAATATATTGATCCACTTGGGTTGTGCAAAACGGCTGTTGAAAATAAAAAACCTTATGGTTCTTATCGACCTGATCGGCCATTACCTCGTGATAAAAATGGGAATCCAATCCCTGATGTTAATGCATCACATACTCAATTAGGTACTAAATCAGGAAGAAAAGGAGATTATACTCAGGCTAGAGAATGGAGATATGATGAAAATGGTAATTTAGTTCCTAAAAGGGATATTGATTTTACAGATCATGGAAGACCTAATGAACATCCAAATCCCCATCAGCATGATTATATTCCTAACCCTACAGGAGGAACACCGCAACATGGTCCTGCAAAAGATCTGGAGATCCCATAATGAATGTGAGTAAAGGGTCGATGTGGAACAATGGAGAAAAGGTCCGATTATCTCATTTATTAGATAAAGTACCAGCTAATAAATGGGACTGGTATCTATATGAAATAGAAGCTGTTGGTATTGCGCCGCGTGGTATGTCAATGCCTGACTTTGAGCAACGAGTTTTATCCAGCGACACCGGATTTAAATTATCATGGGATGAGGTGAAATCTTTTTCTAATTCATTGAGTGATATAAAAACTTGCTTTTTAGCTGCTTTATTAAAGCCAGTGCAATATAGTGCATTGGATAATAATGATTTATCATATTGCCAAGCTTTAATAATTATATCAGATAGTACTTCATGGGAAGTTAAATTAATGAGAGATAACTATTAATTTATAGCATGAGATTTAAATAAAAAGCCGGATAGAAAATTAAATCTTTCCGGCTTTTTTATTATTTAACTCTCGTTCAGTACACTAAACATCCCGTCCTTTATTCCCTTAACCACCTGTTCAGCCTGATAAAGCTGCTCGCGCAGCTCCTGCACCTCGTTACCCTCTGCCATCAGCACAATACACCCCTCCGAAATCTTCACCGTCACGCCGCCGCCCCGGCAGGGCTGCGTGACGGCCAGGGACTATTACTGGAACAACCACGGCGAGGTCGGCACTGTTGACGACCACCTGCGCGGCAGCCTGGTGTACAGCTATGACCGCAGCGGTTACCTGACCGGTCGCTCCGGGCAGATGTATGACCATGACCACTTTACCTACGACAGGGCAGGCAATCTGCTGGACCACGAACAGCAGGGCGCGGTGATGAGCAACCGGCTGCCGGGCCGGGGTCGTGACCGTTACGACTATAACGAGTGGGGGGAACTGACGGGGCGGCGTGGCCAGCAGCTGGAATGGAGCGCGCAGGGGCAGCTGATGCGGGTTATCAGCAGCAACAAGGAAACGCACTACCGTTACGATGCGCTGGGCAGGCGGGTGAGTAAGGCGACATACGAGCGCCACGCCAGCCGGGCGGCGCGGAGCCGGACAGAGTTTGTGTGGGAGGGATTCCGGCTGTTGCAGGAGAATGTGCCGCAGCAGGGGGGGCGGACGTACCTGTACGAGGCGGAACAGCCGTACACGCCGGTGGCATGTGTGACGGGAAAGGGCACGCAGCGGCAGGTGTGGTATTACCACACGGACGTGACGGGCACGGCCCAGGAGGTGACATCCGCAGACGGAAAGCGGGTGTGGGCGGGCTATCTGGCCGCATGGGGTGAGAAGCGGGCGGATATCAGCAACAGCGGGGCGTACTTTCATCAGCCGCTGCGTCTTCCGGGGCAGTATTTTGACGATGAAACGGGGCTGCATTACAATCTGTTCCGGTATTATGCGCCGGAGAGCGGGCGGTTTATCAGCCAGGATCCGATAGGGCTGGCGGGGGGAATTAACCTCTACCAATATGCGCCGAATCCGTTAAGCTGGATAGATCCGCTGGGCCTGACTCCACTTGATGCGACAGGTTATAGTGTTTATGGCTTATTCGATCCTGGAGCAAAAGAGCCTTATTATGTTGGTATTACTGACGATCCAATAAGAAGATCTGGAGAACATAGAGGAACAGGAAGGTTAACTCCTGGTTCTGAAATGGTAATACTTGATGATAATGTTAAATATGGACAAGCCAGAGGCTATGAACAGTATTATATTGAAAAATATAAAACCAGAACCGGAACCATAGGTGAGGAAATTTCCTCAACAAATAGAGGAAATAAATATAATTCATTTGAACATGGGCGAACAGATCCCAGAGCACAGGCATTTAAAGACTCTTATAATAGCAAGAAAGGTGGTTCCGGTGGGAGGAAATGCTGATGAGTGATTTTAAATTTTGGGGCTGGGATAAAAAACCGAGAACAATGCTACGCTTCGTGAAGCCTGGAGATATACTCTGTTTTAAATTAGATGAGTGTAGATATTGTTTTGGTAGGATTATGTCACTGATGGTTGTGGGTCATGTTGCTGAGTTTTTTGATATTTTTATGGAGTTACCTACGGTAAGTGAATCTGAGATTGATAATTCAAAAAGAATCATTAAGCCTATTATTATAGATACGTACTCTCTATTTGATAAGAAAATAGAAGATGGAAGTGACTGGAGAATAATTGGTCATCAAGATAACTATACTCCTGAAGATATAGATGATATCTACTTTGCTTTTGGAATAGGAGATTCCTGTAAGAAGAAAGATTTTTTTGGAAATGTGACTTCTATTTCTGAAAGTGAATGGGGTCTTCTTCCTAAATTATCACCCAAAGGTGATTTTGATATTAAGAAAATATTGAGTGATGTTTGAGAATAAATCCGGGATAGACTTCAAATCTTCCCGGCTTTTTATTATTTAATTCCCGTTCAGTCCACTAAATAAAAGCATCATTGACTCCCTTAACCACCTGTTTAGCGGGATAAATCTGCTCGCACAGCTCCTCGGACGTGACGGGCACGGCGCAGGAGGTGACATCCGCAGACGGTAAGCGGGTGTGGGCGGGATATCTGGCAGCATGGGGCGAGAAGCGGGCGGATATCAGCAACAGCGGGGCGTACTTTCATCAGCCGCTGCGTCTGCCGGGGCAGTATTTTGACGATGAAACGGGGCTGCATTACAATCTGTTCCGGTATTACGCGCCGGAGAGCGGGCGTTTTATCAGCCAGGATCCGATAGGGCTGGCGGGCGGGCTGAATCTTTATCAGTAGCGCCTAATCCGCTAAGCTGGATTGATCCTTGGGGGCTGTGTAAAACTGGCCCACATACAAATATTCATCCGGGGACTGGACTTCCTGACCCAGACAGAATAGTTTCAGCGGATGGTACGCGAAGTATTCGTTACGGTAATCATGAAATGAATAGTGGGCCAACCAAACATCATTATCATGAAGAGACCTGGATATACGATCCTCTTAATAATGTAATCAATGTCGGTAATAGTGTCACAAGGGTACCTTTCCCAAAATGAAAAATATCACCTTAACTGAATTTAATGGTTCGTTTGTGAGATTTCAATCCAACATAGGCAACGGTATTGCGATATGGTGTGGGGATGAATCGCCTCCGGCATTTTGTTATAACTCGGAGTTGGATATAGATGAGTTGTTCCAATGGGGAGTAAATATATCTCATGTTAATGCAAATAAAGATAGCATTGAAATAGTGGATGATAAAATCATTTTTACTGCAAAGATATTGTCACATGAAAAAGATGGAGTATTAACTATTTCACTGGATGAAAATGTGGTTTTCATTGAAGTGTCGCAAGCCCCCATTACAGACGGCTATGTTTCATTTTTTACAACCTTCAATAAGGTTAAATTGTATCCGGTTGCATTATAATTAAATCACAGAAGTGATATCATCACCCCTGTTTTTACAAGATGGCCTCATTGTCTGAGGTGGTCAGCAACAACGTTGGGTCGGGAAGGGCATGGATATTTTTTCGCCATAGAGAATAGTGGACTATGAAACAATTATTTAAAAGCATGAGACAAGGCACGATAAGTGATGTTTTGGTTTCTGGTTATATCGATGCTGAAACCCCACCCGTTTTCCACCCAATGTATGAGAGGATATATTTCATCGTGAATGATGATATCTTTGAGTTATATATTGATGATGGGGTTGTTCGCCATAATCAATTGAAAAATATAAATCAATGGTTTGATGTTGATGATGATGACAAATTTTCTTTGATGTCTATATATTCACAATTATTTAAGACTGAACAGGAAATACAAATCACTCAAATTGACTATAAAGCAGTCTCGTTTTCTGCCATTAAGATTAATTACAAAGATGGGGGGAATGAAAGACAATTGTTTTTAGATCCAAATAACTTTTTTGGTTTCACTTACTATAGCTAATATAAATCCGGGAAAGATCCTCGAATCCCCCGGTTTTTATTTAACTCTCGTTCAGCACACAAAATACCCCGCCGGTTTCAAATAGCGGATGAAGAGAAACGTGCAGCCTGCTGGCAGTCCACCCTTAAAGGGCGCAACGCGGGATTGTGCCGCGATGAATACAGGTCGTAATATCCCCTCAATTCTCACGATAGAAAGCCCTCCCTTCCCATACTACGGTCTGCCCATATCAACCAGTGATAGTTATGAAAATCATATTGATAAGGGACGGGAAACCAGATATTGAAACCGACCGCAAATGCACTGCGGATAAAATGGCAAAATGGATTGCCGCGTATGATCACAGTGAAGTCCGTGAAAACCCGCCTGCGGCATTAGTCAATTTACTCTCAATGCATCGCTCTCTTTCGGTCGCCAGTCCCTTACCCAGAGCCATCACCTCACTAAACAAACTGGGAATTGAGCCCGCGGTTATTGATCCTGATTTCAGGGAAGCGCAATTACCGTTGATCAATCTGCTCGGGCTGACATTATCACCTTTAACCTACGCGTTCTGGTTACGGATACTTTGGCTTGCAGGATGTTCCGCAAAGGTTGAATCACGCTCCCTGGCGCAAAAGCGTGCGGCACAGGCGGCAGGCAAACTCATTAAGCTTGCGGAAAATAACCAAACCGTACTGCTGATGGGGCACGGCATCTTCAACCGCATGTTGGGCGCGAGATTAGAAAAGGAAGGCTTTAGCGCGACCGGGAAAACGGGCAAAGGCTACTGGCATGCCGTTACCTACGAAAAAAGTTATTAGGCCTGGACAGAGACCAATGAATATCTCTTAGCCCCAGCAAAGACATCGGTTATGCCGGGATGGACAAAGATGACTATGCCGAAAATTACCGGGATCTCGCCGGCAAAGTAACGGAAGTGAAGCTCAGTCAATCCTCCGCAGAGGTGAGCAAAAGCGAGCGTGCCATGCTGAAGAGGAAACTGGCATGTTGTGATCGCATGCCCCATGGGGCACATGGTTGAAGGCGCAGAGCACGACCATATCAACGGGGTTCAGTCGCAGGTGGTTGAGCACGTCGTGAACGTGTTCACACATTTCCACTAAGCGCGATGAATTTTCTTTTTGGCAGGGTTGCCTGGGGGCCTCGGGTAACGATGCTTACAATCTGCTATTTTTCCCGCCATTATAAGACCTTATCTGATAGCCCGCCGATGATATATTTTCCTCGTTCTACGCTTATTTGCGTTAAGTAAATCTATCTCCTCAATTGACCCTAAATTACAGCTTTTATTACACGATTACATATCTTGACATAGATGTTACTAATCGGTAATTATTACGTAAAGCAATAAGTTTATTCTTATTTCCAGCTCGTTATTCCGGCCGCCCCATTTATTAACTCACTGTTATGTCGGGATAACATGAGAAAAATTATGATCAGCGGGTCTTTTAATCTTTCTTAAATAAAGGGCTCTTCAGGAAATGGGGATTCTTTCAGGTCGACACGGTTTTTACATCCTCCCTGCAATTATACTTTCTTTACCCTTTGTCATTTCTGTGACGACGGCTCAGGCGAGGGCGCCTTCGTCCTCCACGCACTCTGTTTCTACCGATACCTCAGCGGGCGGTTTGTTTGCCGCACTGCGAAGCACCATGCTCCGTCACCCTGGTCTCGCCAGTCAGCAGGCGCTTCTGCGTTCCAAAGAGGCCAGCGCCGACAGTGCTCGCGCGGCACGTTTGCCAACGCTTGGCGCCAGCGCGGGGACGGGGCAAATTTCAGGTTACAATGATTCCAGTACGACCACGCTGAGCGTATCGCAACCGTTATGGGCTTTTGGGCGTATCGACAGTGCCATTGACTACGCTGACAACGACACCCTTGCTCAGCAAGCCACGGCCTGGGCAACGCGTCGTCAATTGCTGGAAGAGACCGCAGTGGCCTATGCGAATGTGCAGGGGGTGCGCGAGCGTCTTACCGTTGCTGAGTCTAATGTTAACAACCATCAGGCATTGCAGGAACAGATCCAGCGCCGTGCGCAGGGAGGACTGGCTTCTTCGGCTGATGTCAGCCTGGCGAAGGCCCGACTGTTACAGGCGCGGGCCTCATTCGAACAGGCCAAATCGGACCTGCTTACCGCCGAATCCACGCTGTTGTCCTTAACTCAGGAGCCTGTCGCAAGCGAACAGCCGATTCCTGGCAACATCCTTAAACTGCCTGCCGATAAGTCTATACAGGAACAAATTCTTGCGCAGAGTGCGACCGTGCGCGCACGCGAAGCGGCGGTGACGCTTGCCGAAACCGATGTGGAACGTCAGCGTACCTCATCGCTGCCGACCGTCTCCCTGCAAGCCTCCCGCAATGACTACTCCGGTATCCCCAACCAGAGAAATAACAATACGATCAATATTGTTGTGAGCGGCAGTATGGAGGGGTTGGGGCTGGTTTCTCGCGGCCTCCAGAACGCGGCACTGGAACGCGTGGAGGCGGCACGACAGGATCTGGCCCAACAACGCCACAGTGAAGATATCCAGACCCGCCAGTTGCTTGATCAGCGTGATGCTAACCAGACGCTGCTGGCCGGTTATGAGCAGTCTGTCATTGAACTCAGCGGCACGCTGGCATCGTTCCGCCGCCAGTACGAATCCGGCTACAAGAGCTGGCTGGATGTCCTCAACGCCGTGCGTGAATTAACCGAACAACAACAAGCGCTGGTATCGGTGCGATCGGCATGGCGGGTCGATTGCCTGCGCCTGGCCGCACGCACGGGCCGTATGGACGATATCACTGGCGCCCAGCCCACGGGCACACAATTAGCTAACACGTCTGCGAGCCAACCCTGATGATACCTGTTCCTCTCCCTGAATTACTGGCCTTGCTGGACAAGCTGCACGCCCCGGTGAATAAAGCGGCATTAACGCAGGCGTATGCGCGTGCGCAGACCGTACCTCCGGTGAACGATCGCCCACAGGATCATGTACGCGGTTTACTGTCGGACGCGGGCATGAAAGATGTCCGGCTGGCATTACTTCCCTGGCGGCGTTTTGATCCCCGCCATCTCCCGGCACTGATGTGGCACGACCAGACATGGTGGCTGGCCGAACGACACAATGAGGGAGGAAAAACCGATACCCTGACGCTGACGCGTGAAGGTGCTGAATCCCGAACGCTGCCGGTCGACGATATTGTGACCGGCGCGCCGGGTTCGGCTGCGGGTGACGAAACGGCTGTACTCTGGTTCAGCCTGGCTTCACCGGTTCAGTCAGAAAATCTCTCTGAGAGCGAAAATCCGGCCATGCGCCTGGTCTGGCGAGAACTGTTGCGCGACCGTAGCTGGGTGTACCGGGTCGTCGCTGCCACGCTGCTGGTGAACATCCTGGCCATTCCCACATCGCTCTTCGCGATGCAGGTCTACGACCGTGTGGTTCCCACCCTGGCATGGGCGACACTAACCACGCTGGTCGTCGGGATGGTGCTGGTTGTGGGGCTGGACTGGCTGCTCAAAACACTGCGCGCCCACATCATGGACAGCGTTGCCAGCAGTGTGGATAAACGCCTTTCCCAGCATGTCTATGAACACTTGCTGCACCTGCAACTTGACCAGCAGCCCGGCAGTCTGGGCACCCTGGCCGCGCAGGTAGGGGCGCTGGATTCGGTACGGCAGGTTTTCTCTGCCGGTCTGGTCTTCGGCATCGTGGATCTGCCATTTGCATTACTGTTCATCGGGCTTATCGGTTTGATCGGTGGGCCCGTAGGCTGGGTTTACCTCGGTATGCTGCCTGTCGCGCTGGCGCTTGGCCTGTACACCCGCATGCGCTTGCGCCGTCTTACACGCCAACAGATGCTGCGCAGCAATGAGCGTCTGGGCCTGTTAGTGGACAGTATTCGCGGGGCTGAGACTATGCGCGCCAGTCATGCTGGCTGGCGTTTTGCACAAGACTGGCAGACGCTCAGTCACTCCATCGCGGGCTACAGCATTCAGCAAAAATCGCTCAGCCAGTTCTGTACCAACACGACCGGCAGTCTGTCGACGCTGGCCTATGTCATGGGGATTGTGGTGGGCGTCTGGGGCGTAGAGGCCGGATATTTGACCACCGGAGGCATGGTTGCGTGCAGTATTCTGGGCGGGCGCGTCATCGGGCCAGTGAGCCAGGGCGTGCAGTACCTGATGCAGTGGCAGCAGGTCAAAGAAGCGCTGGATATGGTGAACAACCTGCTGCGCAAACCTGGGGAGCGCCGCCCCGGGCAGACCCTGTTGTTGCCCGATCGCCTGCCAGAACATATTGGTGTAGAAAAGCTGCGCTTCGCCTTTCCGCAGTCTCCGGTACAACAACTCAATATTCCCGCACTCAATTTTCACGCCGGTGAACGCGTTCTGCTGTTAGGGCCCGTTGGCGGCGGTAAATCGACGTTGCTGAAGATCCTGGCCGGGCTGTATCGCCCCGGTGAGGGCCGCGTGCGCCTGGGCGATGCCGATTTGTGGGAGATTGACCCCCAACTGGTTAGTGCTCAGATTGGCTATCTGCCACAAGCCGTACAGCTCTTCAAAGGTACGCTCAGAAGCAATTTGATGCTCGCAGGCGCAGTCAGCGACTCCACGCTGACGGAGGTAGCCCGCGATCTGGCGCTGGATCAGGTGGCTGCCAGTAATCCGCTGGGTATGGATATGGCTATCAGCGAAGGGGGGTCGGGTCTCTCTGGCGGTCAGCGCCAACTGGTTGGCCTGGCACGTGTACTGATGGCCCGTCCACGTATCTGGCTTCTGGATGAACCGACGGCCTCGCTTGATGGCGAAGCAGAGAGCCGTGTCTGGAAAGCATTACAAGCCAGGCTGCAGCCAGAAGATATCCTCATCGTCGCCACACACCGTCCAATGGCGGCCATTAATTTTGCTACCCGCGTGCTGGTCGTGCAGGAAGGGAGCGTCGTACGCGATGGCCCTCCAGACAAGGTGATGCCAGGACTGATGGCCCGTGCCGCTAGCCCGAGGCCCACCGTTGACGTCACGAACGTAAAAACACGCATGCCAGAAGCATCACATTCAGCAGGAGTCGTCCATGGCCGTTGAACTGTTTGACGATGAAGTCGCTGATGCCGCGCGCGTGCATCGGCTGGAAAACTACCACCGTAGCCGACTCTCAGCCGGGCTTATCTGGAGCATCGTTGCGCTGGTGCTGGGTTTTGTCATATGGGCGATGTCTTTTCACATTGATGAAGTCGCACGGGCACACGGTGAAGTTATCGCCAGCAGCCGGGTGCAGATAATCCAGACCGTGGACGGCGGTGTCCTTTCCGAGCTGCGTGTCAAAGAGGGTGATCATGTTAAAGCGGGGCAGATTCTGGCTCGCCTCGATCCAACCCGCGTTGAGGCAGCAGCGGGTGAAGTGGACGCGCGCATCGCCGGTCTCAGGGCGCGTATTGCCCGACTTCGCGCAGAATCAACGGGGCAGTCCGCTCCCCAGTTCCCCTCCGATCCCGGCCCGGCATTGCGCGAGCAGGCAGACATTGAACGCGCGCTGTTTGTGCAACGCCGTCAGAGTCTGAAGGAGGATATTACCGCGCTGCAGACCGCCGTGAATTTAGCCAATCAGAAGCTCAGCCTGGTGAACGGGCTTGAACGTTCTGGCGATGTTAGCGCCAGTGAGCGGCTTAACGCACAGCGCGAGCTTAATGAGGCTCAGGCCCGCCTGCTTGGTCGGCGCAATAAGTTTTTGGATGACGCGCGAGCCGATCTCACCAAGGCGGAAGATGACCTGGGCCAGACATTGCAGCAGATGGCCGGTCGTCGCCAGCAGGTGCACGATACCGTGTTTACAGCCATGGGGCCGGGGATAGTCAAAAACGTCCGCGTCACCACGCTGGGTGGGGTATTGCGTGCCGGTGATGAGATTATGCAGATCGTCCCGTCAGATGATGCCCTCATCATTGAGGCCAAGGTTCTGCCTGCTGATATTGCCCGCGTTCAGGTTGGACTGCCGGCCACGGTGCGCCTCGATCCCTTCGATTACACCATTTATGGCGCATTGCAGGGGGAGGTGATTTATGTGTCGGCCGACACCCTTAAGGAAAACACACAACGTGGTGAGGAAATTTACTACCGCGTCCATGTTCGTTTGAAAAGCCATGCAGAAGGTCTGGCAGGCCGTCAGGAAGAGGGGCAGTTTGTGCGCAGCACGACCGGTCGCCAGCTTGACATCCTGCCGGGCATGACCTCTCAGCTCGATATCCGTACCGGCGATCGCACGCTGATGGACTTTTTACTTAAACCTTTGCGTAAAACACTTAGTGAATCATTCCAGGAGCGATGACACCTCAGGTGGTCGTTGCAACTCGATTTACCTGTTCGCCCCAAATGGAGATAACACATAATGAAACCCGAGACCCAAATGACGCCACGCCAATATACGCTCAGTACCGGTAAAAGCCGCATCTCTCTGCAGGCCGGGCAGAATAATATTCACAAGGCCGCACCGGGTGAAACGTACCGGGTGCTCAAACGCAAGGGCGAAAACGATCAGGAAAAACTGGCCGATGACGTTGTGGCTTCGCGTCATGGGCAGGATCTGCAACTGGATTATGCCGATGGCACCACGTTGACCCTGCAAGACTGGTATACGCAAAGCGATACCAGCGTAACCCTGCCTGCTGATGGCGCCTCTACCCAGGTGATGACCCCCGGTAGCACCGAAGGGGCGGCGTTGGCCGATGGTAGCCATGTTATTTATGCGCACGGTTCTCCGGACGCGCTGGCCAGCATGACCTCAGGCCACCCTGGACTGGAAGGTATCTTAGCTGGCCTGCAGGATGGCTCGGTAGTGACTGGCCATCCGGTAACCTATCTCCCGCAATCTCATTCTTACGCGGGCTACCTCGCCGGCGCCCTCGGACTGGGTGGCGTGGTCGGGGTTGCAGTGGCAAGTGCCAACAAAGGCCATGACAATGGCGGCAAGCACGATAACGGTGGGGGAGAAGCCACTGTAGAGAATTCCGTCCAGCTTAACTTTGTCGGTGGCCCGGCGCTCAGCAGTAACGATTTGAAAGTAGAGATTTATCAGGCCGACGGTAAAACGCTGATTGGCACGGGGAGTTTGGGGGCCGATGGCTCGGTCACCCTGTCCGCTGGCAGTTACAGCGGCGTGGTTATTGTGAAACTGGTCAACAGCGGCGGCGCCGCTGATTACATGGACGAAGCCACAGGCGCGGGTAAAGACCTCTCCGCTCAGCTCTGGAGCATGGGGGTTATCTCTGGAAACAACAGTACCCTTGTGCTCAATATCAACGTGTTGACCACGCTCGCCTATACCAAGGCTCAGGAAGCCCTCGGCGGCACGGCTCACAATCCCGCCACCCTGAGCGCGACGCAGGTGGCCGATACGGCCGCTGCCATCAGCAGCCTGTTTGGCGTAGATAACATTCTGAACACGACGGTCACCGCCACCAATGGCGGCAGTTTTAATGCTGCCGATGGCCTGAGTGCTGGTGAAAAATACGGTCTCCTGCTGGCTGCCTTCTCCGGTGCGGAAGCCAACGCCGGTGCGACCACCCAGACTATTCTGGACACCGTGGCTGCCGGTATCACACTCGGCAGCAGTAACAATCTGTCTGAGGGGGCGCAGTCGTTACTGATTAAGGGCGCCGCGACCGCCAGTGATGCATCCGGCGGCCTCAGCCTTATTATTGATACGCACGCGCCTGTCTTTAGCAGCGCCACGACGGCCAATGTGAATGAGAACATCGGCGCAGGCAAGGTGGTCTGGACGGCTGTCGCTACCGACCCTAGCCAATTCAGCTATAGCCTGGGCACGAATGGTGACAGCGCACTGTTCAGCATTAATCCCTCCACCGGTGCGGTCACGCTGACCGGTAACCCGGATTTTGAAACTAAAGCCAGCTACAGCTTTACCGTTGTGGCCACCGATGCAGCGGGCAATGCCAGCAGCCAGACGGTCACACTGGCGGTTAATAACCTCGATGAGGTCGCCCCGACCATCACCAGCGGCGCCACGGCCACGGCAATCAATGAAAACAGCGGCGCGGG
>DFPL01000069.1 GCA_002377245.1 Enterobacteriaceae bacterium UBA3516
GTACTCAGCCCTCACATTCCCGCCCCGGTGCGCCCGCTTTATCAGCTCTGGCGCGACGGTGAAGCCTTACAGATTCAACTGGCAGAAGAACGTGGCCGCTATGCAAAGCTCCAGCAATCAACGGATGTCGAGCTGGATTCCCTGCGCCAACAGCAGCAGTTCTTACGTGAACAGCTGGAAACAACAACACGGAAACTGGAAAACCTGACCGACATTGAGCGGCGACTTTCCACGCGCAAACCCGGTGGAAGCGATCTGCCGGACAGTGCGCGTCCTGCAAGGACCGATGCTAAACCCGAGGATGCCAAACCATGACCAGCCGAAAACCTGCCCATCTCCTGCTGGTGGATGACGATCCGGGTCTGTTAAAGCTGCTTGGGATGCGTCTTACCAGCGAAGGTTACAGCATCGTCACGGCGGAAAGCGGTCAGGAAGGGCTGCGCATCCTGGCGCGTGAAAAGGTCGACCTGGTAATAAGCGACCTGCGCATGGATGAGATGGACGGGATGCAGCTCTTTGCGGAGATCCAGCGCGTTCAGCCGGGCATGCCGGTCATTATTCTGACGGCTCACGGCTCGATTCCTGATGCGGTTGCCGCCACCCAGCAGGGGGTATTCAGCTTCCTGACCAAGCCCGTCGACAAAGACGCCCTCTACAAAGCTATTGACGATGCGCTGGAGCACGCCGCACCGGCGTCCGACGATCAATGGCGTGAAACCATTATTACCCGTAGCCCGATAATGTTGCGTCTGTTGGAGCAGGCGCGGATGGTGGCGCAGTCCGACGTCAGCGTGCTGATTAACGGCCAAAGTGGCACCGGTAAAGAGATCCTCGCCCAGGCTATCCATAACGCCAGCCCGCGCAGCAAAAACGCCTTTATCGCTATCAACTGCGGCGCGCTACCGGAACAGTTGCTGGAATCAGAGCTTTTTGGTCATGCAAGGGGCGCTTTCACCGGCGCAGTCAGCAGCCGTGAAGGCCTGTTTCAGGCGGCTGAAGGCGGGACCTTGTTCCTGGATGAAATCGGCG
Organism: Enterobacteriaceae bacterium UBA3516; assembly: GCA_002377245.1. Classification (GTDB taxonomy): domain Bacteria; phylum Pseudomonadota; class Gammaproteobacteria; order Enterobacterales; family Enterobacteriaceae; genus CBFFRJ01. Next base: position 1,030 of record DFPL01000069.1, read on the forward strand.
ACATGCCCAACCCGCTGCAGGTGAAATTGCTGCGCGTATTGCAGGAGCGTAAAGTGCGCCCGCTGGGCAGTAATCGCGATATTGACATCAATGTGCGCATTCTCTCTGCCACCCACCGGGATCTGCCCAAAGCGATGGCGCGCGGGGAGTTTCGTGAAGATCTCTTTTATCGCCTCAACGTGGTGAACCTGAAGATCCCGGCGCTGGCCGAGCGTGCGGAAGATATCCCCCTGCTGGCGAACCACCTTTTGCGCCAGTCGGCCGACCGGCACAAGCCGTTTGTACGCGCTTTTTCAACAGATGCATTAAAACGGTTGATGACCGCAGGCTGGCCTGGCAACGTCCGCCAGTTGGTGAACGTCATTGAGCAGTGTGTGGCGCTCACCTCGTCGCCGGTCATCAGCGATGCGCTGGTGGAACAAGCGCTGGAAGGGGAAAACACCGCTTTGCCGACTTTCGTTGAAGCGCGAAACCAGTTTGAACTGAATTACCTGCGCAAGCTGCTGCAAATTACCAAAGGTAACGTCACCCATGCGGCAAGAATGGCAGGGCGCAACCGCACGGAATTTTACAAATTGCTGTCGCGCCATGAGCTGGATGCTAACGACTTTAAAGAGTAATGGCCTGGCGGATATGGTAGTGTGAGCAACCGATTACGATGACGAATACTGGCAAGCGTGTATAAGGACCCACCATGAAAAAGATTGATGCGATTATTAAACCTTTCAAACTGGATGACGTGCGTGAAGCGCTGGCCGAAGTTGGCATCACCGGGATGACGGTAACGGAAGTCAAAGGGTTTGGTCGCCAGAAAGGCCATACCGAGCTCTATCGCGGCGCGGAATACATGGTGGATTTTCTGCCGAAAGTGAAAATTGAAATTGTGGTGACCGACGATATCGTCGACACCTGTGTGGATACCATTATCCGCACCGCGCAGACCGGAAAAATTGGCGACGGCAAGATTTTCGTCTTTGATGTTGCCCGCGTGGTACGTATCCGTACCGGCGAAGAGGATGACGCGGCAATCTGATTATCGGCCCCTCGCCCGGTGGGTGAGGGGCTCCCTGCTTTACAGCACTTTGTGCGGACCAAAACATTCGTAATGAATGTTTTCAGGTTTAATCCCCAGCCCGACCAGTTGCTTCGCGGCGAACTGCATAAACGCCACCGGGCCGCAGAGATAGAACTGCATTTCCGGGTCGCTGAATGCGCCTTCAAACTGGCTTAAATCCATCAGACCTTCATGACTAAACCGTGCAGTTGCTTTATCTTCAGCGGCAGGCTCGCGATACCAGACGTGTGAGGTAAAGCGCGGCAGGGCGCTGCCGTGTGCGGCCACTTCATCCGCAAACGCATGCACCGCGCCATTTTCCGCTGCATGGAACCAGTTCACCTGCGCCTGATGTTTTGCCTGCGCCAGGGTGTCGAGCATTGCTAGCATTGGCGTCTGACCCACACCGGCGGAAATCAGCGTAACAGGCGTTCCAGGTTCAACCGTGAGGAAGAAATCACCGGCTGGGGCAGCCAGGTGCACAATATCTCCTTCGCGGGCATGCTGATGCAGCCAGGTTGAAACCTGCCCACCTTCCTCGCGTTTAACCGCGATGCGATAGCGCTCGCCGTTGGCGGCGCGGGTTAATGAATACTGGCGAATTTCCTGATATTCAAAGGCCTCAGGTTTCAGCCAGATACCCAGATACTGCCCAGGCTGATAGTCCGCCACCTTGCCGCCGTCTACCGGCGCAAATTCAAAGCTGGTGATAAGCGCGCTTTGTGGTTTCTTAGCGACCAGACGAAACGCCCGTGTTCCTTCCCAGCCACCTGTTTTTTCCGCATTTTCGTGGTACAGCTGCGCTTCGCGTTGGACGAATACGCCTGCCAGCACGCCGTAGGCTTTACCCCATGCCTCCAGTACCTCGTTACCCGGACTGAACATTTCATCCAGCGTTGCCAGCAGATGCTCACCCACAATGTTGTACTGCTCGGGTTTTATCTGGAAGCTGGTGTGCTTCTGGGCAATTTTTTCCACTGCCGGAAGCAGGGCAGCGAGGTTATCCAGATTGCTGGCGTAGGCAGCGATAGCATTGAACAGGGCTTCGCGCTGATCGCCATTACGCTGATTGCTCATATTAAAAATATCTTTGAGCTCTGGATTATGGGTAAACATGCGGTCATAGAAATGGGCAGTCAGTCTGGGACCGGTTTCCAGCAGCAGGGGAATGGTGGCTTTCACGGTGGCGATGGTTTGGGCGTCGAGCATAATTGCTTCCTTATAATCTCTTAAAGATGTATTTCAAATGCATCTTATAATTTAATCCCGTCCCTTGTAAAGGCAGGGTTACTCCTCTTCCCGCGTTGAATGTGAAAAAGTTGCACTATCCAGATGAAAAGAATTCCATCATCAGGTGAAAGCCTGTTGTCTCTCAAACCCTTGTATGACGGGCAGCCAATCGTTTGCGTAAAAAGCGTTGTCAAGACCTGTTATCAAGATTTGATTCAGTTATACTGTGAGCCGTTCCCTAAAACGGGCCTCAATTTAAGCGTATTGATTGTTAGCTGAGCAGGAGAAGCGGATGTTAAAGCGTGAAATGAACATTGCCGATTATGATGCCGATTTATGGCAGGCTATGGAGCAAGAAAAAGTACGTCAGGAAGAACACATTGAACTGATCGCCTCCGAAAACTACACCAGCCCGCGTGTAATGCAGGCTCAGGGTTCTCAGCTGACCAACAAATATGCCGAAGGCTACCCAGGCAAGCGTTACTACGGCGGCTGTGAATACGTTGATGTGGTTGAGCAGTTGGCTATCGATCGTGCCAAAGCGCTGTTTGGCGCAGACTACGCCAACGTGCAGCCGCACTCCGGCTCTCAGGCTAACTTCGCGGTCTACACCGCGCTGCTCCAGCCGGGCGATACCGTGCTGGGTATGAACCTGGCGCAGGGTGGTCACCTGACTCACGGCTCCCC
>DFPL01000070.1 GCA_002377245.1 Enterobacteriaceae bacterium UBA3516
AAAGGTATGTCGATTTTGAAAGTCGGTTTTATTGCCAGTATCCCGGCCATCGCCGGCTTTATTGGCGGTCTGATGGGCGGCGTCTTCTCTGACTGGTTATTAAAACGTGGATACAGCCTGACTACGGCGCGTAAACTGCCCGTTATCTGCGGCATGCTGCTCTCCTGCGTGATTGTAGTGGCTAACTATACCCGCTCTGAAGTGGTCGTCATTGCCGCCATGAGCCTGGCATTTTTCGCCAAAGGATTCGGCAATTTAGGCTGGTGCGTGCTAAGCGACACCTCGCCAAAAGAGATGCTGGGCGTGGCCGGAGGCGTCTTTAATATGTGCGGCAATCTGGCAAGTATTATCACGCCGCTGGTTATCGGGGTGATTCTGTCCCAGACCCAATCCTTTGATTACGCTATTTTGTACGTGGGCTCTATGGGGTTAATTGGTCTGTTCTCCTACCTGTTCATTGTGGGCTCGCTGGAGCGTATTCAGTTAACGCCGTCTGCGGCCTGAGAGTAAAAACGCGGCTTCGCAGTGCGAGGCCGCGGTCTCATTACGACAATACCTTCGACAGGAACTGGCGGGTTCGCGGATGCTGAGGGTGATTGAGCACCGCGTCGCTGTTGCCCTGCTCGACAATTTTCCCGTCAACCATAAACACCACCTGATCGGCCACTTCTCTGGCAAAACCAATCTCATGGGTGACGACCACCAGGGTGGTACCGGAACGGGCGAGCTTTTTAATCACGTCGAGCACCTCACCGACCAGTTCAGGATCCAGCGCAGAGGTGGGCTCATCGAACAACATGACCCTGGGTCGCAGCGCCAGCGCGCGGGCAATGGCGATGCGCTGCTGCTGTCCACCGGACAAATGCCGAGACCACGCATCCGCTTTATTACGCAGGCCCACTACGTCAAGCAGCTGGTACGCCCTGTCGATCGCCTCTTTGCGGCTCAATTGTTTGTGGGCGATCGGCGCTTCGATAAGGTTTTCCAGCACGGTCAAATGCGGAAACAGATTAAAGTTCTGGAACACGTAGCCAACATTAACCCGTTGGCGAAGGATTTCCTTCTCCTTCAGCTCATACAGTTTGTCACCTTTGAGGCGATAGCCGATGTAGTCGCCGTCAATCTGAATAAAGCCTTCATCAACGCGTTCAAGGTGATTGATAGCGCGCAGTAAGGTCGATTTACCCGAGCCGGAGGGGCCGAGTATCACCGTCACTGAACCGGGCGGGATCTCAAGCGACACCTCATCCAGCGCTTTGTGGCGCCCGAAATATTTGCTGACGCCGGTAATGGAAATATGACCGTTAGGGGATGCTGGCATGGACAGGCTCCTGAGTGGGGGCCACGCGGGCTGGTGTGACGGCACGGGTGCGATTCGTATTGACGGCGGAACGGCGTTCGCTGCGCGCCAGTGAGCGTTCAACCAGATACTGAATTACCGACAGCACACTGGTGATAACGAGATACCACACCGCCCCCACCATCAGCAGCGGAATGACCTCCTGGGTTCGGTTGTAGATCATCTGAATGGTATAGAACAACTCCGGCATCGCCAGCACATAAACCATCGCGGTTCCCTTGGCGAGGCTGATAATTTCATTGAAGCCGGAGGGCAGAATAGTACGCAGCGCCTGTGGCAGGATAATGCGTAACGTGCGGCGGGAGGCGGGCAGCCCCAGCGCGGCCGCCGCTTCATATTGCCCATGATCTACGCCGAGAAAACCACCGCGAATGATCTCCGCAGTGTAGGCGCTTTGCACCAGCGTCAGTCCGACCACGGCGGTGGAAAATTGCCCCAGCACATTCACCGTTTCGAAGCTTGCCCACTGGATTGCCGTAAAGGGAATGCCAACCGACAAGGTGTCGTAGAGATAGGAGAAGTTATAGAGAATAATCAGCACCACAATCAGCGGCAATGAACGAAAAAGCCAGATATACCCCCACGCAAGGCTGCTCAGCAGCCACGATGAAGACAACCGTGCTAACGCCAGCAGCCCGCCAAGTATCACGCTTAGCAGCGTCCCCAGTAATGTCAGCAGTAACGTTTGCCCCAGTCCCTCAAGGATCACGGGTTCAAAGAACCAACGGGCAAAGACGCTCCACTCCCAACGCGGGTTAAACGCCACCGATTGAACAACAATTGCCAGCACCAGTAAGGCAAGTACCGCACCGACAATGCGCAGCGGGTAGCGCGCCGGAACGACTTTAATGTTTTCGCGCGATGTCATGATGATTCCTTCAGGCAGATTTACTCAGGTTGTCGACCGACAGCGATTTGGTAAAACGCAAGCGGCCATCGAACGGCGGCTGGCTGTACTCTTCCGGGTCGCGGTTGAGATCGAACTGCGCCTCATAGCCCTGGCTGAGATAAAGCCGCACCGCTTCCGGCTGACGAAAGCCCGTGGTCAGAAAAATGCGCCGGTAACCTGCGAGGATCGCCCGACGTTCAAGTTCGGCCACCACGCGGGCTGCAAGCCCCTGTTGACGTAAACCCGGCTTCGTCCAGATGCGCTTAATCTCGGCGGTATTTTCATCAAAAGGTTTGTACGCCCCGGTGGCGATAATCTCGCCATCACGCTCCAGCACCACAAACAACCCGTGCGGAGCCAGAAACCATTCCGGCAATTCCACCTCGGCATCTTTAGAAAAGTAATCCCCGTACCGGGCTGCATATTCCCCAAACAGCCCGGTGATAATGGGCTGCAGTTCGGGCGCCTCCGGGGAGATATCACGAAATCGTTCGCTCATCTGCGTCTCCTTAATCACCGAGTCCGGCGGGATTAATTTCAGAGGCCGCAATGCGTTCCACCCCCTCACCCCAGCGGTTCAGCACTTTGTCGTAATCACCGTTTTTGATGACGCCGTTCAGTGCAGCCTGCACAGGTTCGACCAGACCACTGCCCTTTTTCAGGGTGACGGCAATGTGCGCCGCTTTTGGCCAGCCACCGTCCACGCTACCGACCAGACGTGTCTTATTGGTGAGCGCGGCTTTCCATGCGCCTATCACATTCGGGCCAAAGAAAGCATCTGCCCGACCCGACTGAATCGCCAGGGTTTGGGCGGCATCGTCTTTGGTGTACACCGGCGTAAAGGGTTTAAGCCCTTTCTTCTCGTTCTCCGCATTCCACGCGAGCAGGATCGATTCCTGGTTGGTGCCGGAACCGACAATAATGCGCAATCCGGCAATATCTTCAGCTTTCTCAATGGCTTTGATTTTACTGGTGGATTTCACGTAAAAGCCGAGGGAGTCTTTGCGGTAGGTGGCGAAGTCAAACTTCTCTTTGCGCTCTTTGGTCACCGTGACGTTGCTGATGGCCGCATCGTATTTGCCGGAGGTCACCCCCAGCGGCCAGTCCTCCCAGGAGGTTGGCACCACATTCAGCTCCATCCCGAGGCTGTCGGCCACCAGGCGGGCAATATCCACTTCACTGCCGAGCAGCGTTTTGTTGTCATCGGAAAACACGGTCAGTGGCGGCGAATTTAAGGCAGCCACCGCCACCGTAAACTTGCCCGGTACCGCCAGATGGAGATCTTTTGGCAGTTTCGCAATCGCATCCGGGTTACGGGCGGTATGGATCGGCGTTTTATTGGCCTCAAGGCTCACGCCCGTGCCATTAATATTGACGTCATTGGCCCAGGCAAACGGCGTCAGTGCAAGGGATAAAGCCAGGATCAGTGCGGATTTCTGCATAGCGTTTTCTCTTTATTATTGTGCGATAGATTATTATTCGGTGAACTGATTGCGTGGCTGCGCGAGGCCAAAACTGTCGCGAAGCGTCGTGCCTGGGTACGCCTTGCGAAACAGGCCGCGTGCCTGAAGCACAGGAACGACCTGTTCAACAAAGCGCGGGAAGGTATCCGGCGTACCGCCCTGGATGATAAAACCGTCCGCACCACCGGCATCAAACCACTGTTGTAACCCGTTGGCGACCTGCTCCGCTGTGCCGGAAAAGCGTGGGCGCGGTGAAGCACTTTCCAGTGCTACCTGGCGTAACGTCAGTTGACGCTCACGGGCATTACGTTTGATTTCGTCGGTGGTGCTGCGAAAGCTGTTCTGCCCTAAATCGCCAATATCGGGGAAAGGTTCATCAAGGGGGTACTGGCTAAAGTCGAGGTGTTCGAAGTAGCGGCCAAGATAGTTCAGCGCATCCTGAATGGAGACCAGTGCAGCGGTGGTCTGAAATTGCCGCTCCACATCTTCAGCATCCGCCCCCACAATCACGCTGACGCCCTGGAAGATATGCAGCTCATCCGGGCCGCGGCCATGGGTTTTAAGTTGCGCTTTTACGTCCTGATAAAAATGCTGCGCCTTTTCGAGCGTATCGTGGTGGGTAAATATCGCATCGGCATGGCGAGCAGCTAATTTTTTGCCGTCTTCCGATGCACCCGCCTGAAATATAATCGGTCGGCCCTGTGGCGTTCGGCCAATATTTAATGGCCCGGCAACCTGGAAAAAATCGCCATGATGATCGAGGGTATGGAGTTTATTCGGATCGAAGAATTGTCCGCTCGTTTTATCACGAATAAACGCATCCTCTTCCCACGAATCCCACAACCCTTTGACCACATCGAGATATTCATCGGCAATGCGGTAGCGCAGTGCATGTTCCGGATGTTGGCTGCGGGAGAAATTTTTTGCGGAACCTTCCAACGGCGAGGTCACCACGTTCCAGCCAGCACGACCATTACTGAGGTGATCAAGGCTGGCGAACTGACGGGCAACGGTGAAGGGTTCACTGTAAGAGGTTGATAACGTGCCAACCAGACCGAGACGCGTGGTCACTGCCGCCAGCGTCGATAAAACGGTAATCGGTTCAAAACGGTTTAAGAAATGGGGAATCGATTTTTCGTTAATATAAAGGCCGTCGGCGACAAAAATAAAATCCAGCTTGCCTGCTTCCGCTATTAACGCCGTCTCTTTTACAAACGAAAAATTAATACTGGCATCCGCCAGCGCCGCCGGATGTCGCCATGCGGACATATTCCCGGAAGCACCGTGTAATATAGTTCCCAGCCGCAGTTGTCTTGTTTCTGACATGGTCATTCCTCGTTTTCAGGCAACAGGTCACCCGGAGCAACAGCCCCAGGCTCGGGTTAATGGTGATCAGGCGTGTAGTAAGGCTTTCTCTGCCAGCAACGCGAAATAGCGTGAGGCGTCTTCAATTAGTGCTTCATCGGGATTGAATGCCGGATGGTGCAGGCCGTACTCACTGGCGCTGCCAATACTGACGAATGCGCCAGGGATCTGCTCCAGATAGACGGCAAAATCCTCCCCCCCCATGTGCAGGTCGGCCTCTTTGGTTTGATAGCCATGCCAGTCGGCGACGTCGCGGGCAAAAGCCGCCCATTGCGCATCATTGACTAATGCGGATGGCCCGGCATGCCAGTGCACCTGAATATCGGCATTGAACGCCTGCGCCAGTCCTGCGGCGATAGCGTTGACCCGTGCCTTAACATGTTCCCGAACGTCCTGGCGATGGGTGCGTAACGTGCCTTCCAGTTCAACCTTTTCTGGCAGCACGTTCCAGGTATTGCCGCCGAGAATGCGGGTCACGCTGAGTACAACAGAATCGAGCGTGTCCACGCTGCGACTGGCTACGGTTTGCAGAGCCACCACCAGTTGACTGGCGACCACGATGGCGTCGATCCCCTCCTGTGGTCGGGCAGCATGTGCGCCTTTGCCGTTGACCTCAATCACCAGGCGATCGACGTTGGCGTAGAACGGCCCGCCGCGGGTAGCAAAGGCACCAACAGGTAAACCCGGTTCGTTGTGCATGCCAAAGATCGCGCTGACGTTCTCCAGCGCACCGGCCGCAATAAGTCGTTTTGCGCCGCCAAAGTTCTCTTCCGCAGGCTGGAATAAAATGCGCACTTTGCCCGGAAGTTGCGCCTCTTTCTCTTTCAGCAGCAGCGCGGCTCCCAGCATCACGCTGGTGTGAATATCATGCCCGCAGGCGTGCATCACGCCCTTGTTGCGTGAAGCAAAGGGGACATCCACCGCTTCGTCGATAGGCAATGCGTCAATATCGGCGCGCAGGGCAATGATTTTCTCGCCTTGCCCCACTTCAACGACGACACCCGTGGGCAGAGAGACAGGGACAAAACGTAGCCCGGCCTCTTCCAGCCACTGACGCACGCGACGGGTGGTTTCAAACTCCTGTAATGAGAGCTCAGGGTACTGGTGCAGCTCGCGCCGCCAGTCGATTAACTGTTGTGCGAAACTCATTGCACCCCCTCCTGAATCCGCTGGGTTTGTGTCCAGGCTTCAGCCAGTAGCTTTAAAGAGGTAAGACGCGCAGGCGATTCCACCAGTGGGTTATCCAGAATAAATTCGTCGATGCCGAACGCATCTGCCAGTGCATCCAGCCCCGCCAGCACGGTTTTGGCTGTACCCTTGATGAGCGACGGCTCCCGGCGGAAAATGCGCACCGCCGGGCTGCCCGCCTGACGCGCAAAGGCCTGCGCCTGGGCTTCGCTGGACACGCTCACCCGCTGCCCGTTTTCCAGTTCTACGCCCCAGATTTCGACCTGCTGCGCCAGACGCTCAGCCTCGCTTTCTGTCTCTGCGGCAATGACCTGCACCGCCACAATCAGATCGCGCTGACTGCGATTCCGCCATTCAGTGACAACGTCACGCAACAAAACCTTGTCGCCGTTAAGATGCGCGGCAAAGACAAAGTTCCAGTCGAGCGTGGCCGCCAGACGTGCGCTGTCCAGACTTGCACCCAGCAGAAAGCGTTCAGCGCTCAGCTCAGGAACAGGCGTCGCCGCCAGCGATTCAGCGTCCGCATTTATTGAAGTGCTTTTCAGCCAGCCATCCAGTTCACTTAACTGTTCAGCAAAGTTTCCCTTTTCATCACTATGGAGGCCACGCTGTAACGCCTGGGTGGAGAGAGGTAACCCTCCCGGCGCTTTACCAATGCCGATGTCAATGCGCCCTGGTGCCAGTGAAGAGAGAACATTGAAATTTTCTGCCACCTTATAGGGGCTGTAATGTTGCAACATCACGCCTCCGGATCCGACCCGAATGCGTTGGGTTTGCGCCGCTATCCAGGCGATGATGATTTCCGGTGAGGGGCTGGCAAGCTGGGGAGAATTATGATGTTCGGCAATCCAGAAGCGATGAAACCCTCCTTGTTCAGCGTGTTGCGCGAGCAAGAGCGTGCGCGCCAGGGCGCTCTGCGCGGTGTCGTTTTCCGCGATGGGACTTTTATCCAGCAAACTCAAACGATAGGACATGCAGGGAACTCAGGTTGGTTACGATAGAGGGCATTATTGAGAGCCGCATCGTCCTTTGTGAAACAATTAATTTACATTAAATAAGCAAAAAATTTGCAAAGTCACGCCCTACGCGCTGGCAGCATCATTATTCTTTATGGTTTGCCTTATCCCTGTTTGCCCGGTGATGCCCGAACTTACGCCTCTCCAGGGCATATTTAGTCAATTCTGCGGGGAATTTTACCCTGCGTAATCGCTTAATCTACTGACTGCTGGCGACTTCACAATTTCGACTTATCATCATCGGTTTTTCATCGGGTATCTTTTGCGTCGGTAAAAAATTGCGGGTAGGATGCTGCGCCATGTTTTGTCTTATTCATACGTAGAATGATTGAAAGGACAGAGCACTTTCCCGGCGGGGCAAACGTTTGGTTTTCGCGCTGTCGGGGGCGAGGAATTCCCAAAAGGTTCAGACAGGTCAACAGGTACATAATGAAAAAAACCGAGCATAACGCGGCGGAACATCAGGCCGCGAAACGACGTTGGTTAAACTCTCATGAAGAGGGTTACAACAAAGCAATGGGTAACCGCCAGGTGCAGATGATTGCCATCGGCGGTGCAATTGGCACAGGGTTATTTTTAGGCGCAGGCGCGCGTCTACAGATGGCGGGGCCGTCACTGGCTATCGTTTATCTGGTCTGCGGTATTTTCTCCTTCTTTATTTTACGTGCGCTGGGCGAACTGGTTTTACACCGCCCTTCCAGTGGTAGCTTCGTCTCCTACGCCCGTGAGTTTCTGGGCGAGAAAGCCGCCTATGTGGCGGGCTGGATGTATTTCGTCAACTGGGCGATGACCGGTATCGTGGATATCACCGCCGTTGCGTTATATATGCACTATTGGGGTGCCTTTGGTGATGTTCCACAATGGGTCTTTGCACTGGGTGCGTTGGCCATTGTCGGCACCATGAACATGATCGGCGTGAAGTGGTTTGCCGAAATGGAGTTCTGGTTCGCCCTGGTGAAAGTGCTGGCGATTGTTGCATTCCTGGTGGTCGGCACGATTTTCCTCGGCTCCGGTAAACCGCTGGATGGCAATGCCACCGGTTTCCATCTCATCACCGATAACGGCGGTTTCTTCCCGCATGGTCTGCTGCCCGCGCTGGTGTTAATCCAGGGTGTGGTCTTCGCTTTCGCCTCCATTGAATTTGTTGGTACGGCCGCCGGGGAATGTAAAGACCCGGAAAAAACCGTACCGAGAGCGATTAACAGCGTCATCTGGCGTATTGGCCTGTTCTATGTCGGTTCCGTTGTGCTGCTGGTTCTGCTGCTGCCGTGGATGGCGTATCAGCCAGGTCAGAGCCCCTTCGTGACCTTCTTCTCTAAACTGGGCGTGCCGTACATGGGCGATGTGATGAACATCGTGGTACTGACCGCTGCGCTCTCCAGCCTGAACTCAGGCCTTTACTGCACCGGACGTATCCTGCGCTCAATGTCGATGGGGGGTTCTGCGCCGAAGTTCATGTCCAAAATGAGCAAACAGCATGTGCCCTATGCAGGCATTCTCGCGACGCTGGCGGTCTATGTGGTGGGCGTGTTCCTGAACTATCTGGTACCTGCTCAGGTGTTTGAAATTGTTCTGAACCAGGCGTCCGTTGGCATCATTGCCTCTTGGGCCTTTATCGTGGTCTGCCAGATGTGTCTGCGTAAAGCCATTAAAGAAGGTCGCGCGGCGGAAGTGAGCTTTAAGATGCCGGGTGCACCGTTCACCTCCTGGTTGACTCTGCTGTTCCTGTTCAGCGTGTTGGTTCTGATGGCGTTTGACTACCCGAACGGCACCCTGACCATCGGCTGTCTTCCGGTACTGGTGATTCTGCTGGTTGTCGGCTGGTTCGGCGTGCGTAAACGCGTTGCCGCTATCCACAGCACCGCACCGGTTGCTCAGGCGGGCCCTGCCGCAGATGCCCCGCTGGTAGAAGAAACCGCAAAATAATTAACGGCGTTTAATGTCACAAAAAAGCCAGCCAGGTCTTCACCGGCTGGCTTTTTTTTGCCTCGTCCAGGCACTATTCTGATACTCCCCCTAAATGCACTGCAATAGTTTGTTATGCTGTCTTTTATAAGCGACAATTATCGGCTAATCTTATGCACAGGGCCAGGGAATGCCTTATATAACGGTGCGTTATCAAAAGCGTGACGGAAACGTCCCGTATGCGGAATGGATGAGGTTGTTACAGAAGAAAGATATTCGTGCAGCCGCAAAAATCGATATTTGCATAAACCGGGCGCGGGCAGGAAACTTCGGCGATCATAAGTTTGAACGCGATGGTGTTTGGGCGCTTCGTATTAACTATGGGCCTGGCTATCGCGTCTATTATTCGGTGAGAAATGGCACAATGATCCTTTTACTCGTGGGCGGTGACAAAAAATCGCAGCAGAGCGATTTAAACAATGCCGTTGATTACTTGAGAGACTATGAAGCGAGGAAAAATGATGACTGAGTCTAAGAAAAAGATAAATGAAGCGTCTACATTTCCCCCGTTTGTTGATCATGATGAGGCCATGATTGAAGAGTTTCGGGATAACCCGGCCTATGCAGAAATGTATTTGCAAATGGCCCTTGAAGAGATTTATGAGCCGGGAGGGGTACCTGCATTTCTGATTGCTCTTCGTCACGTCATTGAAGCACGAGGAGGCGTTAGCGAAATTTCTCGCAAATCAGGACTCGCTCGCCAACATATTTATCGAGCGCTTTCAGAACATGGCAATCCAACCATAACCACCATCACTGAAATTACCCGTGCCGCAGGGGTCCGACTTGCCTGTTCACATCGTGCTTAAGCGCTTCTCATTCATTACAAAAAAGCCAGCCAGGTCTTCACCGGCTGGCTTTTTTTATGGATGTGATTTACAGCGCTATGCGAATCACGTCATCAGGATCGGTTGCCTCTTTCTCCTTGGTGGAGGCCTGCTTCACGCTGACATACAGCGTCTTACCATCCGGGGAGAGCACCAGGCTGTTCGGGTAAGTCGGCGTATCGAAAGTTTTCACCACTTTATAGGTCTTAGCGTCAATTACGCTGACCTTACCGGCTTTGCGATGCGTCACATAGGCTTCATTGCGGGTTGGGTTAAACAGCACCGCCAGAGACTCAGGCACGGCCACTTTCTCCAGCACTTTGCCATCGCGAATATCCACGACCAGCACCTCTGGCGCTTTAGAGTCCGTAATAAAAGCACGGTGACCGGCGGTATCAAGGCTGAGGTTCAGGTAGAAGTGCTCTTTGCCATCATCCTGCAGTTTTTTACGGCTTAAGACGCTATTAGTGGCGGTATCGATAGTCACCAGTTCACCGTCAGCGTTGGTGCTGTACAGGCGTTTGGCTGACGAATCCACGGCAAGTCCCGTACTGAAGGTGCCGGTATTGGCAATGGTCGCTTTCAGTTTCATCGACTCACCGTCCACGACCCATACGACGCTCTCTTTACCGATGCCGGTGATGTAAACGGTGTTAGTCGCTTCATCCACCGCTAACTGGCGCGGTTGCAGCGGGCGCACAGTTTCACTGCGTTTACGATCATCCAGCACCAGGCGGCCTTTTACCTCACCGGTTTTGGCATCAACCGCGGTGACGGCACTGTTGGTGGTATTACCAAACCAAAGCGTTTGCGTACGATTGTTAATGGTCGCGCCAAACGGTTTCAGATCATTATGAATGACCTGAGTCACTTCAAGCGACACCGGATCCAGACGGTAAACCACCCCACCCTTGTCCAGTTTGCGGCTTTGTGAAGTGGCAACCCACAACGCATTTTCCTGTTGGCTGTATGCCATCTCATAGGCACCTTTGCCCACCGCTTTGCGCAGCATCTCGTCTGCCGCCTGAGCGCTGAAGGTCCCCGCAAACAGCAAAGATCCGAGTAACAGAGAACCACGCAGACGCGGTGTGCATAAATGACGTAAAGACATGACGACTCCCTTTGATAATGGCGTTATTACGTTTATTGCTGTTTCACATGCTGTCCTTTCGACGACGTCATGGCATCGCCTTGTAACTGAGAATAGTAATCATTATGAGTCGCAATGTGGAGAGTAAATTACACTTCCTTTACCCTTCTCCTTTTTTCCTACACTTTGTATTAACGTAATGTGCCGTTTAAGTTTTCATATTTTGTTTAAAACATTAACATTACCGACATGTTCCATTTGGTTCGTCTCTTAACCTGGTTTACACATGAATACTTTCGCTGTTTCAAGAATTGCGCTTCTCCTGCCTGTTTTACTTTCCCCTGCCGTGTGGGCCGCGGACAACGAACAGACGATGATCGTCAGCGCTGCTCCCGAAGGCGTCTCTGAGCTGGACACGCCAGCCGCCGTCAGCGTGGTCAACGGCGAGGATATGCGTCACGCGACGCCGCAGATTAATCTTTCGGAATCACTGTCGAGCGTGCCGGGACTCCAGGTACAGAATCGTCAGAACTACGCCCAGGATCTCCAGCTCTCTATTCGCGGCTTTGGTTCGCGCTCGACCTACGGCGTTCGCGGTATTCGTCTTTATGTTGATGGCATTCCCGCCACCATGCCGGATGGTCAGGGTCAGACATCGAATATCGATCTCAACAGCGTGGACAGTGTTGAAGTGTTACGCGGCCCCTTCTCTGCTCTCTATGGCAATGCGTCGGGTGGCGTGGTGAATGTGAAAACCGAAACCGGACGCCAGCCAACCACGCTCGAAGCCAGCAGTTATTACGGCAGTTACGGAAGCTGGCGCTATGGCACCAAAGCCACAGGTGCGGTCGGTGACGGCACACAACCAGGTGATGTGGATTACACCGTTTCTACCACCCGTTTCACGACGCACGGCTACCGCGACCGCAGCGAGGCCCGTAAAAATCTGGCCAATGCAAAATTGGGCGTGCGTATTGACGAGGTCAGCAAGCTGACGCTGATGTTTAATAGTGTCGACATCAAAGCGAACGATCCGGGCGGACTGACGCGCGACGAATGGCGCGATAACCCTCGCCAGTCTCCTCGGGCTGAGCAATACAACACCCGTAAAACGGTAAAACAGACGCAGGCCGGGCTGCGTTACGATCGTCAGTTCAGCGAGCAGGATGACTTTAGCGTCACGATGTACGCCGGAGAGCGCGAAACCACGCAGTTCCAGTCGATTCCTCGTGCGCCACAGTTGAATCCAACGCATGCCGGGGGCGTTATCGACCTGACGCGTCACTATCAGGGCATTGATACCCGCTGGACCCATCGCGGTGAGCTGGTTATTCCGGTAACCGTGACCGGGGGCCTGAATTATGAAAACATGAGCGAGCAGCGCAAAGGCTTTGAAAACTTCGTGATGGTCAACGGTGCGCCGGATTATGGCCGCGAAGGTCATTTACGCCGCAACGAACGTAACCTGATGTGGAACGTCGACCCTTATCTGCAAACCAGCTGGCAGCTCACGTCGAAGCTGTCACTGGATGCGGGAGTACGCTACAGCAACGTCTGGTTTGACTCCAACGATCGCTATATCACCGCCACCAATGGCGATGACAGTGGCGAAGCGAATTATCATAAATGGCTGCCGGCGGGTTCACTGAAGTATGCGGTGACCGATAGCTGGAACCTGTATGCCGCAGCCGGACGTGGCTTTGAAACGCCGACCATTAACGAACTCTCTTACCGCTCCAACGGTCAGAGCGGGCTGAACTTCGGTCTGAAACCTGCAACCAGCGACACGGTAGAGATTGGCAGCAAAACCCGAATCGGTAATGGCTTGCTGAGTGCGGCGCTGTTCCGTACCGACACGGACAACGAACTGGTTACGGATACCAGCAGCGGTGGCCGCACGACCTATAAAAATGCCGGTAAAACCCGTCGTCAGGGAGCGGAACTGTCGCTCGATCAGCAGTTTGCTGGTAACTGGCGGGCGAAAGTCGCCTGGACTTACCTCGATGCCACCTACCGCAGCGATGATGTCTGTAACGACAGTGACTGCAACGGCAATCGTATTCCGGGAATTGCCCGCAATATGGGCTTTGCCTCATTGGGTTATGTGCCGGAAGAGGGTTGGTACGCCGGGGCGGATATTCGTTATCTGAGCAATATCGCGGCCGACGATGAAAATACGGCCATTGCCCCCTCCTGGACGGTGGTCGGTCTGAACACCGGGTACAAATTTAACTACGGTAACTGGGGTATGGATCTGTTTGGCCGTGTAGATAACCTGTTCGATCGTGAGTACGTCGGTTCAGTGATTGTGAATGAGTCGAATGGGCGTTATTACGAGCCAGCCCCGGGACGAAATTATGGGGTGGGGCTGTCGGTGGCATATCGGTTTGAGTGATTCAGTTGTTTAAGTTGGAACACGATCGGTCCCCTCTCCCTTGAGGGCTGAGCGATCCCCAGAAAAAATGCGAGCACGAGCGGTCCCCTCGCCC
>DFPL01000299.1 GCA_002377245.1 Enterobacteriaceae bacterium UBA3516
AATTTCCGCGCTACGTTGTTCATCTGCCCGTAGTTGTTGAGTATTGTTGGTCGCCATGTAACCCGGAGCTATCGCATTAACATTAATGTTGTGTTTAGCCCATTCGTTCGCCATCAATCGCGTCACACCCATCACGCCGCTTTTAGAGGCAGTGTAAGACGGTACGCGGATGCCACCCTGGAAGGAGAGCATAGAGGCAATGTTGATGATTTTTCCGCCCTCAGCCTGCGCAATAAATTGCCGGGCAACGGCCTGAGACAGGAAAAAGACCGTTTTCAGGTTAAGATCCATCACCTCATCCCAGTCTTTTTCGCTGAAATCAATGGCATCGCATCGACGGATCGTTCCGGCATTATTAAGCAGAATATCAATGCGGCCCATTTTTGAAACAGTCTGGCTAACAATGTCATCTATGGCATCTTGTTTGCTCAGATCGGCCTGAATAGCCAGAAAACGTCGTCCGAGCCGGGTAATCTTCTCGGCAGTTTCATGCGGCGTTTTACGACCGACGCCAACGATATCGCACCCCGCCTCAGCCAGGCCAAGCGCCATACCCTGTCCCAGCCCGGTATCACAGCCGGTGACAATGGCAACTTTGTGGGTCAGTTGAAAAGCATCCAGAATCATTGTTCCCCCGTTATGGTGTTCTCGCATTGCATGAGAAGAGGATAGGGGGAGAATGGCAGAAACACAAATAAAATGAAATCATGTTTCAAAAAATATAAACAGGAGGTGAGCTACGTCACCTCCGGCGGATAATTAACCCAGAAGATGTGTGACAGTCAGCGCATTCAGGCTGGTCAGCTTCACATCGGCGAGTGCATAGCGTGGATCCTCACGGTTTTCTTCCGCAGGGACCACAATAGAACGCATGCGCGCGGCCTTACTGGCAATCATGCCATTGGTGGAGTCTTCCAGCGCAACGCAGGTGAGGGGATCCACGCCCAGTTTGGCCGCGCAGTCCAGGTAAACCTGCGGGTGCGGTTTGCTATAAGGCAGTTTTTCTGCCGACGCCAGGGCATCAAACTGGTCGCGCAAGTCAAACATGGTCAGAACCTTTTCCAGCATATGCAACGGTGACGCAGAGGCCAGCCCCACCAGCAAGCCGTTTGCTTTGCACAACGCAACGGCTTCACGCGCGCCTGGCAGCAAGGGACGCTCTTCTTCAACCAGCGAAATAGCACGGCTGATGATACGTGCCGTGACCTCTTCGCAACTCGGGCCGTTCCAGGGCTGTTGGGCAAACCACAGGCCGACCACGACATCAATACGCAGACCCAACAGATCTGGCAGTTCATCGCGGCGGGTGATATCTACCCCCAGGCTTGCCATGACATCCAGTTCAGCACGATCCCAGAGCGGTTCTGAGTCCATAATTAATCCATCCATATCGAAAATGGCAGCAAGAATTTGTCGTTGGGCAGACATAACACCTCTCTTTGACGTTGAATCGGGGGGAAAATGTTCATAATGGTTAAGATGCCATCATACCGTCTTTAAAGATCAGGCGAAAATGAATCTGAGCAGGTAGACTTAGGCGCAACGCAGAACGTCTGAAAAGGGGAATCCATGACGTATCAACAAGCTGGACGCATTGCCGTACTAAAACGCGTTCTGGGATGGGTTATTTTTATTCCGTCCGTTATTTCTACAATTATTTCCGTATTGAAGTTTATGTACGACCACAGTGAAAAACAGGCGGGCATCAATGCGGTAATGCTGGATTTCGCGCATGTCATTATTGAGATGGTCCGATTTAACACGCCGTTTCTTAATCTTTTCTGGTTTAATTCACCGACACCCAACTTCCACCAACAGCTGAATATTGGTTTCTGGGTGATTTTTGCGCTGATTTTTGTCGGTCTTGCCTTGCAGGCTTCCGGGGCGCGAATGAGTCGACAGACCCGCTTCCTGCGTGAAGGTATTGAGGACCAATTGATTCTTGAAAAGGCGAAGGGGCCAGAAGGATTGTCCCGTGCGCAAATTGAAGAACGGATTGTCGTTCCGCGTCACACTCTCTTCCTGCAAATTTTTCCGCTCTATGTCCTGCCAGTCATTATTATTGTTGCGGGTTACTTCTTCTTTTCACTGCTCGGTTTTCTGTAAAGAGAGAGGCCACCGCAGCGGTGGCCCCTCTCTTTATCTCATCAGGCGTATTATGCGGCAAGCACCCGTTCGAGGGCTTTTTGCGCCGTGACCAGATGGTGTCCACCAAACAAAATCGCCCGGTTAAACAGCGTATAAAGCTGGTAAACGGGCTGTCTGTCGAGAAAATCTCCCGGTAACGGGCACACTGACTGATAACCATCATAAATCTGCGGCGGTTGATCGGGGTGCAGCGGCAGCATCGCCAGATCACACTCTCTGTCTCCCCAGTAACAGGCAGGATCGTAGATGTAGGGACCATCCGGACCCAGCGCGCAGTTTGCTGACCATAAATCGCCGTGGAGCAGTGAGGGTTGGGGTTGATGCGTGGACAGGCGCTGCTGAATATGCTCAACGATGGCATCGATGTTGCCGAATTCCAGCCCTTTTTCGGCGGCCAGTTCAAGCTGCCAGCCAATGCGTTGTTCAGCGAAGAAGGTTGACCAACGGCGCTGCCAGGCATTGGGCTGTGGCGTGGTTGAGAGATCGTTGTCAAAATCGAGACCAAACTGCGGCTGATCGCTCCATTCATGTAAGCGAGCAAGCTGCTGGCCGAGCAAAAAAGCACTGTGTGCATCCAGAGGCCGGGCCGGCAAATATTCCATTACCAGAAAGCAGTAGTCACGGTCGCTGCCAACCGCCCAGACTTTCGGCACGCGGACCGTATTACTCCGGGAGAGGAGTTCAAGTTGATCGGCTTCCGCTGTAAAAATGGGCAGAAGTTCGCGTTCATCGCATTTCACGAAGAGTTCACGGCCACCATAACGCAGGTGCCATGCGGCATGGATTTCTCCACCCGGCAACTCGTCACGCTGTTCGATCACCCCTTCGCCTAGTTGTTCGCTTAACAGACGACTAATTGCTTGCCACATCATGTGTCTCCCATGTTGTCAGCCAGATCATTAGGTTAGCGCACTACTGCTATGAAAAAACTCGAACTAACGCACACCTGTGGGCGGGAAATGCGTGAGAGGGCACTTATTGTTGATGATCCTGATGCCAAATTTCCCAGGTAGAGACCGTTACCTCGGGGGTTTCGTTGATGGCACCCTCTGCCAGACCCTGTGCGAGTGCCTGAACGTCCTGCTCGCTGAGCGGACTAATGAGGCCGAAGGTGTTTGTGCCCAGATCGTGCACTTTGCCCTCGTCGTCGGTCAAGGTCAGCAGGAATCCTGCACGGGTGAACTGGTTATTCAGCTCATTGATTTCAGTCAGGCTCTGTTCGTGAAAAGAGACTGTGACAACATAGCGCGTAATCTCACCGCTGCTCATAATTCACCTCATTGTTATGCCAAGTTTTTTTAGCATAGTCTGCGAGGGGAATTTGTCGACTCTTGTCGAAGGAGGAGAGCCCTTCACCGTTATGGTGAAGGGCGGAGATCAGCGTTGTGAAAGGTAAGCGTAAATTTTTTGCGTATCGTCGCGCGCGCACAATCGCGTGCCTTGATTAATGGTCGCCGCACTCCCGGCGGCCACCCCGTAGCGGACCATGTCCTCCAGGGGGGCACCTTCTGCCAGCTTTAAGGTCATCGCACCGACCATGCTGTCACCGGCACCTACCGTACTCTGGCTTTTCATTGGCGGCGGCACCACCTGGACGCACTGCTGCGCATCAACGGCGAGCGCGCCTTGTGGCCCCAGGGAGACGACAACCCGCAAGGCTTTTCCGGCGTGGACAATCTCCTGCGCGGCTTTACGCACATCATCCGGCTGCGTCAATTCACGCCCTACCAGCGCGCTGAGCTCTTTCTGGTTTGGCTTCACCAGTTCGATGTTGCCAAGTTCGAGCGCCGCTGCCAGAGCGTCGCCGGAGCTGTCAACGATACAGCGGATGCCCTTGTCTTGAGCCGCAGCCAGCAGTTGCGTCAATTTAGCTAATTCAACACCTGGCGGCAGGCTGCCGCTGGTAACTAACAGCGAGCCACTCTCAATCGCCAGCACCTTCTCTTCCAGCCTACGGAATTCATCAGCACTCAGCGAGGCGCCCGGCATAACGAACCGATACTGTTCACCACTCGCTTCAACATGCACATGCAGGTTTTGCCGGGTCCAGTCATGGCTTTCTACGCTTTGAGTGGCGACCTGCTCATCGGCCAGCAGGGCCACAAGGTGCTCGCCCGTTGCGCCGCCAGCAGGAAAAATTGCCGTTGCTTTTCCGCCAAGATGGGTAATCGCCCGCGCAACATTAATGCCGCCTCCGCCGGGTTCAAAGACCGGGGCGGTGCAGCGTAACTTACCTTCGGGGTAGATATGCGGCGTCAGGGTGGCGCTATCCAGGGAGGGGGCGAGCGTCAGGGTATAGATATTGACCATGCTAATCTCCTTTTATTGTGGATGGCTTAAGCCTGGCATCCCTGACGCAGATGGCAACAGACTCAACGACCCATAACGGGATTTCGGCATCGCCAGAGGGAATGCAGCAGTGCTGCGGTTAATCCGAAATGGCACGGGGCAGTCGTCTTACTTACTGGTTTAAACGTCGGCCGGCGCGTCATTTATCGCAAACTTTTTCGCCCGTGCCATGACTTGCCTGTCGAGTGCATCGACACTCTCTTTGGTCATTCCCGCTTCATATAAGCTGATACGTTGCCCCCGTCGGGTGTAATCCGCCCAAAGAAGCGAATAACGGTCGTGCAGTTCAGCATTCAGTTTTTTTAACGATTGCTGAGTTTTTATCATCATCAGTGCGAAAACACCGAACGTAATAAGCATTAACACCATGATAATAATGAGAATGAACATTCAAACGAGACCTCAAATAAAAAAAGATAGCCAGTCCTATGGGTGGGTGCAGTAAAGGTTAAGTCTATTTAAGTCTCAATTCCATGACTAATGTCAGTGTTAAATTGAATCATTATTTAATCTTTATTAAGTCATCTGGGTTTGATTTTGTTTACTCTTATGACTTTTGTTAGTCTTTTATGCGAATGGCAAAGAAAGCAGCTATTCAACGGGGAGAAGCGACCTGACGACAGGCTTCAGACAGACATAAAAGCGGCCCGAAATGCGGTCAGCAAAGTGGATAAATACAGCGAAATTTCATCGTCTTTATCAACGGATAGTATTAACATTGGCGCGCGCAAAATTAGCGCATAACCTTGTTATGTATTTTTAGAGACACCAAATGAAGCTTTTAAAGACAGTACCCGCGCTGGTTCTTCTTGCGGGAGGCGTGCTTGCGTCCATGAATGCTGCCGCTGATGACACCGTATTTACTGTCATGGATGACCCATCAACTGCTAAAAAACCGTTTGAAGGTAATTTGAACGGGGGCTATCTGGCCCAGTCAGGAAATACCACAAGTTCTTCTTTAACCGCCGACTCTACGTTGACGTGGTACGGTTCCGCGACTGCATGGTCTCTGTGGGGAACCGCCAGTAACACCTCTGCCAACGATGAACGCTCTTCCGAGAAATACTCAGTGGGTGGTCGTAGCCGTTACAACTTGACCGATTATGACTATCTGTTTGGTCAGGCGAGCTGGTTGACCGATCGCTACAACGGTTACCGTCAACGCGACGTGGTCACTGCGGGTTACGGTCGACAGTTCCTTAACGGTCCGGTGCATAGCTTCCGTTTTGAATTCGGTCCGGGTGTACGTTATGACGAATTCACCGATGGTGATAGCGAAACGCAGGGTCTGGGTTATGCGTCTGGTACCTATGCATGGCAGATGACCGACACCACCAAATTCACGCAGGGTGTTTCGGTGTTTGGCTCCGAAGACACCACGATTAACTCTGAGACCGCCCTGAATGTGGCCATTAACTCACATTTCGGTCTGAAGGTGGCTTACAACCTGACCTGGAACTCTCAGCCGCCGTCAACGGCGCCAGAGCATACCGATCGTCGTACGACGGTTACGCTGGGTTATAAGATGTAATGCCTTTGGGCCGGGTTCGCCGGCCCTTATTACCTGAAACTACCCTCATTCCTGCTGAGATTGCGCAAGGGCGATCACGTTCTGAATGGCAGCTTTCGCCTGTGGGCTGTTTTTCCAGCACGTTGAACCGACCAGGGCGGCCCCTTGAGCAACAATCTCCTCAACACTCGCTTCGCGTAGCTGTTGCAATGAACTGAATCCCATCTGTTCGAGTCTTTCTACCACTTTCGGGCCGACGCCTGTGCAAGCGAGAAGGGCATCACGTTCTTTTGGTGTAAATGACATGGCGATTTCCTTATAGTAAATAACGTCTTCGTCCGTTCACTCTGCATTATTGAAGAGGCACGCCAGAACGGCAATCTATTAAAAAAGGGGTCAACCCGCAGGAGGAATGAATGGGAAAAGCCAAAGATGCCGAGTTATATGAAGAAATGTGCCGGGTTGTTGGCAAAATCGTGCTCGAAATGCGCGACCTTGGGCAGGAGCCCAAACACATTGTGATTGCCGGCATGGTGCGCACGATGTTGGCTAATCAGAAAGTGCAGCGTACTGAATTAACGCGGCAGGCGATGGCCGAAGTGATCAAAGCATTGGGCTACGAAACCTAATGTTTTTTCCACCCACTTGAAAAAATCTGAATTGAACCAATATCTCACTCACAGGTGCATTCCCGCTTTTAATAGTGTTACCATCCCTCTACCAAATGTAAAAAACGCCCGCAGGGCAGGCATTTGCGTAAACCATTACGCACCAATTTAGCAATTGTTGGTTAGATGGCGGCGTAATTGATTGTTAACACCTAAATATTTACTTCGTATGTGATCTTACGTGTAAGACACATACGATGTTTCTCCTGATTTCACCCCGTTTCAATTTCTCCTCTCTAGACCTCATCATCTTTGACTTTTAACCGCTTGGGTGTTTCACTTCGTTTCTGTCCGTGCGTCTTTGTGCCACGTATTTTTTGTACATAGTGATGTACACATTCAGGAACGACAATGCTTACCGATGCGAAGCTGAGAAAGATAAAAGGGAAGCCCTGCGAAAAGCGTTATGAGCTGTCTGACGCGAATGGTCTGTCTGTTCGTGTGACACCTGCGGGCATGATCGTCTTTCAGTTTCGCTATCAGTTCAATGGCAAGCCAAGGCGCATGACGCTGGGTCAATATGATGACCTGTCATTGAAGGAGGCCAGGGAAGCAGCAGCAGAAGCAAGGAAGATTCTCGGTACCGGGAAAGATCCAATCACTTTCCGTGAAATGCACCTCGACCAGCAGAGAACTTCTCCAACCGTAGAGGCATGTGTCAATGCCTGGCTTGATAGTGCACCTGCAAAAAGGCTCGTTAAACACGATCACTGGAAGCGCGCACTTGAAAGGCACGTGGTGAGCCAGGTTGGCTCAATGGTCGTTGAGGATATGGTCGTATCCCACTGGCAGCCCGTATTCGCTCGCATGCGTGAGAATGGCGCAGAGACGTTTGCCGGTGAAGTTCTTTCTCGGATGAAAACCATTTTCTCTTACTGCATCCGCGCCGGGCTGATTCGTTCAAACCCCGTTGCCGATCTTCGTGTGATGGATGTTGGTAAACCGGTTAAGACCGGGAAGAGAGTTTTCAACGACAAGGAAATTGGGGCGTTCTGGTTAGCGGTAGAAGCATCGACCATCACAGAGCAAAATAAGCTGATGCTAAAACTACTGCTGCTTACAGCGTGCCGTGGAGTTGAAATGCGCCTGGCGAAAAAGGATGAGTTCGATCTTGATAGCGGTGTCTGGAATGTGCCGGAAACGAGTTCAAAAACGCGTGAACCTTTTGTGAGAGGACTGTCTCAGGAAGCGGTTGAGTTACTGAAGAAGGCATTTGCGCTTTATCCTGATTTTCGTCAGGTCTTCCCACCTGCAGCGAAGAAAGAAGATAGGCCAATGGCTGCCGGAGTGCTGCTTAACCTGGCTGCACAGTTACGCGATGATCTGGACATACCGCACTGGTCTATTCATGACCTCCGTCGCACCGCTAAAACCAAAATGAGTGAGCTGAGGATCCTTCCCCATGTCTCTGAAAAGGTGCTGGGTCACAAACTTGCGGGCGTCCTCGCCGTCTATGACCAGCACGATTACTTGAGAGAGCAGCAGGAGGCAGTTGAAAAACTGGCTGCTCATATTCACTCCTGCGTTGGCTCTACCAATCCCTGATCGGCAAAAAATCGCATCACATCGCAATAGCGGTACTGCTCTCCACCTTTACCAGGGTTCGTTCCCGGTGCTGGTGGAGGGAAGGGCGTACCGCTTTTCTCCCAAGCCTGGCGTTTCCTCCAGAACGTTGTGCGTGAAATCCCACCCAACATCGCCTGAACGTTTTCCCGGTTAACCAGAACCGGTTGAATTGCTACTTTGTGCATACCGCTCTCCTGGCCCCTGCCGGGGCCGATTAATTCAACGACGATGTTTGTTCAGTTTTTCAGTAATGCCCTGGCACTCAGCGCACATCCGGCAACCGGGAACGGCGATGCGACGCGGTTCCGGGATATCCTCTCCGCATTCCTCGCAGTGAGTAGCTGATACCGCATTACGGTTGATGCGCATGCTGGCCACTGTCTGGTCAACGCGCATCTGCGCAAGTTCGTTGGCAAAGTCGATAGCGTCCGGTTTCATGCTGTACGCTCCGGGTCGTATTTATCCCAGCAGTTAGCCTCGATATTTCGCAGTAGACGGCGCTCGGCCACCTCTTCCACGCTGCGCCCGGTCAGTTCGGCAACCACTTTGTTGTTGTTCCGCGCCAGGATCTCAAGCTCTTCAATACTCCAGTCCATAGTTCCTCCTCGGCATGGGAGGGTTTGTATCCCTTAGCCCAAGTATTCCGGTTTCAGATCCAGCAGATTGACGCTGTATTTTTCGTACAGCTCATCGCCCAAGTGACGTTTGGCCGATGCCAGAATTTTTTCGGCTTCGGAAAATCGCTCAGTGGCGCCCGGTTCGCCAGGGTTCGGCAGGGAGTTGATAGCCGCCTCAACTTTATTGCGAGAGTCCACCAGGTAGTAACGTTTTACGGCTTTGTTCTTCAGCTCGGTAAACAGCGCGGTGCCGAGTATGGATTTTTTCGATTCGATATCAGCACGCACCGCTTTGGCGTTATCCACATCTTCCGCAGCCTCGATACGGTCGCGGAAGTCGTCGGCCATCACATCGATGTTGGTTGCGGATTCCTGCGCGCTGGTGGTGGTGGATACCTCAGCGGTAATCTCTTGGACTGACATGCGCTGGGTTGCCTCAGGGTTAACCTCACGCTCAGTGCGCTCCTCCAGTTCATCTGGGGTGTACACCCCGAGAATTACGTCCGGGCAGTAAAGGCGCGACCAGCGCTTAACTGCGAGATAAGCGAGCTGCTGGCGCGGGTCGTCCGCCCACAGGGTGGAGTTTCGCACGCGCGCCTGCGCCAGCAATAAATCCAGCTCGCGTGGTTGAGCTTCGCCCTGCAGTCGGGCGCGAATAATGATCCCGATTCCTTCTTCATCAGCAAGCGTCCAGCCGGGAATGCGGTATTCACCTTTGTCGCCTTTGCGGATCTGAAATTTGCCGATCACCTTTTCCCACGGTCCGTACCACTCATATTCAAAGCGCGAGGCCAGCGCTCCGCTACGCGATATGACTGCGTTAATGAGCTGCGCCTCGTAGCCCAGGACGCCGTTAATCAGATGGGTTTTCTGGGCGACGGCGAACGGGTGCATCTTCCACTGCGCTGCCTGCATCGCGACGGCCATACAGTCGGCGGCGTTCCCTTGCAGGTGTTTTGGTACTGTCGCTACGCCCTGGGACATCATCTGAGCGAAAGCGCTGATGGCATTCAGGTACTGTGGGTCAAACAGCGCGATGTTCGAGTTAACTACTGCATTCTGGTCAGCTACTACTACGTTTGTATTTTCCATCGTCATTCCCCTTATGCCACACGCAGCGCTTCAAGGCGGCGCAGGTCGTAATCAGTAAGCTCATCGGCGTAATCGTCGACAATCGGTGCTGGCCATTCGCCAGTGTCAAATGCGTTAGCGATTGAGCGCATGGTGGTCTGGTACTCCAGTGCGCCCAGTTCAATCAGTTCCGGGCTGGCCTCGACGATGGCTATCCAGTGGTAACCCTCGTCTTTGTTGACGAAAATCCAGAAGAACTGGTCAAGCGCCGCGGTATTCATGTACATGGATGCGCTCAGGTGGTAATCGCGGTCGATAATCTCGCGGTGCAGCTTCGCCCGCAGGCCAGACTGCTTGACGTTCCACATGCTGATGGTTTTGAGGTCAACGCCGATGCGTACACCGCTCATGTCAATTTCAAGGTCAGGGCGCACACGGATTTCCAGACCGGTTTCATCGTCGATACCGAAATAGCTAGTCTCAACAGCGCGGTTAGGATGAGTTAAGAACTTACCGGCAGTTGGGTGTGACAGCAGGGCATCCTGAATGGCCTGGGCCGTCGCCAGCTGCGCGCGGGTCACCAGAATCTTGTCATCCGGGTTGTTGCGCCAAGCATCCAGCAGTTCGTCAGCGAATACCGCATCCGGTTTCACGGACTTCACCGCCTGAATCAGGTCAGCTTTGGTACCGGACACTTTAAGCGGTGCCGTTTTTTGGGCTTCCTGCGCCACCAGGTCAGGGTTGATAATCGCCAGTTGCTCGAGCAGTGCATCACGGCTGCCACTGGTTTTCACCGGAGCGGGCAGGGTGGCGTTGTATTCCTTGATGTAGGCCTTCATGGCTGCAGCCGTTTGCTTTTGATCTGCCTCGATACGCTGGAATTCTGCTGGTAGGGACATGTAGCTCTGCCCGGTTTCTTCTGCGGAGGCCCCGAGCGGTACTTGAGCGG
Organism: Enterobacteriaceae bacterium UBA3516; assembly: GCA_002377245.1. Lineage (GTDB taxonomy): Bacteria > Pseudomonadota > Gammaproteobacteria > Enterobacterales > Enterobacteriaceae > CBFFRJ01. The sequence goes on from DFPL01000299.1 coordinate 10,879, forward strand.
GCAGAGTTGCGTTGTACTCTTCCAGCAGCGCTTTGATGTCGTCACCGCTTAACTGCGGCTCCAGACTGGCATTGTGTGCATCGATGAACTCGCGCAGAGTTGCCGTGGTGGTAAATGCCCCTTCAGGGATAATCGGCTCGATGCTGAATTCAGCGTCCAGATTTTCCGGTTGCAGCGACAGCCCGTGCACCAGGTTCCCCATGTCCAGCACTTTGGACTGTTCGCGAGCGATCGTCTTCTCCACGTGGCGCGCGTTGAAGTACATCAGGCTGACACGGGCGTCTTTCACCTGCGTGCTGCTGATGCCGTTCGCGCCGTGGTAGACGTTGTTCGGCAGACCTTCATAGCGGCCTGGTTCGAAGTAGGCCGGGTATTCGAGTTCTGGTACCGGCTCGGCGACAACTTCATCATCCACTTCGTTTTCGGCAAATTTAGCCATTGCAGTTGCGAGAACTTCGCCGACCGGAGCCAGAATCTCTTTGGCCGTCAGGGGAGCTGTTTCTGTACCAGACTCATCAACGCTCTGGCCTGCTGATACCGCGCTACCAACTTCGCTTTCGACCGGGACAGTCGTTTCCATCTGCACATTGTCGGCAGCCTCTTGTGATTTAGTGGTGCTGGTGGATTGTTGTCCCATCAGGTTGTCGATGGAGAAAATGCCTGCGCCGAGGTTGGCGACATCAGATTTTGTTGTGGTCGCCGCCTCAGGTTTACTGGCAGCCTCTACCGCCATTTTCCCAACTACAGCAAATCCAGTGTCCAACTTATCCAGGCTCTCAACTGGTTCGGTACCCTGAATAACTCCGGCAACCACTGCGGCGCTGTCCAACTGACGTGCAGCTGCAAGTGTGTCAGTGGTTGGGTTTGCGTGGTCAGTCTCAGTCAGGTTTGCGCACACCCAGACCTGCATATGGGACTGGGATTTATAGAGGTCGTTCGCGGCGGTACGAATCACCGCAAAGATGGCAGCGCGTGAGTAATCAAGAATGCCTGGGGTCTTACGCAGGAACGCAGACCATTCTTTGAATGGGCTTTCTTTGGTGGATACGATTTCTTTTGCCCGACGATAGATCCCGCCAGGAATGTTGTAGATGTCGAAGTCCATCGGCAGAGTTGCCGCAGCAATTTCGATATCCAGCGTGTCCAGCGTGTGGATGTAATCAGGGTTGCGGTCGGTTGGGATGCCGCCGCCAGCAGTTGTGCCAGCGTCGGTGCGTTGAATAGCGGAGATACGTTTACCGGCGGCCCACTCTTTAACGAGCAACCCGCGGTCTATATGGTGAGTCCCCACCCAGGCCTTTGTGAATGCAACCACCGCCCCCAGTTCATGGCGTTTATCCTGAGAG
>DFPL01000301.1 GCA_002377245.1 Enterobacteriaceae bacterium UBA3516
CTGGTGTTCATTGTTAAAATCGCCCGCCTTGCTGAGCGTCAGGGCAATGATAGCCTGACGCGCGAGCAACTGGCTGAACTACCGCGAGAAGGTAGCTTGTCGGTGGCGTTCTTGTGGCTCGGCGTAGCATTAATTATCATGCCCATGGCCACAAGGATGGTGGTAGATAACGCGACCGTAATGGCGAACTATTTTGCCATGAGTGAGTTGACGATTGGCCTGACCGTCATTGCTATTGGGACGGGCCTGCCCGAGCTTGCCACCGCCATTGCCGGGGCACGTAAGGGTGAGGACGATATTGCCATTGGCAACATCATCGGCTCGAATATTTTCAATATCACTCTGGTTCTGGGGCTGCCTGCGCTGATTGCGCCGGGCGTATTCAACCCCCTCGCCTTCTCACGTGACTATGGCGTGATGCTGGTGGTTAGCGTGATCTTTGCCTTCACCTGTTGGCGACGCAAACAGCAATCCGGCAGAGCTCTTGGTGCTCTGCTGCTTATGGGCTTCTTCATTTGGTTGGCGCTGTTGTTTTGGGTAACGCCACGTTTGATGGGATAGGTGGAGTAAATATGTCGCATATTGATCTGCAACCTGGGTTCGATTTTCAGCAAGCCGGGCGGGACGTTCTTAACATTGAACGTGAAGGTCTGGCGCATCTCGATCAGTATATCAATCAGGACTTTGCACTCGCCTGCGAGAAAATTTTCTACTGCAGCGGCAAAGTGGTTGTGATGGGCATGGGGAAGTCGGGCCATATTGGCAGAAAGATGGCGGCGACCTTTGCCAGTACGGGGACGCCCTCGTTCTTTGTACACCCAGGTGAAGCCGCGCACGGCGATCTCGGTATGGTAAGCCCGCAGGATATCGTTATCGCGCTTTCCAATTCCGGTGAATCGAATGAAATTCTTGCGCTCATTCCGGTATTAAAACGGCTAAAAGTGTTGCTGATTTGCATGACCAGTCGCCCTGAAAGCAGCATGGGGCGAGCGGCGGATATTCACCTGAGCGTGAAAGTCCCCAAAGAGGCGTGTCCGCTCGGTCTGGCGCCGACCTCCAGCACGACGGCTGCATTGGTCATGGGAGATGCGTTAGCCGTCGCGCTTCTCAAGGCGCGTGGCTTCACGGCTGAAGACTTTGCCCTTTCGCATCCCGGCGGGGCGTTAGGGCGTAAACTGCTGTTACGCGTGAATGATATTATGCACACGGGGGATGAAATTCCTCATGTAAGCAAAGAGGCCTCACTCCGCGATGCGCTGCTGGAGATTACCCGTAAAAATCTGGGCCTGACGGTAATCTGTGATGATCTGATGAAAATTGAAGGTATCTTCACCGACGGGGATTTACGCCGCGTGTTTGATATGGGAGCAGACGTCCGCAGCCTCGGCATCGCTGATGTGATGACCCCAGGCGGCATACGTGTGCGGCCTGATATATTGGCAGTAGAAGCCCTGAATTTGATGCAATCCCGCCATATTACCGCCGTCCTGGTCGCCGATGGCGACCTGTTGCTGGGTGTGGTACATATGCATGATTTGCTGCGCGCGGGCGTAGTATAAAAAAGGATAAGATAATGAGTAATGTTGGAGCGTCGCTTGCGACCTGCTACGGTCCTGTCAGCACGCAGGTCATGGCGAAAGCCGAAAAAATTCGCCTGTTGATCCTGGATGTTGACGGTGTTTTGTCTGATGGCCTTATTTATATGGGCAACAGCGGCGAAGAGCTCAAGGCCTTTAACGTTCGCGATGGGTATGGTGTGCGTTGTGCGTTAACATCTGACATTGAGGTTGCCATCATTACCGGGCGAAAAGCTAAACTGTTAGAAGATCGTTGTGAAACACTGGGAATTACGCACCTTTACCAGGGGCAGTCAGACAAACTGTTGGCCTATCGTGAGCTTTTAACCAAGCTTGACCTGCAACCTGAGCAGGTGGCTTATGTGGGTGATGATTTGATCGACTGGCCAGTGATGGCGGAGATCGGTTTGAGCGTCGCCGTAGCCGATGCACATCCGCTGCTGATTCCGCGCGCGGATTACGTCACGCGTATCGCGGGAGGCCGCGGCGCCGTCCGTGAAGTCTGTGATTTATTATTACTGGCGCAAGGGAAACTTGATGAGGCCAAAGGGCAATCGATATGAGTNNAGTAAAACCAGACGTTGGGTCATCATTTTGCTGGCACTTATCGTACTGGTACTGATTGGTGTGAATCTGGCTGACCGAGACTCTGCGGCGCCGGTGACCACCAATAGCAGTGATCCAACGTATAAAAGCGAGCATACCGATACGGTGGTGTACAGCCCGGAAGGTGCGCTGAATTACCGACTTATTGCGCAGCACGTGGAGTACTTTTCCGCTGAAGCGATAACGTGGTTCACCCAACCCGTACTGACGACATTCGATAAAGACAAGATCCCAGGGTGGTCCATTAAGGCGGATAAAGCCAAGCTCACCGATGACAGAATGCTTTATCTTTATGGCCATGTTGAAGTTAATGCGCTGACCGAAGACGCGCAACTTCGAAAAATTACGACGGATAACGCCCAGATAAATCTGGTCACGCAGGATGTGACCTCCGATGACAGGGTAACGTTATACGGAACAACATTTAATTCCACCGGCCTGAAAATGCGCGGCAACTTACGCAGCAAAACCGCAGAGCTGATTGAAAAGGTTAGAAGCTCATATGAAATTCAAAACAAACAAACTCAGCCTTAATGTTGTCCTGGCCAGCGCCCTCTTTGCTGCCAGCCTTCCGGCGCTTGCGGTGACGGGCGATACCGATCAGCCCATTCACATCGACTCCGACCAGCAGTCGCTGGATATGCAAGGCAATGTGGTGACCTTTACCGGTAATGTCATTGTTACCCAGGGCACCATTAAAATTAACGCTGATAAGGTCGTGGTCACCCGTCCTGGCGGTCAGCAGGGTAAAGAGGTCATTGACGGCTTCGGTAATCCAGCCACCTTCTATCAGCTACAGGACAACGGAAAACCGGTCAAAGGTCATGCCTCCCAGATGCACTACGAGCTGGAAAAAGACTTTGTGATCCTAACGGGCAACGCGTACCTGGAGCAGCTTGATAGCAACATTAAAGGCGACAAGATCACTTACCTGGTGAAAGAGCAAAAGATGCAGGCGTTTAGCGAAAAAGGTAAACGTGTGACAACGGTTCTGGTCCCGTCTCAGTTGCAGGATAAGAGCAACAATCAGAACCCGGCCCCGGCGCAAAAAAAGAGTAACTAATTCGTTATGGCAACATTAACTGCAAAGAATCTCGCTAAGGCCTATAAGGGCCGCCGTGTCGTGGAAGACGTGAGCCTGACCGTGAATTCTGGCGAAATCGTCGGCCTGCTTGGCCCGAACGGGGCGGGTAAAACCACAACATTTTACATGGTCGTGGGTATCGTACCGCGAGATGCGGGCAACATCATTATTGATGATGAGGATATCAGTCTGCTGCCGCTGCATGCCCGTGCGCGACGCGGTATCGGCTATCTGCCTCAGGAAGCATCCATTTTCCGCCGCCTGAGCGTGTTTGATAACCTGATGGCCGTCCTGCAGATTCGTGACGATCTTAGCGCGGAGCAGCGGACCGATCGCGCCAACGAATTGATGGATGAGTTCCATATTGAGCATCTGCGTAATAGTCTCGGCCAGGCACTGTCGGGTGGTGAGCGCCGTCGTGTAGAGATCGCCCGTGCGCTGGCGGCGAATCCTAAATTTATTTTGCTGGATGAACCCTTCGCCGGTGTTGACCCGATTTCCGTTATCGACATCAAGCGTATCATTGAACACCTTCGTGACAGCGGGCTCGGTGTGCTGATTACTGACCATAACGTTCGCGAAACGCTGGCCGTTTGTGAACGCGCGTATATCGTGAGCCAGGGGCATCTGATTGCCCATGGCACTCCACAGCAAATCCTTGAAGACGAACATGTTAAGCGCGTATATCTTGGGGAAGACTTCAGACTCTGATAGGGTAGAAGTTCAGTCTCGCCTAAACGGAGAAAAATGCTCTGAACATGAAGCAAGGTTTGCAATTAAGGCTTAGCCAACAGCTAGCCATGACGCCGCAGTTGCAGCAGGCTATCCGCCTGTTACAACTGTCCACGTTGGAACTTCAGCAAGAACTTCAGCAAGCGCTGGAGAGCAACCCTTTGCTGGAGCAGACCGATCTTCATGAAGAAGTGGAAGCGCAGCAGTCTCAGGATAATGAAAATCTCGATAGCGTAGACGCTCTGGAACAAAAAGATATGCCAGAGGAGCTGCCGCTGGATGCCAGTTGGGATGAAATTTATACCGCGGGTACCCCTTCCGGTAGCAGCACCGATTATATTGACGACGAGTTGCCCATTTATCAGGGCGAAACGACCCAGTCATTACAGGATTACCTGATGTGGCAGGTTGAGTTAACCCCCTTTTCTGACACCGACCGTGCGATTGCCACCTCCATTGTGGATGCCGTCGATGATACGGGTTATCTCACCGTGCCGCTGGAAGATATCCTTGAAAGTATGGGCGACGACGAGATTGGACTGGATGAAGTCGAGGCCGTACTCAAACGTATTCAGCGTTTTGATCCTGTCGGCGTGGCGGCGAAAGATCTGCGCGACTGTCTGCTGATTCAGCTTTCCCAGTTTGCGAAAGAGACGCCGTGGCGTGAAGAGGCGCGGCTAATTATCAGCGATCATCTGGATCTGCTCGCCAACCACGATTTCCGCACTCTGATGCGCGTGACCCGGCTGAAAGAAGATGTGCTGAAAGAGGCGGTGAATTTAATTCAGTCGCTGGATCCGCGCCCGGGCCAGTCGATCCAAACCGGCGAGCCTGAGTACGTCATACCCGACGTGTTGGTGCGTAAGCACAATACCCGTTGGGTGGTCGAACTGAATTCAGACAGCATTCCACGTCTGCAAATTAACCAGCACTACGCTGCTATGTGCGGCGGTGCGCGCAACGATGCTGACAGTCAGTTTATTCGCAGCAATCTACAGGATGCGAAGTGGCTGATTAAAAGCCTGGAAAGCCGTAACGACACGCTTTTACGGGTCAGCCGTTGTATCGTAGAACAGCAGCAAGCCTTTTTCGAACAGGGAGAGGAGTTCATGAAACCCATGGTGCTGGCGGATATCGCTCAGGCCGTTGAGATGCATGAATCCACCATTTCTCGTGTCACCACGCAAAAATACCTTCATAGTCCGCGAGGCATTTTTGAACTCAAGTATTTTTTCTCCAGCCATGTCAACACCGAAGGCGGTGGCGAAGCCTCGTCAACGGCTATCCGTGCGCTGGTGAAGAAATTAATCGCCGCAGAAAACCCCGCAAAACCGCTGAGCGACAGTAAGCTGACGTCCATGCTGTCCGATCAGGGTATTATGGTTGCGCGGCGAACCGTTGCAAAATATCGAGAGTCTTTATCCATTCCGCCGTCAAACCAACGCAAACAGTTGGTCTGACCCAACCGATAAGGAAGACACTATGCAGCTTAACATCACAGGACAGAACGTCGAGATCACCGAGGCCCTGCGTGAATTTGTGAATACAAAATTTGCGAAACTCGAACAATACTTCGAGAGGATTAATCAGGTCTATATTGTGTTGAAAGTGGAGAAAGTGACTCATACCTCGGATGCGACTTTGCATGTTAATGGTGGTGAAATTCACGCCAGTGCGGAAGGTCAGGATATGTATGCTGCCATCGACGGTTTAATTGATAAACTGGCGCGTCAGCTGACGAAACATAAAGATAAACTGAAACAACACTAATTGTCCGGGCTGACGTCTGGTGCGTCTCACCCTACCGTAACCCGGTAGGGTGAATTCACTGGCGACGCTTAGGTGAAATTATGATGAACAACGATTCCGCTCTACAACTGAGCAATGTCCTTAACCAGGAATGTACCCGTAGTGGCGTTCACTGCCAGAGCAAAAAACGTGCCCTGGAGATAATCAGTGAACTTGCTGCTAAACAGCTGAGCCTGCCACCTCAGGTGGTATTTGAAGCGATCCTTACGCGCGAGAAAATGGGCAGTACGGGTATTGGCAATGGGATAGCCATCCCTCACGGCAAGCTTGAAGAAGATACCCTTCGTGCGGTTGGTGTGTTTGTGCAATTGGAAACCCCGATTGCCTTTGATGCTATTGATAACCAGCCTGTCGATCTGCTGTTTGCACTGCTGGTGCCTGCCGATCAAACTAAAACGCATTTGCATACTCTTTCATTAGTGGCAAAACGCCTGGCGGATAAAACCATTTGTCGCCGCCTGCGTTCTGCGCAAAGTGATGAAGAGCTGTATCAGATTATCACGCTGACAGAAGGCGAACAGGACGATGCGTAACGTATTAGTCGCCGTGATTTCAGGTGCTGCGAGGAGAAATGGCCCATGGTCCTGATGATCGTAAGTGGTCGCTCGGGTTCCGGTAAATCGGTCGCCCTGCGCGCGCTGGAAGACATGGGATTTTACTG
>DFPL01000030.1 GCA_002377245.1 Enterobacteriaceae bacterium UBA3516
CAGTACCAGTTCGACTTCGGCCTGCGTCCGTCCATCTCTTACGTTCAGTCCAAAGGCAAAGCACTGGGTCTGGATGACAACGGCAACAGCGTTTCCAACGACCTGGCTAAATACGTGACTGTAGGTACTTACTACTACTTCAACAAGAACTTCAACGTATACGGTGACTACCGTATCAACCTGCTGGACGACAAAGACAGCCAGTACTACTCCTGGGTTGGTACTTCCGACCAGGTTACTCTGGGTGTAACTTACCAGTTCTAATTAGCAGAACTCGTTGTTATATGCATATGAAACAGGGCTTCGGCCCTGTTTTTTTGTTTTCAGCGGCTCAAAAAAATTATCCTGCAAAAAGAGGCGTGCTTTTTATTGCAAACGGTTGGCAATCACCGGTTCTCCCGTTAACCTGATAGCGGACCTCCCTTCTGTCACCAAAATGGAACCTCGTCATGTTTGAGAATATTACCGCTGCCCCTGCCGATCCTATTCTGGGTCTGGCCGATCTGTTTCGCGCCGATGAACGTCCAACCAAAATCAACCTGGGTATTGGTGTCTACAAAGACGAAACCGGCAAAACGCCTGTTCTGACCAGCGTAAAAAAAGCTGAACAATATCTGCTGGAAAATGAAACTACGAAGAATTACCTCGGTATCGATGGTATTCCTGAATTTGGTCGTTGCACCCAGGAATTACTGTTCGGCAAGGGCAGCGTCATTATTAATGACAAACGTGCACGTACCGCGCAGACGCCTGGCGGCACCGGTGGCCTGCGTGTTGCTGCGGACTTCCTGGCAAAAAATACCTCTGCAAAACGCATCTGGGTAAGCAATCCGAGCTGGCCAAACCATAAGGGCGTGTTTAATTCCGCTGGTCTGGAAGTATGCGATTACGCTTATTACGATGCAGATAAACATGCGCTGGATTTCGAGGGCATGCTGGCGAGCCTCGAAGCCGCGGCTGCGGGCGACGTAGTGCTGTTCCATGGCTGCTGCCATAACCCAACCGGTATCGATCCTACGCTTGAGCAGTGGGAAATCCTGGCCAAATTGTCCGTTGAAAAAGGCTGGTTGCCGCTGTTTGATTTTGCTTACCAGGGCTTTGCCCGTGGTCTGGAAGAAGATGCTGAAGGCCTGCGCGCGTTCGCAGCGCTTCACGATGAACTGATTGTCGCCAGCTCCTTCTCTAAGAACTTCGGCCTCTATAACGAACGTGTTGGCGCCTGTACGCTGGTGACCGCCAATAGCGAAACCGCCGACCGTGCTTTCAGCCAGATGAAGGCTACCATCCGCGCTAACTACTCCAACCCACCAGCGCATGGGGCATCCGTGGTGGCGACCATTCTGGGTAATGACGCACTGCGCGCAATTTGGGAGCAAGAGCTGACGGATATGCGCCAGCGTATTCAACGCATGCGTTTGTTATTCGTCAACACGCTGCAGGAGAAAGGCGCAAACCGCGATTTCAGCTTTATCACCAGGCAGAACGGTATGTTCTCTTTCAGTGGGCTGACCAAGGAGCAAGTTTTGCGCCTGCGCGAAGAGTTTGGCGTATATGCGGTCGCCTCAGGCCGTATTAACGTAGCGGGAATGACGCCGGATAATATGTCGCCGTTGTGTGAAGCTATCGTCGCCGTACTCTGAGCGATGTGAAATAAGAAAAAAGCCGCTATCGCGGCTTTTTTTGTTTACCAGACGGGTAACTCGTCTTGCAGGAAGGGGTTATGCAGTCGCTCATTACCCAGCGTTGAGATGGGTCCGTGTCCTGGAATAAAGGTCACGTCATCGCCCAATGGCAATAGCTTCCTTTTAATGGCATCAATCAACTGGGCATGATCGCCTTTCGGGAAATCACTGCGTCCGACGCCGCCTTTAAAAATCACGTCACCGGATACCAGCAGTCGTGACTGCGCATCAAAAAAGACAATATGTCCGGGGGTATGACCCGGACAATGCAGCACCTGCAAATTCACGTTGCCGACATTCACCGTCTCCCCTTCATCTAACCAACGATCGGGGGTCAACGGCTGGCAATCTTCCAGGCCAAACATACGGCTCTGGGCGGGTAAGCCCTGCAGCCAGAACTCATCTTCCTTTTCCGGACCGATAATCGGCACACCATAGTGCTGCGCCAGTTCGGCGGCTGCTCCCACATGATCCAGGTGACCATGCGTGAGCAAAATCTGTGTCAAGGTTACGCCGGAGGCATCGACTTCTTTCATGATGCGTTCTGCATCGCCGCCGGGATCGACCACGGCAGCCTGCCGGGTTTCTTCACACCAGATTAACGAACAATTCTGCGAGAATGCCGTTACCGGAATAATACGATAGTTCATACTGCTCCTGTTTTTCTGTCTGAGAATTACCAGTGCCGTAACGGCCCGGTATCAATATGCACAAAGTCACTGCTGGGGTAATATCCTACACCACCAGCGCGCATAGATAACGCGGCTTTGCGAACATTGCTCAGAGAAATCCCTTCGATATGGAAATCCATCGCCTGCCCCTTGGTGTGATAGCTTTTTTTGGCTACTCCACGGCTGTGAGCACGAAGTTCGTTATTGGTATCAACGGAGCGATACCCCGAAATCAGTTGCACCGGTTTGCGTGTTCCCAGCAAACCCTGCAGACGGAAAAGCTGATCAAACAATTGCGGATCGATGGTCTTTATTTTATTCGCGCGATAGTCACGGAAAAAATGGTTTAGTTTTGCTAATTCATCCTGAATATAGCCCTTGCCATCGAAAAATTCGGTTTTAATCGTTTCGCCGGTATGAAGATTATTCAGCGTTAAAATACGTGGGCGTGGCGTGGATAGGGTTGCAAATGCACGTTGAGGTAAGATGGCTGCACCAAGGGCAATACCACCTAACGCCAACAATTTGCGGCGATTAGCGTCAAATTTGTCCATGATTTTCAGGTCTTCAAGAAAGCAAAGTGATCGTATTTTATGCACTTTTATTGCGCACGAAAGGCACCTTACCGGGCAAAAACCCCCACGTCAAGGCAGCCTGACCCCAGGAAATACGGGCGTTACAACAGATCTCGCCCGTTTTCCCCAGGTATTACGACAACAATGTTTTCAGAACGTCTTCATTTACCTGATTAATTGTTCCGCTTTCGCCAGAATTTGTGCACCGGATCGCGCCGGTAAATCATAATTGTAAATATCTGTACGATATTGCGTGCGGCCATCTGCGCCAACAAATGCCGTCAGGTAATAAAGATTCACCGGGATGTTGTGACGAATATTAACGTAACGGGTATCCCCTTCTTTCAACGCGTCGGAAATGCGGGAATCATTCCAGCCGGCATCCTGTAACAGCATATTGGCAAGCTCAGAGGCTTTATTCACCCTCACGCAGCCTGAGCTCAATGCTCGCGCCTCTTTCTGGAACAGGTTGTGGTTTGGGGTGTCATGCAAGTAAATGGCATCAGAACTCGGCATATTGAACTTGTAGCGACCGAGTGAATTATGCGCGCCCGGCGCCTGCTGGAAACGGAAGGGAAGATTCGATGGCGTAATCGTCGCCCAGTCGACCATCCACGGGTCTATGGCTTCTTTGCTATTCCAGCCACGCATGACCGTATAACCGTGGCGTTCAAGATACCCCGGGTCATTCCAGACTTTTGGCAGAATATCTTTGCGCGCCAGCGTGGGTGGAACGTTCCACGGCGGGTTCACGACCACATTGTTTAATGCGCTGCTCATCATCGGCGTTTTGCGATCCGGTCGGCCCACAATGACGCGGGAGGCTAACACCTCGTTACCGTTCTGATAATAAACCAGCGAGTACTCAGGAATATTCACCATAATACCGGTGGACAGTTTAGCCGGTAGCAACCGTAAACGCTGAATGTTGAGCGCCAGTACGCCAGCACGTTGTGCAGGTGTCACGTTAAGCCAGTCACGGGTCGCGGTGCCAATAACGCCATCCGCATGCAGACCTTGCGCCGTCTGGAAGCGTTTCACCGCCTCTACCAGCTTGCGGTCATATTCGCTGCGCACCGCTGTCACCGGCTGGCGCTTTTTGCCTTGCTGAACGGGCACTGGCGTTGCTGCTTTGCTCTCTTCAACAGCAATCGCAGACGGGCTGATAACATCGTCACCGGCAGTATCGCCAGGCAGGGCAATTTTCGGTTGCTCTTCCATCATTCCACTGCGTTGCAAGATTTCACGCAGCGCGGGCACATCAATGCTCCACTGACCGGGGCGCAGCGAGGTCGTTCCCGTGAGTTGCGGCCAGGCATTATTATCCGCCACCAGCGTCAGGAGTGACTGATGCATAGCTTCATACTGCGGATGATGAGGAGCGAGGCTCTGAACAAAGCGGGGAAGATAGCCGTTATCCAGGGCAACCTGCCACTGGTTAATCACCGACAGCGGCGGCGTTTCCAGTGAATAAGGTTTGGTACTGTAAAGCCAGCGATTGCCTTTAACAGGAATGCTGGCCACAAAATGCAGGTAACCCATCATGGCGTCTGACAGCACGACATCCCTTGCCATGCCGGTGACACCAGGATCGGTGAGCAACTCGACCCATGCGGTGAATTGCGGCTGGAAACCGGCAATCGCCACCTCCGCCAGTTGCTGCTGGAACACCTGAACCGCTTCCCGGTTTTCCCACAGAGGCTTCATCTCGCGAGCCGCGTAAAGCGCAGCGAGTGAATTCATGTAGACGGGTGTCCAGTTAGCTGGCAGGAGCTCCTGCAATGACGCGCGCGCCGAAGCGGCTGCATTTTCGGTCGGGAAAGGCGCTAACCCTGCCATCATCGCTGTCACGGGAGATTGCGCCAGCGGCTGGGGCAATAAGCCCGGTTGATCGCCAGCCGTTGCGGAGCTATCAACCGGAACCACTTCAGGCTCATCAGCCTGCGCATTAAACAGTGGAGCGAGTGCGAATGTCAGGCATAAACCTAGTGCAGACATCCGACGACCATACGACTTCATAAGCAACATCCCTTGCCCCCTGTTTCTCAGTAAACCAATATCATTTAAGTCTTTCTCTAATTATATAAAGACAAAAAAGCATTTGCCTTGCCAAATGTAAAGAAGTTTAAAGACTAACCCTCGCTCAGCGGACCTGTTTCAGAAAAGACAAAGGGCGGCACATTGGCCGCCCTTGAAGAGGAGATAACGGTCAGGATGCGTCAGCGGTGCCCGGAAGCGTCTCCGGCAGTTGGGCGGCGAAACCACGCAGCCCCACCACATGAACATGTTCGTTATTGTTCACCACTTTACGCACCAGCTTGTAGGTGGTGCCTTTCTCCGGACTGATGTTTTCTGGCGCGGCAATGATCAGCTGCATTTCCAGACGCTCACATAGCTCGAACAAGGTCGCGATGGATCGGGCATCGAGACGTGCTGCTTCATCAAGGAACAGCAGTCGGCAAGGGGAAATGTCTTTCCCACGCAGACGACGCGCTTCATCTTCCCAGCTCTGCACGACCATCACCAGAATCGACATCCCTGTACCGATAGCTTCGCCGGTAGAAAGCGCTCCGGACTCCGCACGTAACCAGCCATCGGAGCCACGGTTAACTTCCACTTCCATTTCAAGATAGTTACGGTAATCAAGAAGCTCTTCGCCGATGGTTTGCGGCGTACGTTGGCCAAGGTCAATTTGCGGGTTCAGACGCTGATACAGTTTTGCCAGCGCTTCAGAGAAGGACAGACGGTTACTGTTAAACAGATCCTGATGCTGCTCATGTTGTTCGGAAAGCACCGTCAGCAAGGTAGCATGGGTTTCACGCACGTTAACGTTCAGCCGCACGCTGTTGACCTGACCAAAGGACACGCTTTGCAGCCCCTGGTTCAACTGACGAATACGGTTCTGCTCACGCTGGATAGTTTTGCGAATAATGTTCGCCACGCTACGGGAGCTGATGGCAAGTTTTTGCTCGCGGGAGGTCAGCTCTTCCGTCAGGCGACTCAGCTCAATCTCCATCTGTTCGATGGCTTCAACCGGGTCGTCAGTGCGAATGATGTCCTGGCGAATGCGCTCACGCAGATGCTGATAAACCGCAACAAAGAACTGAATCTTGCGCTCAGGGCGTTTCGGATCTTCAGACATACGCAGCACATCACGCAGATGCTCGTTATCGGCCACCGCCAGACGCAAGGCACCCAGGGCTTTATCCGACATGGAACGCAATTCGTCCCCGGAGAGATAAGCCAGTTCGCGGCGATGCAGGCGGCGTTCAACGCCATTGTCTTTGACCATGCGCATGACCGCACACCAGCCCGCTTTCGCCGTGACGACCTGCTCACGCATCTCATGGTAATCGCGCTCGAGACGGCGAAGCTTACGGGTCAGGTTATCCATCTCCGCTTCACAGAAGGTCAGCGCTTTTTCCAGTTGGTTACGGCGTGCACGGTTGCCGGAAAGCTGAGCATGCAATTCGTCACGACGGATACGCGCGCGCTCTTCGGCACCGTTGTCCGCACGAACGCCAATATCCTGCAGCTCTTTTTGCAGATCGTTAAGCAGCTCTTTTTTGGTATCAAACGAGCTTTTCAACGATGCCATCACCTGATTGTACTGACCAAGTTGGGCAGCATGGCTACGCAGTGCTTCACGTGAGCGGCTACGCTCAGCTTCAGCTTGCTCCAGGCGCTGACGGAGTTTTTCATTGAGGTCGTTATTGCCGCTGAGCATTTCCGCTGAGTCAGAATAGCTAAAGTGCGCGCGACGCTGAACCACTTCCGTCAGGGCGAATGCCTGTTGACGGGCATCACGCTGCGCCTGCTGCGACAAGGCATAATCTTCTTTCAGCTGTTCAAACTGCTCCGGGTCATTCTGCAATACGGAGACCATGGGCTCCAGCTTCGCCAGTTGTTGACCAAACTGCTGAATATAGCGCGCGGCCTCCTGGGCTTCGTCCAGACGTTCCTGAATCTCGTCCACGCGGTCGGCAAGCGTTTCATCCGCCAACAGACTCAGACGCGGCAGCAAGCGGTTCAGCTGGGCAACGCCCTCTTTCGCTTGTTCAAACTGGGTCCGGTTTTGCTGGTTGTCATTTTCATGCGCGCTGATAGCCCGCTCAAGCTCACCGCGGCGACCGTTAAGGGTGCGGATTTCCGCTTCCGGGTCGGCATCAAACGCCACCGCCAGATGGCTGCCGATAAAGCGGCTGAATGCCTGATGCAGGCGCTGTGTCTTCTGCACATCAAAAGACAAGGTGGCAAAACGCTCTGCCAACGCTTCCCGCTCAGCATGAAGACTCTCAATACGGCTTTCACGGGCCGCACGCCCAAACAGGGGGACAGACGGAAAACGTGAGTAGCGCCACTGCCTGTCGGCAATTTTGACCACCACGGCTTTTTCCAGCTCATCCACGCTGAAGACGCTGTCATCAAAGGATTGCGGGTCCCCTTCGATCAGATAGAGATCTTCCGGGCACTCCTCAAGGCCTTCAAGCAATTCCGATACCAGAGATAAATCCGGTACCACGATCGCGTGTCGGGAAGGACCATACAATGCAGAGTAGTAAGGGGCATCTTCGAGGCTGACGTCATCATAAATTTCAGACAGCAACACGCCGCCAAAGCGCTCTGCCAGAGCATTGAGACGCCCATCTTCCGCCCCGCCCGGCTGGCTGAGTCGTTCAATTTCTTCATCGACAGCACGTTTGCGTGCGCCGACTTCATCGCGCTCGACAATCCCTTCACGTTCGCGCTCCAGCAGTTGCTGAAGGTACTCGGTGACGTCCTGCCCGGATTCAAACTGCTCGCCGCTCTGCTCGCACAGCTGCGTGAGGCTGTTTTGCGCAGCCAGCCAGACTGGCGCACGCCGGGTCAGCGTCTGAATGCGTGATTGCAGTTGTTCCAGTTCCTGACGCAGCGCCATACGCTGCTCACCGGCATTAGCGACATTGTCTGACAATGCCGCAATTTGCGCTTCCAGTTCCTGATGGAGCGACTCCAGTTCGTCAGGGTCATAATGTTTGCCCTGACGTTTACAGAAATCTGCCAGCAGTCGTTCGGCATCCTGCTGCTCACGTAAACGCTGTTCAAGCTCGTTGAGACGCATACGCAGAGAGGAAGCCTCTCCCGCCAGATGACGCTGGTTGGCGCTGTCACGCAGTAGATCGCGCGCAACGTTCCAGGCATCGCCGCGCGCCAGTGGGCCATGAATGGCAACCACCAGTTGATAGGCTTGTTCAAACTGACTGTGCGCGGTTTGCGCCACGCTCATGCGTTGATCGAGCATCAGCAGCTTTTCGGTGGCTTCGATCTCTTTCGCCTGGAAGGTGTCCAGCCATTCATCCGCGGTTTCTGATGTCAGATCCGGCAGCTTACACAGATCTTTCGCACGCTGAAGCGCCTGCAGCGCCTGATTGTATTGAATGGCGCGAGTCTGCTGCACATCCAGCGCCTGCTGGTAATCGGCTAGCTGGTTTTTCAGCTCATCCACTTCCAGCTCAGCCGCTTCGGCACGGGCTTCGTTCTCTTCCTGACGGTCGGCCGCTTCGGCGACCACTTCAGTTTGCTCTTCAAGACGAATCTGCAACTCTTCCAGATCCGACTCGTAGCGCTCAATTTTTTCCTGCTGACGCAGTGCGGTTTGCACAAGATTCAGGTGATCGCTGGCCGCCTGATAATCGGCCTCCAGGTCCCCTTCCGCACCGTTCTGCTCAGCCAGTTCACGTGCCATGTCCACATGCTTGTACTGCTCTGCGGCAAGCTGTTGACGCGAGGAGAACAGATCGCGGCGATCGGTCAGCGCTTTGTCCAGATGAATGCGGCGCTCATTAGCATGGCGCATATAATCTGCGGCCACATAATTCGTCGCTTCACTGATGAGATGTTTAAAAAGATCACGGTCAGACTGAGTGACGCGAATGGCTTCCAGCGTCATTCGGTTTTCACGCAACGCGGCTTCCATATCCTGGAACGCTTTACGCACGCCGCTGTTTTCCGGCAACAGATAGTCACGCAGAGAGCGGGTAATTGCGCTGGAAATACCGCCATAGAGCGACGCTTCAATCAGGCGATAGAATTTACTACGGTCAGAGGCGGTACGCAGACGACGGGCCACGATACCCAAGTCAAACATCAGTGCATGGTAGTCGGTAATGGAGTTGAACTGCTTGAACTGCACCCCTTCCATCGCCTCCAGTTTGTCTTTGACTTCCTGTAAAGGCAGTACACGCGCCTGACGCTCATTCAACGTTTCAGTCAACAGCTGCGTGGGTAAAAAGGCGGTTGGCAGACCCTGAATCGCAAAAGGTTTGATATCTACTTTACGGTCGCGACCGGCGACCTGCTGCAAACGCACGCCCACCAGCACCCGCTGATGACGTGAGTTAATCACATCCAGCACGGCATAACAGACGCCCGCCTTGAGTTTGCCGTGCAGGCCTTTATCACGTGAACCTGAGGTTGCTCCGGCTTCGGTGGTATTACGGAAGTGAAGCAGCGTTAAATCCGGAATCAGCGCCGTGACAAATGCCGCCATGGTGGTGGATTTACCGGCACCGTTGCCGCCGGATAAGGTGGTGACCAGCTCATCCAGATCGAACGTACGGGCAAAAAAACCGTTCCAGTTAATCAGCGTCAGTGAGCGAAATTTACCGCGATCAATCATTATTCTTCCTCTCCACTTTCCGGCTGACTTTCTTCGGGCTCATCATTGAGCTGCAGGTGATTTTCGACAGGCATCGCTTCGCCGTCACGGATCAAGCGACGCTGCGCTTCACGGGCGTCGTCCCCGGAGCGCACATCAGCGCCAAAGCGGAACACGGACTCGGTTATCCGGAACTTGCTGCTGTCATTACCCATAAACCAGACCATGCCGAGACGGCGGAGGCGGTTGAGGGATGAGCGCACTTTTTCCTGGAGTTTCTGCCGATCCAGATCGGAACCCGTCGAGCGGTTGTTCACCAGTTTAAGTAACCGGCTCTCATCAGCCAGTGACAGCAGCTCATCGTAGAGTTCCTGCTGGGTGAAGATCCCTTCATTCGCCAGACGCTCCGGGCTGAGATAGAGGTAGCAGAGAATTTTCCCTACCATCATATCCAGTTCAGACAGCACGGAGCGCGGGATCAGGGTCGTCGAACGAGGGCGCAGATAGAAAAAGCCTTCGGGCGCGCGCAGCAGTTCTACGTTATAGCGGGCGTAGAACTCCTCGAGATACTCCTGAAAATCCATCAGGAAAGCGTGATTATCCAGCTCATCAAGACCGATGTGACGACCCGAACGCAATGCGCTATCAAGTGCCGGAAAAAGAGGATTAGAAAGTGCCTGGGCCAGTTTAACCGGCATCATTTGTTCAATATTTGTCAATGACATGTGCCTGTACCTTGGCTCCGTAATCATTAATCGGCTGCCATGTGGGTGGCAGGCCGGTGAAATCTGCTTGCGCCACGCCAAGGCGTACCGCCTGATCGATGACGATCCTTGCAACATCAAAATGCCGCGCACGTGGATAGCGCTGCAGATACTCGCGCACAACCAGGCCGAGATCCAGTGGGGTTTCTCTGGTTTTATAGATTGCCAGCTGTTCTTCGATCATTGCCGCAAGCTGTTCGCGAATTTCATTGAATTCTTCGTACTCGAGATCCGCGGGAAGCTCTCCCATGACCTCTTCATCACGCAGTGTCATCTCTTCATCACGCATATCCAACAGCCTGTCGGCATTGGCATAGGTGAGTGTCCATGGCGCATCGAAGTAAGTCTGGACGGACTGGCGAAGACGCTGGGCAAACACGCGGTTTTTGTCCATATCGATGGCGGTACGGATAAATTTGTGTACATGGCGGTCATAACCGATCCATAAGTCGATGGCCTGCTGGCCCCAACTGACAATACGGTCCAGCTTGCTCTGCAGGTCAAAGACCAGGCGATCGACAAATTCAAGGTTGTTATGCGCGAGCGTAGCATCCTGAATCTGCAACAGATTCGCCTGCAGTTTGTCTCCCGCTGCATCCAGCGTATCCTGCAGCTCACGCAGCGTACCGGAGGTTTCTGACAGTAAGAGCTCGCAACTGGAAATAGCCGCCCGCCAGTCTTTATTAAGCAACTGGGCAATGTCGTCTTTAACCAACTGCTGTTGTTCGTCCATCAGACGTTGGGTTAAATCGATGCTGTCGAAAATCTCGGCCACCGAATACTTCAGCGGCGCATAAACATTGCGATGCCAGTGGAATTCGTCCCCCCCTTCATCAGCAGCATCGGCGGCGCGTTTTAGTTCGCTTGCCACAATGGAGAGCTGCATAGAAAGACGCAACGTTGAAAACTCACGCTGACGGATATAATAATCAGTGATACCAATGCCCAGTGGCGTCAGTCGGTATATGGCGTTACCTTCAGCCTGTTCGCTGGTAAAGCGGTTCAACAAACGCTGACGCACCATGTCATTGATGGCGTTATTGGCGCGCTGGGTGATGGTTTCACTGCTTTGCTCGAACGCATCGCTGACGTGACGAAACGCGTCCACCAGCACTCCCTCGCTCATTTCACCATCCAGTCGTTCACTGTTTAACGTGGCGACCGCCAGTAAAAATGAGAGTCTGTCCACCGGTAGTGCGATGGAAAAATCATTTTTTCTGGCCCAGGCAACCAGTTCTGGAACTGTCTGGGAAAATTCACTCATCGTTCATCCTTTCATCTCTCTGCGGCTTGAGCGCGGTCACGTGAATATAACGACCCAGGCTTAAGTAGGGCTCCTGACGGCAGTAGTGCGTTTCAAGTTCAAGTAATGCGGCATAGCAGTCATGCTGCTGCTGTTTATCTCGCAGATAGTCGTGAAAAACACGGACACCGGTTTTGCCGGTGATATGCCAGCCGATTTCCCTCAACCAGCCATAAACCTCTTCCGGCTTGCGTGGGTAATCCGGAGACAAGGTGCGCTTTTTCTTCTTCGGCATCCCGGCTAATACATAGTCGAAATTGCCGACGACCATATTGCGCATCAGCAGTCCGTTCGCATTGTAAAACATCAGCGACAACGCACCGCCCGGCGACATTACCGACCAAAGCGTACGTAAAGCCTCAACGGGTTCAGCAACCCATTCCAGTACCGCATGGAACAATATCAGATCAACCGGCGATTCCAAATGCTGCGCGATATCCTGAACGGCGCATTGTACAAAATGCATGTTACCGCTCACACCTTTCTCTTCTGCTGCCAACCGCGCGCGCGCGATCATTTCTGAAGAGAGATCGCAGAGCGTCACATGATGACCACGTTGCGCCATCTGTATAGCTGTCTGCCCTTCTCCCCCGCCAGCATCCAGCACGCGAAGCTTTTGCTCACCCAACCCGGAGAGCAACGTCTCCAGGTCCTGCCAGAGGATCGCCTGACGCAGTTGGCCTTTGGTGGTGCCATAAATATTGCGTGAGAACTTTTCTGCGATGCCGTCGAAATTACGATCCTTCATGACCGCTCCACGATCCTGACAAAACCGCTATTTTGTCACAGCCGTGCGGAGAATGAACCCACCTGGTGTAATATCGCCGTGAAACACAAGCTGTATGGTCAAAAAGGAGACGGAAGCCGTGCTTTTCACCCTCAAAAAATACATTGGCGGCCTGATGTTGCCCCTCCCTTTTTTGCTGCTGATGATGGGATTAGGGCTATTGATGGTCTGGTGCAGTCGTTGGCAAAAGACCGGAAAAAGCCTGGTCACGGCAAGCTGGCTGGTTTTATTGCTTATCAGTTTGCAGCCCGTCGCCGATAATCTGCTTCGCCCGATTGAGAACCGTTACCCCACGTGGCGTGGCGAGCAGAAGGTCAATTATATTGTCGTTCTGGGTGGGGGCTATACCTGGAATGATGCGTGGGCGCCAAGTTCAAACCTCATTAACAACAGCCTGCCTCGCCTGAATGAAGCTATTCGCTTATGGCGGGACAATCCAGGGGCAAAATTGATTTTCACCGGTGCCGCCGCACGAACCAATCCCGTCAGCACTGCAGAGGCAGGGGCACGCGTGGCGGAGAGCCTCGGCGTTCCTCGCAGCGATATCATCACGCTTGAGCGTCCTAAAGATACGGAAGAAGAGGCCGACGCGGTTAAAGCGAAGATTGGAGATGTGCCTTTCCTGTTAGTGACCTCCGCATCGCATATGCAAAGGGCGATGAACTTCTTCCGTCAGGCGGGTCTGCATCCTCTGCCTGCGCCCGCTAATCAACTGGCGATCGACTCCCCGCTTAATCCGTGGGAACGGCTCATTCCCTCCCCGGTCTGGCTGATGCACAGCGACCGGGTCGGTTACGAAACGCTGGGCCAAATCTGGCAGTGGCTCAAGGGCAAATCAGGCGAGCCAGGGCAGGAGTGATTTAGAGGCTAAGTCGAAATGACTGCGATTGAAATGGCCGGTGTTCACCAACTGCGCCACTTCGTCCCAGAGCAAATAGAGCCAGCGCCGCCACATGAAGGCTTCTGCTACGGGCGCGCGCTGCAGATAATGCCAGAACAGCCCGTCGGAGAGAGGACCGTCAGTGAGGCGGAAAAGCTCATATTCCCGGGGAGCCCATAACATAATGCCCGGCCCGACCATTGCCAGCAGTTGATCGCTACGGGCATCTTTCAGCATGCTACGCAGATTAAAATTCCCATGGACCAGAACACAATTGTCATTGAATCCGTCAAACAGGGCGGGGAGGCATTCGCGGGTCCGAAACAGAATGCGCTTATCCTGCATGGTCAGCCCGGTATTATGATACTGGTTTAGCGTGGTCCAGAGGACCTCGACCCGCTGGCGATACCAGGAGGGCCAGATATTCTCCTGGGTACTGTCGACGGTCCCCACACATCCGCGACTGTCCTGCCGGTGCCAAGCCAGTAATCCCTCAACAATTTGATCTTTGAGTTGTTCCCAGCGTTCGGGGGTGCGCGCAGGTGCTTCAACTGGCACACCACGCAAACGCTCTATCAGTAGCACATCCGGGCCTGGATGCTCTTCATGCGTCATCACGCCATACACGACAGGCATACGCACGGTCCCACTGCGCGCAAGCATGGAGATTTTCCATGCCAGTTGCCTCGCCAGCCCCGGGGTGGTGAAGCTTCTCGCGAGCAAGGGCATTGCGTTTCCCTGACTGTCATAAAGTGACCATAAGGCCGTGTCAGGCCGTTCACTGACACACTCCATTCGACTCAGCCTTTCACCCAGCAGGTGGCTCAGTTCAGCGCGCAGTTGTTCCATATAAGATTACCCTCATGAAGACCACTGCTTTTATAATGAGCGCCTGTCAGAGGGATGTCACCCTGATGAGATCAAATCAACGTGAGAATCTGGCGGAAAAGGATAAATCCCCTCCGGGCGGAGGGGACAGAAGGAGAATTTAACGCATTTCAGCGCGTACACGCGCCAGATCTTCCGGGGTGTCAACGCCCGTGCCAGGGATCTCCGCCGCTACCGCGACATGAATTTTCTCGCCGTACCAGAGCACACGAAGCTGCTCAAGCATTTCTATATTTTCCAGCGGGCTGGCTTCCCAGCTAACGTAACGACGAATAACCCCAGCGCGATAGCCGTAAATACCCAGATGACGCAACAAGGTCTCGCCGATCGTCTCTTTGGAAACGGCGAAACGGTCACGATCCCACGGAATGGTAGCGCGCGAGAAATAGAGCGCGTAACCTTCAGCATCCAGAACCACTTTTACCGCATTAGGATTAAAAGCCTCTTCCGCGCTATGAATGGGAGCAGCCAGTGTCGCCATCCCAACCTTACGTGCGGCCAGATTTTCCGCAACCTGACGGATGATGGACGGTGGGATCATCGGCTCATCGCCCTGAACGTTAACAATGACCGTGTCATCACTGAACCCACATTTTTCCACCACTTCAGCTAACCGCTCCGTGCCGGACTGATGATCGGCGCGCGTCATACAGACTTCACCGCCTGCAGCTTCTACGGCCTTCGCGACTTCATCGTGATCGGTTGCCACAATGATACGTGCAGCACCTGATTCACGTGCGCGTTCCAGCACATGCACCACCATCGGTTTGCTATTGATATCGACCAGCGGCTTGCCTGGCAAACGGGTTGATGCAAAACGAGCGGGAATAATAACAACGAAACTCATGGTCTACTCTCTTCCTCTGTCATGAGACGGGCTTCTGTTTCTAAAAGCACCGGGATCCCTTCACGTACCGGGTAGGCAAGGCTATCCAGTTTGCAGATCAGTTCTTGTTTGTCCTGGCTGTAATACAGTTTGCCGTTACAAACCGGGCAGGCAATTATTTCCAGTAACCGATGATCCATATTTCCTCCTGATGGACCGGACGTGTAATCGTCAAATCTTAACATAATCGATTCTCAGGCTACGTCTATTTCCAGTCCGTTACGTTGTTCAGTAAAAATTCCGCCTGGCAATTGACCAAAGGTGATGCGTTGTGCCCCCTGCCAGCGAGCAAATTCAGTGATTGCGGTTAAGAGCCCGCGTTCAAGTCCAGCTGTCGGTTTCACATCCGACTCAAGATAGAGGGCAATAATTTCCAGTACCTCCTCTTTTCGATGCATTTTGGCATCCATTCTGCCCACCAGTCTTCCACGATGCAGTAGAGGTAAAACAAAGTAACCATACTGGCGCTTAGGGGCAGGGGTATAACATTCCAGACGATAGCTGAAATGGAAGAGTTGTTCTGCCCGTTTACGATCCCAGACAACCGGGTCGAAAGGTGAAAGCACGGCGCTATGCGTTGCACTGAGTTTTCCGGCTATTCCCTGCTCCAGTAACGGTAGCAGATCAGCGTGCAACCAGGCTGGCCCGAGTTCTTCAACATTGACCGGAACAATAACCTGCTCCTCTTGTAGCCTGTCGAGTAACAGAGGAAGAGACGGTTGGCGTAAACGATAATAGTCTGCCAGCCATTGCGCACGAAAAATTCCCAGGCTGCGTGCGCTATTAACCAGCATAAGGTGCTCTGCCTGCGCTTGAGAAAGGAAATCACGTTCATCATCCCAGTGTGGCATCACGCGGCTGGTCAGATCATAGACGCGCTGAAAATTCCGACGCTCAACGACCATTACTTTACCGGCGGTAAACAATCCTTCGAGATGGCGTTTATGCGGTTTCCATTCCCACCAGCCGCTCACACCTTTACGAGGATGTTCAAAATCTGCTGAACGTACCGGACCGTTCTGCTGAATATGGGCGATCAGCGCCTCAATCTCTTCCGCATGTTCTTGCATCCACTCTTTACGATATTTCCAGCCCATGTTGTCCGGCGCCAGCATGCGGTGGCGGATAAGCTGAAAATCCTCGCGCGGCAG
The DNA here is from genome assembly GCA_002377245.1 of Enterobacteriaceae bacterium UBA3516. Lineage (GTDB taxonomy): Bacteria > Pseudomonadota > Gammaproteobacteria > Enterobacterales > Enterobacteriaceae > CBFFRJ01. The sequence continues at coordinate 16,225 of DFPL01000030.1, forward strand.
AAAACAGGCCTCATGAGCCCAGTATTCCATAAGATCACCGCGCGCCAGTGCAGCATCAAGCCACTCAGGGGCGTACTGCCCAAGACGGCTGAACAACACCAGATAGGGACTTCTGGCAACAATATTGATGGTATCGATTTGCAGCAATGACATCTGCCGGATGATAGAGAGAATGTCTGCGGGTTTGGCTTTTCGTGAGGGTTTTCGCAGTAATCCCTGTGCGGCGAGATGCAGATTACGGGCGACTTGCAATGAGATATGCGGCAGTGACATAGGCTTCCTGTTATAAAGCAAGGTGCACCGCCAACACACTAGCGCACCAGGGTTAACAATTCCTGCAGCAGTTTTTCCGCTGGCTCGCCATCAAGTTGAGCATCAACGGGCAGATACCACCAGTTATCTTCAGCAAAGGCGCGGCACTTAACGGCATCTTTTTCGGTCATGATCAGCGTTTGCCCCGGTTTAACAAGGTTTTTTACACCCGCGTGAGTCAGGGCCTGATGATCGGCAAGCGCGACAGTAGATTCAGGGGTTACGCCACATTGGGCCAGGGTCGCGAAAAAACGAGGAGGATGGCCGATACCTGCCATAGCGACAAGATGGTGGAGTTCGCGAACATCGCGATGTTCACCCGTACACAGGTTCACCGCTTTTCCGGGCTTAAGCTGCATGGCTATCTCAGAGGCGAAAGCCACACCGCCGTTAGCGATCACTGCATCAACCGTTTTCAGACGCGATGCCCGTTCACGCATTGGGCCTGCGGGTAACCACCAGCCATTGCCGAAACGACGCACACCATCAATGACCACGATCTCTTTATCACGATGCAGACGGTAATGCTGCAAACCATCGTCAGTGACGATTATTTGCACGGGATGCTGTGACAGCAAAGCCTGTACCGCCTCAACCCTGACAGGAGAAACGGCAACCGGTGCTCCGGTACGCTGATAGATGAGTACCGGCTCGTCACCCGCCTGAACGGTGGTGGTCTCTGGCGTCAGCACTAGCGGGTAGTGTGGCGCTTTTCCACCGTACCCCCGTGAAACTACCCCGACGCGTATGCCACGTTGTTGCAGTTGTTCTACAAGCCAGACCACAACAGGGGTTTTACCGTTCCCCCCCGCCGTTAGATTACCCACCACCACAACCGGTACCGGCGCGCGCCACGGTTTTCTCAGCCCGCATCGCCAGCTCAGTCGAATGATGCCGCTCACCAGGCCATACAACCAGGAGAGCGGCAGCAAAAGCAGCCAGAGCGGCGACTCACCGGACCAGATGCGCGCTATCATTCGCCAAACTGCATTTTATGCAATTGCGCATATACGCCGCGCTGCTCAAGAAGCTCAGCATGGCTTCCTCGTTCAACGATACGGCCATCCTCCAGGACGACGATTTCATCCGCCTGTTCTATGGTAGACAGTCGGTGGGCAATGACCAGTGAGGTGCGGTTTTTCTGCAGTTCATTGAGCGCCGCCTGAATTGCGCGTTCAGATTCGGTATCCAGCGCGGAGGTTGCTTCATCAAGAATCAGAATCGGGCTGTCACGCAACAGCGCGCGGGCAATAGCGATACGTTGACGCTGACCACCGGAAAGCAATACGCCGTTCTCGCCAATAATGGTGTCCAGCCCGTTATCCATCTTACGGATAAAATCCATGGCATAAGCCATTTTCGCCGCCTGCTCTACCTGTTCACGACTGAACTCTTCCGTGCGAGCGTAAGCGATGTTATTCGCAACGGTATCATTGAACAGATGGACATTTTGCGAGACCAGGGCCACCTGATTACGCAGAGAGGTCAGTTTATACTCGCGCAGATCGTGGCCATCCATCAGGATTTCGCCTTCATCAATGTCATAAAATCGCGTGATGAGGCTGGCCATTGTCGACTTGCCGGAACCCGAACGCCCTACCAGGGCAACGGTTTTCCCTGCCGGAATTTTCAGATTGATGTTACGCAGCGCCGGCGTTTCACGACCCGGGTAAGTGAAGGTCACGTTGCGAAACTCAATGTCACCTTGCGCACGTTCAATGACCCGCTTGCCTTCATCTTTTTCCTGCTCGCTGTCCAGAATGGCGAACAACGTCTGACAGGCCGCCATACCGCGCTGGAACTGGGCATTGACGTTTGTCAGTGATTTCAGCGGGCGCATCAGGGCAATCATGGAGGAGAAGACCACGGTAATGGTACCGGCGGTCAGCGTCTCCATAACGCTCGGGAAGCTTGCGGCATACAGGACGAACGCCAGTGCCAGAGAGGCAATCAGCTGAATGATGGGGTCCGAAATGGAAGAGGCAGACACCATCTTCATGCCCTGCAGACGCATTTTATTGCTCACTTTATCAAAGCGGCTGGTTTCAACCTGTTGCCCGCCAAACATCAGCACTTCTTTGTGCCCTTTCAGCATCTGCTCGGCACTGGTGGTCACCTGCCCCATCGTGTTTTGCATATTTTTGCTGATATTGCGAAAACGCTTCGAGACAATACGAATAGCAAAAGAAACAACCGGCGCCAGGACGATCAAAATGACCGAAAGCTGCCAGCTGTAATAGAACATCATGATGAAAAGGCCAATGATTGACGCACCTTCACGCACGACGGTAATCAACGCGCTGGAAGAGGATGACGCAACCTGCTCTGAATCGTAGGTGATACGCGACAGCAATGTCCCGGTCGACTGTTTATCGAAGTAGGAGACAGGCATGCCCATCATATGGCTGAACAAACGACGGCGCATGGTCATGACCACTTTGCCGGAAACCCAAGAGATACAGTAACTTGAGATATAGCTGGTGATACCGCGTAAAATCATCAGCCCGATAACCACCAGCGGCATCCATAGCAACACTGAGCGGTCCGTTTTACCAAAACCATCGTCCAGTAACGGTTTAAGAAGCGATAGCATGAAGGTATCGCTGGCGGCGTTGAGGATTAACGCGACTCCCGAAACGAACAACCCCGCTTTAAACGGCGCAATCATAGGCCAGAGGCGGCGGAATGTTTGCCATGTAGAGAGATCTTTGTCGTTATGCATTCAAAAAACCAGCACTTGTTGAAATAGCCGCATATTCTACCTGTTATCGCCAGGTACGCCAAACCACTGATGATACCATCGAGGCAAAATTTGCTCTCGCAGGCTAACGATTTCCCAACCCTCTGGATAAAATGAGGCGGTAAGTTGCCCATAGTGCGGGGTGTCAAACCAGTTGTATCCATCTTTAAGATAGCGTGCCTTTACTTTTTCAGAAGGTAATCGCCAGGAATTATAGCGTGATGCCGAAGCCAGAGCGGCCTCACCCTTAACCCGTTGAATGAAAGGCAGGGTTGATGAAGTATTACTACCATGATGGGGAACCTGAATAATCGTTGCCGCAAGATGCTGCCAGTAATGGCTCATCATCGCGAGCTCTGCCGGCGTTTCGATATCGCCGGTGAGTAAAATACTTTGCTTACCATCATCTACCTTAACGACACAGGAGAGGTTATTCCCACGCATCAACGCATGCTTTACAGGCCAGTGAGCACTGAACGTCAGCCCCTGCCACTGCCAGGTTTCACCACGAAAACAGGGGCGGTGATTTTCCCATCCCATAGGACTGCGTACCCACAGTTCAGGCCAGATATTCAATAACGACGTTAATCCGCCACGATGGTCGAGATGCTCATGGCTGAGGATGATGCCTTCAGGCTTTAAATGGTGCCAACGAAGCCAGGGTATAATCAATTGCTTCGCACTGTCACCGCCGGGCCAGGCCAAACCGGTATCATACAAAATGGCTTTACCGTTACGTTCGATAACCATTGCGAGTCCCTGCCCCACATCCAGCATATGCACGCGCCAGGTATCCGCTCGCTGCTTACGAACGAGGGGGAATATCAGCAATATCATGATCGCCAGACAAAGGAGAGGTACGGTTCGATAGAGCTGTAATCGCCTGGCAATCAGGAACAGCCAGGGTAGCCATGCCAGTCCCAGCCAGCGTGCATCCGCCTCAACCCATCCTTGCGGCAATCGTTCAAGAAAGCCGAACAGGAATTGCAGCGACCCGTCAGCCAGCCACCAGATCGCCCTTTCTGCTTCTATTGGCCCGGTGAGATGGAGCAACATGCCCAGCAGGATCAGCGGCACGGTAACGAATGTCACCAGGGGTACCGCCAAAAGATTCGCCACAAGTGACGTTATGCTGATGCCATGAAAAGAGAGAATCTGCAACGGTAATAGCAGCAACGTCATCCCGGCCTGCAAATACAGCAAGTTGACCAGCCAGCGATACCAACCGGCCATTGCGTCCGTTTTCAGGGGTAGCCATTGGTACCAAAAAATCAGGGCAGCGACAGCAAAAGCCGACAGCCAAAGGCTATGCGACAGTATGGACACAGGATAGACCAATAAGATGCTGGCCACGCAGCATACCCAGACTTGCCAGGCGGTCCACTGTCGTCCAGACAGGCGCAACGCAGCCCAGACAAATAGCGATATGGCGGTGCGAAAAGCCGGAGGCTGCAACCCCGTAAGCCAGGCATAATACACCGCACACAGGAGCCCCACCCAGAGTGGTAATCGCCAGTTAATCCACCTTGCCGGAAAGAAAAATTGCATCCCTCTTGCAAGTAGTCCCCCCAGGATAGCGGTGAGTGCGATATGCAGCCCGGATATGGCCATTAAATGCGCCGTACCGGTCTCGCGCATAATGTCTTTTGTTTCTGATGCCAGCGCGGAGCGTTCGCCTAAGCCTAAGGCCAGAATCACGGAGCGCCATTGAAATGGCTCAAGCCGCGTGCTCAACGATTGCAGGAACAGTCCGCGCCAGTTGCAATCACGATTGATGACGGTTGCGCTTAAAAAGCGTCCCGTGAGGGGTTGATGATTGGACAGTGCGTGTCGTTGGGTATCGAAACCGCCGTCATTAAGTTGACCATGCACCGCCCTCGCCCTGATCGTCATCTCCCATTGTTGGCCGACACATACGGTTTCAGGTAGATATTGGCCATACAATACGATTCCAGGCGCGGGATACAGACGTTTACCGTTCAGATGGATAATTTTTGCATAGTGGGTTGTTGCATGATCCGTATCCGTAATGATGACATGCACGTTTTGATTGCGTCCGGCAATGTGTTCCATTGGCCAGATTTGCTGTAAGGCAGCCAGTACTCCCCACACGAAAAAAAGCAACGTGAGGCCACTGTATTTCAGCATATTCGCCCGAAACATAGCCAACACGCAGGCCAGCGGGATAATCAACCAAAGTTGAGAGAGTTCGGGTAATCCGGGCAGAAATAAGAGCGGTAACAGCCCCAGATTGAGACATATCGCCAGCGCAGGTAACGGCATCCACACCTCCTTGTTAGGGGCAGTGTGAACAGGTTAATGAACCCTGTCTGTTCGGATTATTGGGATTTGCGGCGAGTGCTGAGTCCTATCCAGCTTTTTGCCGTGGCAGACATTCAATCTGCGAAGCGCATTCCATTATTCCTTCGCCTACCGCAGAAACGAAAAAAGCACCTTATCGGTGCTTTTTACGATGGCTAAGTTTCAATAAAAGCAAAACTTACTCATAAATATTGGCGCGGTCACGTAGTTCTTTACCCGGCTTAAAGTGCGGAACGTACTTACCTTCCAGATCCACTTTATCGCCCGTTTTTGGGTTACGTCCGGTGCGAGGTGCACGATAGTGCAGAGAAAAACTACCGAAACCGCGGATCTCAATACGCTCACCCTGGGCAAGAGTAGAGGCCATATGCTCAAGCATCTCTTTTACTGCATCTTCCACGGCTTTAGCGGGAATGTGCGAGTGCTGGCTGGCAAGTCTTTCGATCAATTCTGACTTGGTCATGATTCCTCCGGTTTCCTTAAAGGCAAATTAGCTTAACAGCTTGAACAAGGGCGGCCGTAGCCGCCCTTTGTGCTTGATTACAGGACGAATCCTGTGATCTGTCAAGTAAACTCATCATACTTCGGGACAAAACGCCCGAGGTTTCAGAGCATTACTCGCCTTTAGCTGCTTTGAAGGCTTCAGCCATAGCGTTAGAGAAGTTGCCTTCTTCCTGTTTGTTGTTAACAGTCGCGATAGCATCTTTCTCGTCAGCTTCATCTTTAGCACGAACAGACAGGCTGATTGCACGGTTCTTACGATCAACACCGGTGAACTTAGCTTCTACATCATCACCAACGTTCAGAACCAGAGTGGCATCTTCAACGCGGTCACGGGAAGCTTCAGAAGCGCGCAGGTAACCTTCAACGCCGTCAGCCAGTTCTACGGTTGCGCCTTTAGCGTCCACTGCAGTGACTTTACCGTTTACGATTGCGCCTTTCTTGTTCACTGCAACCCAGTTGTTGAACGGATCTTCTGCGAGCTGTTTAACGCCCAGGGAGATACGCTCACGTTCTGCGTCAACCTGCAGAACAACTGCTGCGATTTCGTCGCCTTTTTTGTATTCACGAACTGCTTCTTCGCCTGTAACGTTCCAGGAGATGTCAGACAGGTGAACCAGGCCATCGATGCCGCCGTCCAGGCCGATGAAGATACCGAAGTCAGTGATAGACTTGATTTTACCTTCAACACGGTCGCCCTTGTTGTGGGTTTCCGCGAACTGCTGCCATGGGTTGTTTTTGCACTGCTTCAGACCCAGGGAGATACGACGACGTTCTTCGTCGATATCCAGAACCATTACTTCCACTACATCGCCAACGTTAACAACTTTGGACGGGTGGATGTTTTTGTTGGTCCAATCCATTTCGGAAACGTGAACCAGGCCTTCAACGCCTTCTTCGATTTCAACGAAGCAGCCGTAGTCGGTCAGGTTGGTCACGCGACCGGTCAGTTTGGTACCTTCCGGATAACGCTTAGCGATAGCGACCCATGGATCTTCGCCCAGCTGTTTCAGGCCCAGGGAGACACGAGTACGCTCACGGTCGAACTTCAGCACTTTAACAGTGATTTCGTCGCCAACGTTCACGATTTCGCTTGGGTGCTTAACGCGTTTCCACGCCATGTCGGTGATGTGCAGCAGGCCGTCAACGCCGCCCAGATCAACGAATGCACCGTAGTCAGTGAGGTTCTTAACGATACCTTTGACTTCCATGCCTTCCTGCAGGTTTTCCAGCAGCTGATCGCGCTCTGCGCTGTTTTCGGATTCGATAACGGCACGACGAGAAACAACGACGTTGTTACGTTTCTGGTCCAGCTTGATGACTTTGAATTCAAGCTCTTTGCCTTCCAGGTGCAGCGTGTCGCGCACCGGACGAACGTCTACCAGTGAACCTGGCAGGAACGCACGAATACCGTTCAGCTCAACAGTGAAGCCACCTTTAACTTTGCCGTTGATAACACCGACCACAGTTTCAGCGTCTTCGTAAGCTTTTTCCAGCGTGATCCAAGCTTCGTGACGTTTAGCTTTTTCACGGGACAGCAGGGTTTCACCGAAGCCGTCTTCCACTGCATCCAGAGCAACGTCAACTTCGTCACCAACCTGGATTTCCAGCTCGCCCTGGGCGTTTTTGAACTGCTCTGCCGGAATGGCGGACTCAGATTTCAGACCGGCGTCAACCAGTACGATATCTTTGTCAATAGCAACAACAACACCACGAACGATGGAACCCGGACGGGTTTCGATTGTTTTTAAGGATTCTTCAAATAGTTGAGCAAAAGATTCAGTCATGTTTAATCTTCAGGTTTCATATTTAACGTCCACCTGGCTCCGTGCCGGATGGGGTTGTTTAACATACCCGCTAACATTCCATTGCTGCGGGGGTACTGCAAATTCGGTCGCTTTACGCGAGAGCCAATTTTTGGCGCGCATATTGTAACGCTTTTTCAATCACTTGCTCAATACTTAAACTGGTAGAATCCAGAACTAAGGCATCAGCAGCGGGAATAAGCGGCGCAACGGGACGATTTCTATCACGATCGTCACGTTCTTTGATCTCGGCCAAAAGGCGATCAAAGTTAACACTAAAGCCTTTTTCCTGCAACTGAAGCATGCGGCGATGGGCGCGTTCTTCAGAAGAGGCGTCAAGGAAAATTTTTACTGGCGCATCAGGAAACACAACCGTTCCCATGTCGCGCCCGTCGGCGATAAGGCCAGGTGCTTCGCGGAAAGCACGTTGACGACGCAATAATGCTTCGCGGACGCGCGGGAATGCAGCGACCTGAGAGGCGGCATTCGCCACTTCCTGGGTGCGGATTTCGCCACTCACGTCTTCTCCTTCGAGAATCACTTCAAGGTTGCCATTCGTTGAGATAAAACGCACATCCAGGTGAGCCGCCAGCGGAACCAGAACCTCTTCCGAATTGACATCAACATGGTGGTGCAACGCAGCCAGTGCCAGCACACGATAGATTGCGCCTGAATCCAGTAGATGCCATTGCAACGCTTCAGCCATCGCTTTGCACAGGGTGCCTTTCCCCGCACCGCTTGGCCCATCAATGGTGATTACCGGGGCAATTGCTGTCATCTTTTTCTCCTTCATTGAGGCGTACCATTAACATGAACGCCGCGCATTATACGCTGCAACGTGAATAACCGTTACTCCCGTATGCAAATAACGAATTGAATCGGATTGAGTGAAGAAGGTTTGCGCAATTATAGAGGGCTGGCAGAACACCAGCCCGAAAGTGACAATTATTTACTTTTTATCGGCAGCGATGCGATCGCGAATATGCTGAGCGCGCTCTGCTGAAGGCGGGTGTGAGTCAAACATGGATTTTTCTGAGCCCGCATCCAGCTTAGCCAGTTTCTCAAAGCTGGTGACTAAGCCCTGAGTGCTAATCTTACGCTTTTTAAGCAGATCGTAGGAGAAGTCATCAGCATCCGATTCCTGGCTACGGGAGAACGCGGAGTTAATCATTTTCTCCCCCAGTTCCCCAAGTTGAGAATTCGAAAGCTGGGCACCGACGGCGCTGCTCGCAGAAATGGCATCGCGTGCAGCCAGCGTCGCATACGCGGTTTGCATGGCTTTACGGGTATGACCCAACGCAACATGTCCCATCTCATGACCCAGCACTGCTTCAACTTCATTATCGGTCATCATGTCCATCAGGCCGCTATAAACGCGAATACAACCGTTGGCCATTGCCCACGCATTCACATCTTTAGTGGCATAGACTTTGTAATTAACCGGGGTCCCGTCGATGGAACTACCAAGCGCTTTGGAGATTTTTGCCAGTCGTTTGGTATAAGAACTCGAGGCCGGAGCAACGGTGTTCTGTTTATCCATCTCCGCACACGCTTCATTTGACAGCGTTTTAACGTCTGCGTCGCTTAATGTCGCGGCTTTATATGCAGACATGCCTGATTTCGCCAGCGAATTAGGATCGAGACTCATTGTTTTACAGCCAGAGATCAGTGTTGCCGCAACCAGGCAACTTAAGAGTACTTTTTTATTTTTCATTACATCATCCTTGTATTAATCAATGACACCATTAGGAAAAAACCGCACAGAGATTAACACTATAAGGTGATGATGTTATAACCAAAAAATGACAGGTGCGGGCCACCCTGCAATATGTTACAGGGCAGCCCGGCATATCAAGCGAGGGTACTGATACGCGCTAACTGCTCAAAATAATCAGGGAAGGTTTTGGCCGTACACTTCGGATCGAGAATGGTCACCGGCGTGTCTGACAATGCCACCAGCGAGAAACACATCGCCATGCGGTGATCGTTGTAGGTCCCAATTTCCGCGTACTGAATGTGAGCAGGCGGCGTGACGCGAATATAGTCTTCACCCTCTTCCACTTCGGCGCCGACTTTGCGCAGCTCGGTTGCCATTGCAAAGAGACGATCGGTCTCTTTCACACGCCAGTTATAAATATTGCGAATCGTTGTGGTGCCACGCGCGAACAGTGCCGTCGTGGCAATGGTCATGGCTGCATCCGGAATATGGTTCATATCCATATCGACGGCGTTCAGTTCACCGCGGGTACAGGAGATAAAGTCATCGCCCCATACCACCTGCGCGCCCATTTTTTCCAGCACGTCAGCAAAACGAATATCACCCTGCACGCTGTTACGGCCAATGCCCGTGACCTTCACCGTACCGCCTTTAATTGCGGCGGCGGCGAGGAAGTAAGACGCTGAAGAGGCGTCACCTTCTACCAGATAGTGACCCGGAGACTGATAACGCTGATTCCCACGGACTACAAATCGCTGGTACGCCTGATTTTCTACCTCTACGCCGAAGGTTTTCATCAGGTTCAGCGTGATATCGATATAAGGTTTAGAGACTAAATCACCTTTGATGGTGATGGTTGTATCCTGCAGCGCCACGGGCGCGGTCATCAGCAAGGCGGTCAGGAACTGGCTGGA
>DFPL01000032.1 GCA_002377245.1 Enterobacteriaceae bacterium UBA3516
AAATGGCACCTGCAACGGATGTTTAAAAAAGAAACCGGCCATTCGCTCGGTCAATACATCCGCAGCCGTAAGCTGACCGAAATCGCACAAAAATTGAAAGAAAGTAATGAACCGATCCTGTATCTTGCGGAGCGCTATGGGTTTGAATCGCAACAAACCCTGACCCGGACGTTCAAGAACTATTTTGACGTACCGCCGCATAAGTATCGTGTCACCAACATTCCCGGTGAGAACCGGTATTTGTTCCCCATCAATAACTGTAGTTACTAATTCGCCTGTTTTAAGACGTATCGAGGAAATCATGAAACGTATTACCTGTGCCGCCATCACCCTCATGGTGCTGTTTTCTGGCCAGAGTTATGCGGAGCAATTCGCTCACCCCGCACAACAGAATATTCGTGATGTGATGGTGATGCCCACTGCCCACGACCAGTCACCGTTCGACTTCAATCATATGGGTGCAGGCAGTGATAAATCCGACGAGTTAGGCGTGCCTTATTACAACACGCGCACCTGACCGTATTCGCCCCGCACCTGCGGGGCTTTTTTTATGGTTTGACCGCGACCTGCCGACGGAATCGTAAGCCAAACACGTTAATATATAATCCCGCCATAATCAGCACCGCCCCGGCGAGTTGCAGAAGCGTCATGGATTCACCCAGCAGCAATGCGGCGCTAGCCAAACCCACTACAGGCACCAACAGTGACAAAGGCGCAACACGCCAGGTTTCATAACGGCCCATCAACGCCCCCCAGATGCCATAACCAATAATGGTGGCAAACAACGACAAATACACCAGCGATAAAATTGTCGTCAGATCGATGGAGACGAGGCTTTGCAGCATTAACGCCGGGCCATCGAAAATCAGCGAGGCCACCATAAAAGGAATAATCGGAATGAGCGCGCTCCAGACCACCAGCGACATCACTGCCGGACGCGACGTATGCTGTATGATTTTTTTATTGAAGATGTTGCCACAGGCCCAGCAAAATGCGCCCGACAAGGTAAGCAGGAAGCCCAGCAGTGGAACATGCTGACCGTTGAGGCTCGATTCAATCAACACCAGCACGCCGATAATCGCCAGGGTGATGCCTGCCACCTGCTTCGCCTGTAAACGCTCGCCAAATACGCCAGCACCCAGCACGATGGTGAAGAAAGCCTGCGCCTGCAGCACCAGGGAGGCCAGACCCGCCGGCATGCCAAATTTGATGGCAGTAAACAAGAAAGCAAATTGCCCGAAGCTGATGGTCAGGCCATAACCGAGCAATAAGGTCAGGGGCACTTTTGGGCGCGCAACGAAAAGCAGCGCCGGAAACGCCACCAGCACAAAACGCAGACCGGCCAGCAACAAGGGCGGCATGTTATGCAGACCAATTTTGATCACCACAAAATTCAGGCCCCATACCACGACCACTAACAGTGCCAGCAACCCATCTTTACGCGTCATTCATCGCCCCTGTCTTTGTTCAATTTTTGTAAAGAATTTACGTTAACGCAAAAATCAGTCCAGAGACAGATCATTAATTTTGGCAGGTCAGTTTTGGCATTTGCCAACAAATCAACCGGTGTACATCACGCTTTATGCATGATATTGCTGTTAGTCATCACAAAAAAATATAACAACAAGCATGTCGGGCAGGAAAATGATCTCATCACAACAGCGGTCCATCGCCGCATTACTGGCGTCTTCTTTACTTTTAACCATTGGCCGCGGCGCAACGCTGCCTTTCATGACCATCTACCTCAATCGCCAGTATGGTATGAGTGTGGAACAGGTGGGCTATGCCTTGACTGTCGCCCTGACAATTGGCGTGGTGTTCAGCTTAGGCTTTGGCATTCTTGCGGATAAATTCGATAAAAAACGCTATATGCTACTGGCGGTGTCCGCTTTTTTACTTGGCTTTGCGGCCATTCCGGCCGTGGATCACGCCGGGTTAGTCGTCCTCTTTTTCGCCATCATTAACTGCGCTTATTCCGTTTTCTCGACGGTACTGAAAGCCTATTTTTCTGACACGCTGGGCGCGACGGCCAAGGCAAAAATTTTCTCGCTTAACTACAGCGTCATCAACATCGGCTGGACGGTGGGCCCACCGCTGGGCACGCTGTTGGTGATGTATAACCTGAATCTCCCCTTTTTGCTGGCGGCCACCTGCTCTGCTATTCCGGTGGTGGTGATTCAGATGTTCGTCCAGCGTATCACCGTCAATGCGAACGAAGATAACAGCGTGGCCTGGTCGCCATCGGTGTTGTTAAAGGATCGTGCGCTGCGCTGGTTCACCTTTTCCGGTTTCCTTGCCTCTTTTGTTGCGGGCTCTTTCGCGTCCTGTATTTCCCAGTATCTGATGTCGGTGGCAGACAATGCGTTTGCTGAGAAAGTGGTCGCCGTTGTTCTCCCGGTTAACGCCGCGATGGTGGTGACGCTTCAGTATGCAGTGGGCCGGCGATTGAGCGCGACCAACCTGCGCCCGTTAATGGGTGCCGGGACGGTCTGTTTTATGCTGGGGCTGGTCGGGTTTATGCTTTCGGGTGGCAATCTGTGGTTCTGGGGGTTATCGGCCGCTGTGTTTACCGTTGGTGAGATTATCTATGCGCCGGGCGAATACATGCTCATCGACAATATTGCCCCACCGGGTATGAAAGCGAGCTACTTTTCCGCCCAGGCGCTGGGCTGGTTAGGGGCAGCAATGAACCCGATGATGACCGGGATAATTTTGTCGTCAATGCCTGGTTGGTCGCTGTTTGCCATCCTCATTCTGGTGACCTTTTTTGCCTGGCTTGCGATGGTTCGCGGCATCCAGGCAAAACCGTTGGGTCAGTTGCAGATGAGCAAAAGCGAACCGGTTTAGGAATGGGTGCGCAACGGGGCCCGGTTATCAAGCTGGCGAATAGAGGGCGTCCAGCTCGTCACCAGGGTTGCCAGCACCACCGCACTGGCGCAGGCCAGCAGTACCGTCGGACTACCAAACTGTAATGCCAGTGGCCCGGCGGCAATTTCCCCTACCGGGATCGCGATAAACGATCCCATCGCATCGTAAGCGTACACCCGCGCCAGTTTTTGTGCGGGGATATGGGTTTGCAGTGATTGTGCCCAGACCACGCCAAACTGACCGAAGCCTAGACCCGCCATGAAAAAGGCCACCATTAAAAGCGGCGTGGACGGATAAAAGCCCAGTATGACCATCGGAATGGCGCATAACCCGACCAGAATAACGCCCACGAACAGATCGCGACGAGGCCGCCAGCGCAGCGCAATCAGTGAACCAACAATAAGACCAATGCTTTGTGCGGCAACGATAAACCCCCACCCGGTGCGGCCAAAGGTGTGGTCTGCCACTATCGGACCAAGCACCATCACCACGCCGCTGAATGCTGCATTAATAATGGTGAACTGTGCCACTATCGCCCAGACCCAACTGCGGGCGATAAACTCTTTCCAGCCTTCGCGCAGATCCTGCAAAATGTTGGACGTCGATTTTTCCGTCTGCATCGCGTTCACCCGAATTCGCTGATAGAGCGGTGCAGCAGCAGCAAAACCCAGGGCATCTATCGCCAGTCCCCATCCCGGACCGATGGCACTGGTCAGTAATCCTCCCATCGAGGCGCCAATCACCGTCCCGCCGTAAACCCCTAACTGAATGAGCGCGTTGGCTTCACGCAGGTTATGCAACGACACCGTCTGCGGCACCATGGCGGAAGAGGCAGGCAGTGCAATACCGGCTGCGGCACCGTTTAATGCGCCAAGGATGGCTAATAAGGGGATCGTTGCGCTGCCATCCAGTACTATCCAGGCCACGACGCCCTGCGTAATCGCAGCGGCAAGTGAAGAGGAGACCATAACCCGACTGCGCGAATAACGATCCGCCAGTACCCCTCCCAGCAGCAAAAATGCCACATTAAACAGTGAGCGAGCGGCGACCACGATGCCCAGATCGGCAGCAGATCCGCCAATATCCAGGACCGCAAAGGCCAGCGCAATCGGCGCGATGCCGTTACCCAGAACGGTGAGTAAACGGGCAGAAAAGAGGTTGCGAAATGATGCTGAATGGAGAGCGCGCCGAGGAGTCACTGCACACTCCCGACCTGGCCGTTTATTTGTTTCACCTGCGGTCCTTATTCTGTTTTTGTCCACCGTGACGAGAGAACGACAAAACGGACAGGCGGGCTTCCCCACCTGTCCGTTTAAAAAATGGAATGCGTTAGCGCGTCTGGCTTACCAGACCTGCTCAGCAATTTGGGTCACGAGGCGTACTTTATCCCATTGTTGCGCAGGTGTCAGGGAATTGCCCTCTTCCGTAGAGGCAAAACCACATTGCGGGCTGAGGCAGATTTGACTGAGATCCACATACTTCGCGGCTTCTTCCAGGCGGGCCTTGATACCTTCCGGGTTTTCCAGCTCGCCGTTCTTGGTGGTGATCAGCCCCAGCACCACCTGCTGTTTGCCCGGACGCACAAAGCGCAGCGGGGCAAAATCGCCGGAGCGATCGTTGTCATACTCAAGGAAAAAGGCGTCGACGTTGACGCTGCCAAACAGCACTTCTGCAACCGGCTCATACCCGCCTTCTGAAATCCAGGTCGAGCGGAAGTTACCGCGACAGACGTGCAGCCCGATGGTGAGGTCTTCCGGCTTGCCTTCCAGCGCTTTGTTCAATACCCGGGCATATATGCGTGCCAGCTCATCTGCATCTTCACCACGCTCAGAAATCTGGCGGCGCTGATCGTCTGAACAGAGGTAGGCCCAAACGGTATCGTCGAGTTGCAGATAACGACAACCGGCTTCATAAAACGCATGGATTGCATCGCGCCAGGTGGTGGCCAGATCGTCAAAGTACTCCGCCAGATCCGGGTAAACGTCAGCATCTATGCCTTTACGACCACCGCGGAAGTGCAGCACGCTCGGGCTTGGGATGGTCATCTTCGGCTGTGCATTGCCACTGATGCTTTTCAGGTAACGGAAATCTTCCAGCATTGGGTGCGTACCGAAGCCCAGTTTGCCGGTTACGCGAACGCTGTGCGCTTTGGTTTGCACGCCATTGAACTGAATACCCTGTTCAGATTCATAACGTTCAACGCCTTGCAGCCCATCAAAGAAGTCAAAATGCCACCAGGCACGACGAAATTCGCCGTCGGTGACCACATGCAATCCACACTCGCACTGCGCCTGTACCACCTCTTTGATGGCGGCATCTTCTACCGCACGCAGTTGTGCAGCGCTGATATCGCCCTGAGCAAATTGCTGGCGGGCGAGTTTGATGCTGTCGGGGCGTAAAAAGCTGCCGACGACGTCTGCGCGATACGGGGCCTGTTGGCGTTGCATGGTGTTCTCCTTGCGCGGCAGGCAAGATAGTTGCCTGACGTGATAGTTCATTATTTGAATTTTTAGCCATCTGGATGGCTAAATGTCCAAACAAAATGCCATAATCCCTCCTGGCGCGCAAATGAGAATTCCTCAGCCAACGTGAATTATTTTCATGTTGCGGCAAAGGTGAAGCCTTCATCCTCCCAACCGGTTAGGCCACCGATCATGATTTTGACCGCCAGCCCCATTCGGGCCAGCTTAAGCGCCGCTCTGTCCGCACCGTTACAGTGGGGACCCGCGCAGTAAACAACAAATACCGTCTCGTTTGGCCACTCAGCCATGCGTGCCGGGGTCATTTCCCGGTGCGGAAGATGTAATGCACCAGGCACATGCCTGCGGGCAAAGGCTTCAGCGCTCCCTACCACGTGAAGCAGGACGAAATCCTGTTCTTCATTATTAAGGGCATAATGCACATCGGCACAATCTGTCTCGACGCTCAGGCGGCGCATAAAATGGCCAACGGCTTCTTCTGGTGATGCAGCTGGAAAGTCAGTTACCGTGCTCATCGTGTTTTCTCCGTGTTTGTGTTAACTCTACTGTAATGAATACCCCAACCGCTGACTGCATAGCGTTATGACAGAAAACCGCAAAATAATGACAATTTCAGGATCCCCCCGTTCTCCCCATCAGGTTGTTGCTCTCGCCTATGACGGCTTGTGTACGTTTGAATTTGGCGTTGCCGTGGAAATTTTTGGCTTACCTCGCCCCGAACTGGGAGAGAACTGGTACCGGTTTGCCGTTGCGGCCGCGGATGAAGGTTTGCTACAGGCAACAGGTGGGATCCGCGTGATGACGGATGGGGGGCTGGAGCGCTTAACCGAGGCGGATACGATTGTGGTGCCGGGGTGGCGTGGTGCACACACGCCGGTACCCGACGCGTTATGCAAAGCCCTGCAAGAGGCACATCAGCGCGGTTGCCGTATTGTGTCTATCTGTTCAGGCGTTTGTGGCCTTGCCGCAGCAGGATTACTCAATGGTCGCAAAGCCACGACGCACTGGCGCTATACCGAACAGCTACAGCATCTTTTCCCGCACATTGAGGTGCTGGAGGATGCCCTCTACTACTATGATGGCAACGTAATGACCTCGGCAGGCAGTGCATCGGGCATCGATTTATGCCTGCATATCGTCCGGCATGATTTTGGTCGGGACGTTGCCAACAATGTTGCCCGCAGGTTGGTGGTGCAACCCCACCGTGATGGGATGCAGACTCAGCACGTCACCGGCCCCGTCGCGCGTTCTCGCGAGAGCCAGACGCTGGGAAAATTATTTGATTATCTCCATCAACAACTCACCGCCCGCCATACGGTAGCGTCGCTGGCTGCTCGTGTGGGGATGAGCCCCCGCACCTTTTTGCGACGCTTTGAAGAATCGACTGGCATGACACCCGCACGATGGATTCTCCAGGAACGTTTACATCGGGCCAGGGAATTACTCACTCAGTCAAAAATAGGGCTGGAACAGGTTGCCGGGCAATGCGGATTTAATAATGCGGCGTCCTTACGTCATCATTTTCAACAGCATTACGCCCTGACCCCTGGGCAGTTTCGGCAAAAATTTACCCTCACCGCTAAATAATTCACCTAATTCAGCGTTTGTTTAGATTCAATAAGGTAATCTCTCTCCCATCGCGGCTACGATTAAGGTAAGTGAGGAAGGTAAAATTAATTAATGGGAGAGTAATCATGTTAGGAAATATGCACGTATTTATTGCAGTACTGGGAATCATCATATTTTCTGGATTTCTGGCTGCGTATTTTAGCCATAAATGGGATGACTAATGAACGGCGATAATCCCCCGCAGTGAAAGCCCCTTACGTGAAGACGTAAGGGGCTTTTTGTTCATTTCAGTATTGCAGATGAAAAAAAACCGCCAGTGAACTGACGGTAAAAGCTTGCATGGATAGATTTGTGTTTTGGTCTTATCGCCATCCCGCTTCGGTGAGGAGATTTGCGGATCAAAATCACTCTACCCACCGCATCTTCAATGAATCCTAAACGGCGTGAGGGTTACCCCAGTCCAGACCCACTCTTTGTTCAATGTGTGACAGTTCTCAACATCTGACGTGTTAAATTAAGCCATTCAGCGAAGTCCGCTCGACCTATTTGCCTTTCATCACCAGCCTGGCGGCTTCAGTAAAGACCTCATCTTCAACGCCATCACCCCGGTTTCGGCCCTGACGCTCGATCTCTTCAATGATGCTGTCCCGGTTAATGGCTTTACCCGCCGATACCAGCCCAATGACCGCCGCGCCAATGGCTAATCCAATGAGTCCCGTGCGCTCGTCATTGAATTTCATAAGCATGATTCTCCACAAAAGTTGCCCGAAAAAAATTTAGCACAGCTTAAGGCAACGTCCAGCACAGGTTACAAAAACCCGCCATTGGTATGAGAAAAATACCGAGCTAGCCTCTTTGACTGAGCCAGACCGAATGCCCGGTACAGTCTGGATCTTCAAACACGACCTCTATCACTTCAAATCCATTGTCACTAAGCAAAGCACGATACTCACCCGGAGACAGGCTCGCATGAAATAATGGCTCACCTTCAAATTCGCCCATTGCAATTCCATCATCGGGCCCGCTGGTGAACATGAGCAGACTGCCACTATGGCTATGAGCAGCAAATATCGGGAACATGGCGCGCTGATCCTGCTGATTCAGGTGAAAAAAACTATCCCAGGCGAGCAAACCATCAAAGGTTTCTTCCAGCCGGAGCTGGCGCATATCCTGATGAAACCACCGCTGTTGCGGGAAAGACGTCCGAGCTCGCCCAATCATGGCCGCGGCACCATCAACCCCGGTGAGGGTATACCCACGTTGCACGAAATACTCAGCAATAGGCTGACCATTACCGCATCCGATATCCAGAATCGTCGCCGAGGGTTCCAGCCTTTGCGCGAATTTATCCAACCATGATTTCTCCTGCAACGTACGCGCGCGGCGCGTCGCAAAAGCGTCGGCATGACGCTCGTAAATAGACAGAATATTTTCCGCTGCGTGATTTGTCATGATTTGACTGTCCTGCTTTGCAAGCGTTTAAAAAGAAAAAGCTCCGGCCAGTGCCAGAGCGTAATGGTTATATCAAATGTATCATGCGCTATGGGTATTTAAACCATAATAGGTACGGCCGATATTTCCTCGCACGTTACGATCTACGGTTCCCGCTGCGCGCTCCTCTGTGAGGATGCAGAGCACCCGACGAGTAAATAAGATAGCCTGGCGGGGCAGACTCTAAGTAAGAACAATCCAGAGGTGAATATGTTGAGTAGGATAGGTCTGATTACGCCTGACTGAGCGCCAAATTCATTAATTTGTCACAGACCTCATGTCATATGGTGGCTCTACCGGCACCGGGAGACCGTTATGACAATGCTTATCCTGACGAGTGTATGGCTGGCTATCGTGCTGTTTGCAACAGTGATTGTACGGTCCCGCATGAGAGACGCTGACATCGATTATTGAGACCGTTGCAGGTTGGCTATATGAAACCGCCCCATCAACCTGCTCAATGTCTCACTGAGCCAGGGTTTAAATCTTCCTGGTATCAAGCCCCGCCGCTTTCAGCCGATCGACAATTTTGAACATTTTTGCCACCACGGTCCTGAAGGATTGATTAATCCCTATTCCGTCGCAGATTTCGTCCCGTGGAAGGTGCTTGAGTTGATCGGCGTATTTAATGAGCTGTAAATGCATCTCTGCCAGTTTTGCACGCGGCGGAGCTTCGCTGAGCGCTTTCTTGATGGCTGCATAAATCTCTTGCTCGCTACCCATTGAAAATACCTTTTAATTAATGCGCGAAACGTTTTGTAGCATATCGCTCTGATGGTTTTGTGACGTCAGTATTCACAATGTGAAGATATATCCTGTTTTTTTCTTTCACGGTGCATTGTGGACGGCAGAAAGCAAAAAGCCGGGATTATCTGCCCGGCTTCCTTGTTCACTGAAATGCGCTATTCGCTCAAACCACGATTCACCAGCATCGGTTCAATCAACGGGTCGTGCCCGCGCCACTGGCGATAAAGTTCTGCTAAATCAGTGCTATTACCACGGGACAAAATTGCCTCTCGGAAAATCTGCCCGTTTTCACGCGTCAATCCACCGTTATCGACAAACCACTGATAGCCATCATCGGCCAGCATCTGCGTCCACAGATAGGCATAATAGCCCGCCGCGTAACCACCGCCGAAAATATGGGCAAAATAGCTGCTGCGATAGCGAGGTGCGACGGCATCCATGTCGAGTGATTCACGGTGTATGGCCTCGGTTTCGAAGGTATCCACATCATCAATTTGTTCATCCGCACGCAAACTGTGCCAGTTCATATCCAACAGGGCGGCACTGAGCAGTTCGGTCATGTCGTAGCCTTTATTGAACTGAGTACTGCGCAGCATTTTATCGCGCAATGCTTCCGGCATTGGCTCACCGCTCTGGTAGTGCCGAGCGTATCGGGTAAATACCGCCGGATGGCTGGCCCAGTGCTCATTAATTTGTGACGGAAATTCGACAAAATCCCGCGGCGTGTTGGTTCCCGAGAGCGTCGCATAATGCTGACTGGCGAACAGACCGTGCAGCGTGTGGCCAAATTCGTGGAACAGTGTTACCACATCGTCCCAGGAGAGCAGCGCCGCCTGGCCGTCGGCGGGTTTCTGGTAATTACAGACGTTATAGATAACCGGCAGGGTGTCAGCCAGAGTGGACTGTTCCACGAAATTGCCCATCCATGCACCGCCGCTTTTCGAGTCCCTGGCAAAGAAATCGCCATAGAACAGCGCCATACCTTTGCCATCGGCGTCGAAAATTTCCCAGACACGCACATCAGGATGGTAAACAGGAATGTCGAAACGCTCGACAAAGCGAATGCCGAACAGTTGCGTTGCGGTGTAGAAGACACCGTCGATCAGGGTATTGTCGAGGGCAAAGTACGGCGCAATTTGCGCGTCATCAACATCAAATTTTGCCAGTCGCACCTGCTCGGCATACCACAACCAGTCCCATGCCTGCGCGGTAAATCCACCCTGCTGATCGTCAACAACCTTCTGTATATCGGCCAGCTCTCGCTCCGCTCTGAAGCGTGCAGCCAACGCAATCCCGCGCATAAATTCGAAGGCAGCCTGCGGCGTTCCTGCCATCTGATCGGCAATTTTCCAGCTGGCGTAATCCGGGAAGCCCAACAATTGCGCCTGCTTCGCCCGCAATTCGGCCAGCCGTAACACGATGCTGCGGGTGTCGTTAGCGTCGCTTTTAGACGTTCGTTGGGTGCTGGCACGAAACAGATTTTCACGGGTTTGCCGATCACGCAGTGAGGCGAGTAAAGGCTGTTGGGTGGTATTGAGCAACGTGAGCAGCCAGCGGTCTTTCAACCCTTTATCTTTTGCCGCAGAGGCCGCAGCAGCAATCGCTTCCTCGCTCAGCCCATCGAGCTGGTGCAAATAATCCACCACCAAACCACCCGCTTTGTCAGCGGCCAGTAGACGTTGGTTGAACTGACTGGTGAGGCCTGCGGCTTCCGTATTCAGTGCCTTAAGCGCCTCTTTATCTTCATCATTTAGTGTTGCCCCTGCCAGCTTAAATTTTTGCCAGAGTACTTCGACCAGCCGCAGCGACTCAGCATCAAGTCCAGCGGTTTGACGGTTTTGCCACACGGCATCAATGCGCGCAAATAATGCCCCATTGAGGTAAATATCATTGGCCAGTTGCGCAAGCTCGGTGGAAAATTCCTCATCAAGCTGCTGCAAAAAATCGTTAGTGTGTGCAGAGGTCATCGCAAAGAAGACCTGAGTCACCCGCGTCAGGAGTTCTCCACTCACTTCCAGGGCAAGAACAGTATTGGCAAACGTCGCGGGTTCCACGTTTTCCGCGATAGCTTGCACCTCGGCGCGTTTTTGCGCGACCCCCTTATCAAAAGCCGGTCGGTAATGATCCTGATGAATGTGATCGAAGGGGGGAGCCTGATACGGCAGCGCACTGATGCCAAAGAAAGGATTTGTTACCAACATGTTCCACTCCTGATAGGGTTAGTCACTGCAGATTAGGCATGCGCTGAGCGTATCGCAATGCATTCATCGGGTTACATCAAAAATCTTACCCGCATCAGCGGCGGGCAACATAAAATGATGAAGAAAGCACAATACTTCAACATATCAGGGCTAACCCTGTGTTGTCGTGCATGCTATGGTAATACATCATAAAAAGCGTTGAGGAACAGTGAGATGATTATTTTAGTTACCGGAGCAACGGCGGGTTTTGGTGAGAGTATTACGCGTCGTTTCTTACAAAACGGGCATAAGGTCATTGCTACCGGTCGCCGCCAGGAACGTCTGCAAGAACTGAAAGATGAACTGGGCGACAACCTCTACATCGCGCAGGTGGATGTGCGTAACCGCGCGGCTATCGAAGAAATGCTCGCCAGTCTTCCTGCAGAATGGCAGGACATTGATGTACTGGTGAACAATGCGGGCCTGGCGCTAGGACTCGAGCCTGCACACAAAGCCAATATTGATGACTGGGAAACGATGATTGATACCAACAACAAAGGGCTGGTCTACATGACGCGCGCCGTGTTGCCTGGCATGGTTGAACGTAATCGTGGTCATATCATCAATGTGGGTTCCACCGCAGGAAGCTGGCCTTACGCGGGCGGCAACGTTTACGGCGCAACCAAAGCCTTTGTTCGTCAGTTCAGTCTGAACCTGCGTACTGACCTGCACGGCACGGCGATCCGTGTGACCAACCTTGAACCGGGCCTCGTGGGTGGCACTGAATTCTCCAACGTTCGCTTCAAAGGCGATGACAACAAAGCCGGTAAAACCTACGAAAACACCAACGCCCTCTCCCCTGAAGATGTCACCGAAGCGGTCTGGTGGGTTGCCACACTGCCAAAACATGTCAACATCAACACTCTGGAAATGATGCCGGTCAGTCAGACCTACGCGGGTCTTAGCGTTCATCGCGAAGGTTAATTTTCTCCTCCCGGCCTGCGGGCCGGGTATGGGAACGGCGGTGAATAAGTGGTATGGTACCCAGGTTAACCTCATAAAAAGTAAGCGCGAATGACCGTCGAAACCCAACTCAATCCGACACAGCCCGTTAATCAGCAAATCTACCGCATTTTGCGTCAGGATATCGTCCATTGCCTGATCCCCCCGGGTACCCCCCTCTCTGAGAAAGAAGTGTCGGTGCGTTTCGATGTCTCACGGCAGCCCGTTCGTGAAGCCTTTATCAAGCTCGCGGAAAATGGTCTGATCCAGATTCGCCCTCAGCGTGGCAGCTACGTCAACAAAATTTCCCTGAGTCAGGTACGCAATGGCTGCTTTGTGCGTCAGGCGATTGAGTGTGCGGTTGCCCGTCGTGCAGCTGGCATGGTGACCGACAGCCATTGCTATCAGTTGGAACAAAACCTGAATCAGCAGCGGATCGCCATTGAGCGCAAACAGCTTGATGATTTCTTCCAGCTTGACGATGAATTTCATCAGAAACTGGCCTTAATCGCCGATTGCCAGCTCGCCTGGGACACCATAGAAAACATCAAAGCGACCATTGACCGCGTGCGTTACATGAGTCTCGACCATGTCTCGCCGCCGGAGATGCTGTTGCGTCAGCATAACGATATTTTCGTGGCGCTGGAAAAGCGCGATGCCGATGCCGTGGACAAAGCCATGACCCAGCATTTGCAGGAGATCAGCGCCTCGGTAAAACTGATAAGCCAGGAAAACCGCGACTGGTTTAGCGAAGACTAGCCCCTTCTTCTTTTCTCCCTTAGTGAAAAGTCGTGCTTTTTTAGCAGATAAAAAAGTGTGACGTTGATCAAAAACAAAAAATCATCTGAGCAAAAGCGTATTTATAAGGTCGTCCGTTACGTGGACGCCTTCTGCCCCGGCATAGTTTGCGGATGATAAAAGGAGAAACCACCATGATGACTTATGATCGTAACCGTAATCCTATTACCACTGGCAGCCGTGTGATGATTAATGGCACTGGCCGTACCGGCAAAATCGTGGCTATACACGGCGATGGCCTCAATGCGGGCCAGCTTCGTCGCAGCAAAACGGTGGAAGTAGAGGGTTGTGAAGGCCAGTTTGAACCGGTTGAACTGATTCGCCTCGGCCTGCACTAATGGTGAGAATGCCGCCGGACGGCGGCATTCATGACTCAGAACGTCGCGATGTACTGGGCAACCGTGGCTTTCGCGCCGTTGGCCAGCAAAGCCTGATAGGCAGCAAGCACCTGTTGAACAAAAGTCGTATCCAACGGCAGTTCGGTACCAAAAATCGCCTCAATCCCTAACAGTGCCTTCACGCGGGCTTCGCCTTCTGCACTGCTATTTACCGCCTGCTGAATGACAGCCAATAGCGGATCGCTCACTTCAATCGCCTGACCCTGCTCGTCAACACCACCGACATAACGCATCCAGCCTGCAATGCCCAATGCCAGCAGTTTGAATTCGTGATTGTGTACCCGATGCCAGCGTACGGAGTCCAGCATACGTTGTGGCAGTTTCTGGCTGCCGTCCATGGCAATCTGCCAGGTGCGGTGACGCAGCGCGGTGTTGCTGTAGCGCGCGATCAACAGGTCTGCATAGTGGGCAAGATCCACCCCTTTGACCTTCAGCGTTGGTGCCTGCTCAGCCAACATCAACGTGTGCGCTGCACGGCGATAATTGTCATCTTCCATGCATTCATTAATGTGCTGATAGCCCGCAAGATAGCCCAGGTAGGCCAGGAAAGAGTGGCTGCCGTTGAGCATGCGCAGTTTCATCTCTTCGAAAGGCACCACGTCAGCCACCAGCTCAGCGCCTGCCTTTTCCCACTCAGGGCGACCGGCCACAAAGTTGTCTTCAATGACCCACTGACGGAACGGTTCACAGGCTACGCCTGCCGGATCGCGCACGCCGGTAATCTGTTCGATTTTGTCCAGCGTATCCGCCGTTACGGCGGGCACGATACGGTCAACCATGGTTGACGGGAAGGTAACGTTCGCCTCAATCCAGTCAGCCAGTTCGGCGTTAACGGCACGGGCAAACGCGCAAATAACGTTGCGGGTGACGTGACCGTTTTCCGGCATGTTGTCGCAGGACATCACGGTGAACGGCGCAAGCCCTGCGGCTTTACGGCGCGCCAGTGCTTCAACGATCACCCCGGCAGCGGATTTCGGCTGATGCGGGTTTTGCAGGTCGGCCGCGATAAACGGCGTATCCCGCACCAGTTGACCGGTCGCCGGCGAGTGGCCATAACCTTTTTCGGTGATGGTCAAAGAGACGATGGCGACCTGAGGTTCACACATGGCCGCCAGTACGGTTTCCATACCATCCACATTGGCATGTAATGCACGCGTAGCCACACCCACCACGCGCGCGGTCCATGCATCGGCAGACATCTCGGCCACGGTGTAAAGATTATCCTGCGCTTTCAGATCGGCGATCTGCTGCTCACCGCCAATCAGATTGACTTCGCAATATCCCCAGTCGCTGCCGTGTTCAGATGCCAGAATGTCGGCATAGACCGACTGATGCGCACGGTGAAATGCGCCAAAACCGAGATGCACAATGCGGGGAACCAGTTTGCTACGATCGTAAGAGGGTAATGTGGCTTTCGCCGTTAACAGTCTGTTTTCCATGGAGAGACTCGTCTTATTAAATGAAACAGTGGTTCATTAGATTAATGACTGCCGCAAACCAGACTATGATTTGCGACAGCTTTTGCTGACTACACTGACTAGAATGGTAACTAAATGTTGCTTAATTCTCCCCTGCGCCGTGGCTTATCTTTCCACTCGGTGTAGGGTCAGGAATTAAACAAAGTTACGCGAGGCTGCGGTCGAAACGGTGGGCGAGGCTTCCGCCGCATCTTCCGGCAGGTTAAGGTCACGGTCACGCACTTCCGGCATCAGCAGTGCTGAAATCAGACCAATTACGGAGTAACTGATCAACATGACCACGATGGGCCACCATGAGCCGGTCATGTTACAGAAAATACCGGCCAGAACAGGACCAAAGCCCACCGCCACCAGACCACCCGCCTCTTTCGAAATCGCCATTCGGGTAAAGCGGTTACGGGAGCCGAACATCTCGGCCATGGTGATGTTTTCCAGCGCAAACAGCCCCAGGACAGCAACGTTATGGATGACGATGATAGACAGCATGATCACGCCCGGGCTGTAGCTCTTGTCGACGATGATCGACAGCATCGGGTAGGCGAGGATAATCGCCGAAATACACATGATAATGTACGGGATGCGGCGACCAATCTTATCGGACAGCCAACCGAGGAACGGGATGGTCAGGAAACCAATCACGGAGCTGATCATCAGGGCATCGGTCGGGATACGTTTTTCAAACAGCAGTGTCTGAACCAGGTAGCCTGCCAGGAAGGTCTGAATCAAACCGGAGTTACCTGCCTGCCCGAAACGCAGACCTGTCGCCAGCCAGAATGATTTGCTGGTGAACATTGCGCCAAGGCCCGTTTTTTCAGGCTGTGCTTTCGCCGGCGCACTTTCACCTTCGCTAACCTGCTCAAACACCGGGCTCTCTTTCAGGTTCATACGCAGCCAGATGGCAAAGATCATCACCACCACGCTTGCCAGGAACGGCACACGCCAGCCCCATGCCACCAGCTCTTCACGGCTCAGGGCAAAGAACATGACCGCCCAGATAGCCGTCGCGCTCAAAGTGCCGCAGTTGGTGCCCATGGCGACCAGGGAAGAGATGATCCCGCGTTTACCTTTTGGCGCATATTCTGCCAGCATCGTCCCCGCTCCGGAGATTTCAGCCCCTGCGCCCAGCCCCTGGATAATACGCAGCGTCACCAGTAACACCGGCGCAAAAATACCGATTTGCGCATAGGTAGGCAGCACGCCAATCAAGGTAGTACAGATCCCCATCATGGTAATGGTGATAAACAGCACTTTCTTGCGGCCAATGCGGTCTCCCATCCGGCCAAAGAAGAAGGCGCCGACAATACGCGCGATGTAGCCCGCGCCGTAGGTACCCATTGCCAGAATAAGTGCCATCGCAGCGGATTGTTCAGGGAAAAAGATCTCATGGAAAACCAGGGCAGCGCCCAGCGAGTAGAGCTGGAAGTCCATAAACTCCAGCGCGGTACCCAGCCAGCCGGATACAGCGGCTTTCACCAGGTCAGAGGTCGTTCTTTCAGGTTTAACTTGCGTCATAATGGCTATCTCAAAAAAGAGTAAGATGCGTACCGCTTAACCGCATTTTTCATTGTAATTAATTGAACGTCAGCAAGACCTTGCAGCACTTGCGCTGATCTTTTTCAAACAGTTCAATCGCGTCTGTGACATGTTGATAGTCAAATTTATGCGTCACTAACTTTGTGGGATCGATAAGGCCGCGCGCCAGCCAGTCGATCACCACCGGGAATTTATTGGCGTTAAGGCGTGAGGAAAAAATAGACAACTCTTTACCGGTGATACCCTGCTGCACTATCTGGCACGGGTCGCTGGAGAAGCCCATGATGACAATGCGCGCCGCCGGAGACGCCAGCGTAATGGCTTCCTGCAAAATCGACGGATGACAGGCAGCATCAACAATAATCGTCGGCTTGATACCCTTCTCTTCCAGCACGGATTGCAGCGTTTTCTCGCTGTTGTTAATTACCCAGTCCGCACCGCTACGTTCCGCCATTGCCAGCCGCTCGTCGATACGATCCGCCACGATAACCTGCTTGACGTTGTAAACGCCTTTCAGCGCCTGCAGCGTGACCAGACCCATGGGGCCGGCACCGTAAATCAGTGCAATGTCATTCTCGGTTGGACTCACCTGCCCCGTGACGTTTGCAGCGATAGTGAACGGTTCGACCATGACGGCGTTTTCATCAGGAATAGAATCCGGTATGACAAACGCATTGCGTTCAGGTACCACCGCGTACTGACTGAACCCACCGTCACGGTGCACACCCAGCACGACCAACGAGGTACACACGTTGGGTTTGCCGATGGAGCACGGATAGCAGTGGCCGCAGCTGATAACCGGGTCAACGGAGACTCGCTGGCCTAAACGGTCAGCAGAGACGCCTTCCCCGACGGCATCAATCAGGCCATAAAATTCGTGACCGATGACGCGCGGGTATTTGGCAAACGGGTTGTGCCCACGATAAATGTGACTGTCTGAGCCGCAAATCCCGGCGAGTTGCACTTTCACGCGCACTTCTCCGTTGGCCGGTTCAGGCAACGCACGTTCTTCAATCACTAACTGATTCGGTTGTTGTATGACTACGCTTTTCATTATTTTTACCTCGGTTACCAGTTCCACAACGTGCCATCTTCCAGGCGGGCGACCGGCAGATAGGCAGGATCGTAGGGATATTTAGCGGCCAGTTTTTCGTCAAATTCGATGCCCAACCCTGGCTTATCACCCGGGTGCATGTAGCCGTTATCGAAGCGCCAGCTGTGCGGGAAGACCTCCAGCATTTGTTCGGAGTACCCCATGTACTCCTGCACGCCAAAGTTCGGCACCCACAGATCAAAATGCAGGGCGGCGGCGTGGCAAATCGGTGACAAGTCAGAGGGGCCGTGTGAGCCGGTGCGCACCTGGTAAAGCGAGGCAAAATCGGCAATACGGCGCATGCCGGTGATGCCGCCCGCGTGGGTGATGGTGGTACGGATGTAATCGATAAGCTGCTCTTCAATCAGCTGCTTACAATCCCAGATGCTGTTAAAGACTTCGCCAACGGCAATGGGCGTGACGGTGTGCTGACGAATCAGGCGGAAGCACTCCTGGTTTTCTGCCGGGGTAGGATCTTCCATCCAGAACAGACGGTAATCTTCAATGCTCTTGCCAAAGCGCGCGGCTTCGATGGGGGTCAAGCGGTGGTGCATGTCATGCAGCATGTGTTCGTTGAAGCCGAACTGATTACGTACCGCATCAAACAGCTTGGGTGTGAAATCGAGGTATTTTTCAGTGGACCAGAGTTGCTCTTCCGGCCACTGACCTTTGGTAGCAGGCTCATAGGCCAGGCCCTTACCTTTCGACATACCGTAGGTCGTTTTCATTCCCGGCACGCCGCACTGAACGCGAATGGCTTTGAAACCCATCTCTTTGTGACGCGCGTAATCTTCCAGCACATCATCAATGGTATGACCGGTAGTGTGGCAGTAAACCATCACCCCTTCGCGTGAGGCACCGCCCAGCAACTGATACAACGGCATGTTGGCGGCTTTGGCTTTAATGTCCCATAGCGCCATGTCGACTGCAGAAATCGCAGACATGGTGACCGGGCCACGACGCCAGTACGCGCCTTTATAGAAAAACTGCCAGATGTCTTCAATGCGGTGTGCATCGCGACCAATCAACTGCGGGCAAAGGTGATCTTTCAGATAGGACGCCACGGACAATTCACGCCCGTTCAACGTGGCGTCGCCGAGGCCAATGATCCCCTCGTCGGTGGTGATTTTTAATGTGACAAAGTTGCGACCCGGACTGGTCACGAACACTTCAGCCCCTACGATTTTCATGCACAAATTCCTTACATCATGTCTCTTGATGCAGAGAATTTACGCAACAGGGCTACTACCATACAAGTATAACGATCGAAAAAAGCGCTTCCGATCACAGAAAATTAACGACTCATCCTGCACGCCCCCAACCCGCCACAATAATTAACATGCCGCATAAGGCAATAGCCGCGCCCATCCAGTCGTAGAGACTGAGCCTGACGCCATCCACCACCCGGAGCCACAACAGCGCCGTACAAACGTACACGCCGCCATAGGCTGCGTAAACCCGCCCACTGGCGGCAGGATGCAGGGTTAACAGCCAGACAAACAGCGCCAGCGCGATGGCCGCAGGGATCAACAATAACGGAGTTGAACCGCGTTTAAGCCAGAGCCAGGGTAAGAAACAGCCAATGATTTCGCACAAGGCGGTAAGGAAAAACAGGCAGGTTGTTTTCAGCATCAGAGAGGATTTTCATTAAGCTCAGGTTGAACTATCTTACCGGAAAATCCACTAAGATTGGGACTTCCCGGCGGCTACCCTCGTACGGGTGAATCAAGTACACTTGATGCATGGACGTTGCGCCACTTTCACTGAAGGAAATCACCATGAATATTACACTGAGCAAACGCCTGTGCCTGACGGCAATGCTAACATTGGCTGCCATTATGTACACCGCCGGTGCATCCGCAAAAACCGATAAACTGATCATTGAATCCGGCGACAGCGCACAATCGCGCCAGCAGGCTTCCATGGAGAAAGAGCAGTGGGACGACACGCGCAACCTGCGTCATAAAGTGAACAAGCGTGTGGAAAAAGAGTGGGATAAAACCGACGTTGCCTTTGATGCGCAGGATAATTGCCACAAAAGCGCGAACGTCAATGCCTACTGGGAGCCGAACACGCTGCGCTGCCTTGACCGCCGCACTGGCCGCCAGATTACACCTTAATCTCCTGCACGACCGGGGCGTCGCCTGACGCCCTTCTGCTTCGCCGTACCCAAAAGGATTTCCCCATGACTGATAACAGACAGGTCAAACTTCGTCCGCTTGAGCGCGAGGATTTGCGCTTCGTCCACCAGTTGGACAACAACGCCAGCGTTATGCGCTACTGGTTTGAAGAACCCTACGAGGCATTTGTCGAGCTCTCCGATCTTTACGATAAACATATTCACGACCAGAGCGAACGCCGTTTTGTTATCGAATGCAATGAAGTGAAAGCGGGTCTGGTCGAACTGGTTGAGATTAACCACGTTCATCGACGGGCAGAATTTCAGATCATCATCTCGCCGGAATTTCAGGGCCAGGGGCTGGCCTCAAAAGCGGCAAGGCTGGCAATGGATTACGGCTTTATGGTGCTGAATTTATACAAGTTGTATTTGATTGTTGATAAAGAGAATGAGAAGGCCGTCCACATCTATCGCAAGCTGGGGTTTCAGGTGGAAGGTGAACTCATCCATGAATTCTTTATCAACGGCGAATACCGCAACACGATCCGAATGTGTATTTTTCAGCAGCAGTACCTGGCGGAGCATAAACAGCCTGGCGGCACCTTATTAAAACCCACCGCACAATAGCGCGGCGGGCCTGACGATTAATAATACTCAATGGTATTTTTGATGTTGTATTTATGCTCGACGTTGGGCGTAACGCTTTCATCGACAATCACCAACTGACAGGCAACCGGATTATCGTGCCTGTCGTAATCGCAGGTTTGTTTCACATTGCTCAGCGGTTTGTCGTTCAACAGGCTAACCGCGGTGTAATCGAGCTTTTTACGCGCATCCCTTGAAGGGGTCGAGGCGACGGATAAATGCGCCTCTTTTGATGAGGTGGATTTACCCAGGGGGTAGCCTTCACTGTCATACCGGTAGGTCACTTCAACGTCTTTACCCCGTGCCACCGAAATAAAGCCGCGATCGTCCGTGTCCCAGGTCAGCCCGGCGCTCGGGTACTCAGCGAGCTGACATTTACCCTGCAGGCGCAGCCGTTTCTCCTGGGTATCGGCATCGATGTAGTAATTGGCGTTCAGCACCAGCTCGACGCCCGTATTGTTTTCCACATCATGCAGTTCAAGCGTATCAAAACAGCCCTCTTTAGAGAGCGTCCCACTCACCCGTTTAGAGACTTCGCCTTTTTCATTAAGCAGTGTCTGGCTAAAATCTTTGACCGGGCCGCGCAGCGGATCAAAATCAAATTCATTCGAAAAACTGGCCATCTCCGGCGTAAAGGATACAGGTCCCTTTTTGTCATCACATCCGGCCACCAGCACGGCCAGGGCGATGAGTATCATTTGTTTATTCAATAGGTTCACCCAAAATTCGCGATGCGTATCGCTTATACCCTAAATAATTCGAGTTGCAGGCAAGTGGCAAACCATTGCCTTCCGGGCGCTTACGCGGGTAAGTGTCTGGGGCAAGCGAGGCGAGCCAACGCACATGCAACCTGAAGTATGTCGGGTATATATTAGCAAAACCTTTAATCATTCTGGCAATGACAATTTAACGTCATTCGAAAATCAGCGCTTTCACTCCGGCGAAATTCCACACGATGCCCGCGGCTGCAATCAGGAGCAACACCAGGGCTGACCCGGCGGTAAAGCGGCGGCTATGGGTCACCGGCAAAAAGCGTTTAACAACCACGATGTAACTGGTCAGTACCACAAAATCGAACAGGATCCAGATAAGCGAAAGCGTGACGATGCTGGTGGTAAAGTCGGGACTGACGGCAATAAATTGCGGGAAAAAAGAGACGAAAAACAGAATGTCTTTTGGGTTAGCGACGCCCGTGACAAAGCCACGCCTGAAACCGCCCGCCATTGCGCCTTCAGGTTGCCCTCTTTCAGTTGGCTGTCTGATGTGCCACAGCGTTTGTGCCGCGCCCCAGCCGATGAACATCGATCCCGCCAGTCCCAGCGCCGATAGGTATCCGGCGTTTAAGGTCACCACACCACTGAGCATCATCACGGCGACGGCAATCAGCACCAGCGATGCCAGATTGGTGCCGAGCGTGGTCAGAAAGGCCCTGCTGTAGCCCGACATCGCAGCCGTGCCCGTCACCAACATCACAACCGGCCCCGGTGTCACCAGCAAGGCCAAAATTGCCAGCATATAAGCACTCAACAGCGCCACATTCAGAGTGTGCATCATTCCTTCCACATCGCTTACGGTGGGCAGAGTAGGAAAAAAATCCGCCGTCAGGGAAAACGAGTTAAACTGGATTTCATTGTGAATTAAACTCAAGGTAAGGTCTCAGGCGTGCCTACAAACCTCCCCCATCTTTATGCGCTACGGGCCTTTTCCGTTGCAGCACAGTACAGCTCATTCAGTCAGGCCGCAGATTTTCTCAACGTAACGCCAGGCGCGGTCAGTCGCCATATTCGTACCCTTGAGGCGTGGTTTGGCTGCCAGCTCTTTACCCGCAATGGCCCGAAAGTAACTCTCACGGACGCAGGCAACATGCTGGCGGGTGATTTGCAGCAAGGCTTTTCTCAACTGGAGACCGCATGCCAGCATTTGCGTAGTCATCATCAGCAACTGCGACTTAAAGCCCCTTCAACCCTGACTATGCGCTGGCTGCTTGATGTAATGGCAAAATTTCATGAGCAACACGCCGCGCCCGAAATCAATATTTCCAGCGTCTGGATGGACATTGATAGCGTGGCGTTCCAACAAGAGCCCTTTGATTGCGCCATCCTGTTGGGCAATGGTCAGTTTGGCGCAGGCACGTGTAGCCTTCATTTATTTGATGAATGGTTGGTGCCCATCTGCGCACCGGGCCTGCTGGCTAAAGCCCAGGATGATCTGGCCCTTTGTGAGTTGATACACCCCTCCCGTGACCGCCGTGACTGGCGCAGATGGCTGGCAGGAACAGGCTTACATGCGGGTCTTAGCCTGGCCGGTGGCAAAATATTCGACACCCTGGAACAAGGCATGATGGCGGCAATGGGAGGGCACGGCGTGGCAATCGGCGACCTGCTACTGTGTCAGGCGGCTCTCGATCAGCATCTGCTGGTGATGCCCTTTCCCCAGCCCATCAAAACCGGTGACGGCTATTATCTTGTCTGGCCCCAGGACTCAAAACGGCAAAATAATATCGATAAGCTGGCCCGGTTTTTACAACAGCACGCCCCTCGATATGCCCCATAATATAGTGCGAATGAAGATTAACGCCGCGTTGGAGGCTATTAATCTGAGATTTACCTTAACCTTACTGAACACCTGCTACGCTTTTGGCAGGCAGACTAAATAAGGAGTTGATATGAAATACACACTTTTATTAGGTACCGTTTTGTTCTCACTCTCGGCCTCAGCCCTGGCGGCACCCGACTCCTGTGAGCGGGTGAAAAGTGATATCCAACAAAAGATTATCAACAACGGCGTACCTGAATCGGGCTTTACCCTAACGATTGAACCGAACGACCAAAATAGTGCTTCGGACGCGCAGGTTGTCGGGCATTGCGCTAATGATGGATGGAAAATTCTCTATACTCGTAGCGGGAATAATCAAAGTCAGTCCAATGAAAATTCCGCTTCTGACGCCACCCCACCTGCAGCCCAGTAATTTCCTCCTCTCATTAAAATCATGGGGATCGGCCCTCTTATTGATCCCCAATAATATCTCCCTACTCCTTACTAAGTAGCATAAAGGCATACTTAGCCAGACATTAGTTCCGGCATGTTATTACTTTTTGATATAACTTATAGTGGAGTGAGCTATGTCCAACGATGAACTTCCTGCTGGCATCAGCCGGCGAACGCTCGTCAAAACTACTGCGCTGGGATCGCTGGCGTTGGCCGCAAGCAGTATTTCTCTACCCTTCGGTATGCGAACAGCGGCAGCGGCGGTACAAAGTGCGATGCACCCTGCCGACGATAAGGTTGTCTGGGGAGCCTGTTCTGTCAACTGCGGCAGCCGTTGTGCGCTGCGCTTTCACGTCAGCGATGACACCGTAACCTGGGTTGAAACAGACAACACCGGGGACGATGTTTACGGCAATCATCAGGTCCGGGCCTGCCTGCGTGGGCGTTCTATTCGCCGTCGCATCAACCACCCGGACAGACTGAATTATCCGATGAAACGGGTCGGTAAACGCGGTGAAGGTAAATTTGAACGCATCAGCTGGGATGAAGCTCTCGACACGGTCGCCAACAGCCTGAAAAATACGGTGGCCAAATACGGTAACGAAGCGGTCTACATCAACTACTCCTCCGGTATCGTCGGCGGCAACATTACCCGCTCGTCCCCCTCCGCCTCCATCATTGCGCGTCTGATGAGTATTTACGGTGGTTTCCTCGGCCAATATGGAACCTACAGTACGGCGCAAATCGCCTATGCCATGCCCTATACCTACGGTTCAAACGACGGCAATAGCACCTCCGATATTGAAAACAGCAAACTGGTGGTGATGTTTGGTAACAACCCCGCCGAGACGCGGATGAGCGGTGGCGGCATCACTTATTTCCTTGAACAGGCGCGTGAACGTTCCAACGCACGGATGATTGTGATTGACCCGCGTTACACCGACACCGCTGCCGGGCGTGAGGATGAGTGGCTGCCGATTCGCCCCGGCACGGATGCCGCCCTGGTTGCCGGTCTCGCCTGGGTGCTGATCGCCGAAAACCTGGTCGACCAACCTTTCCTGGATAAATACTGTATCGGCTATGACGAAAAAACCCTGCCGGCGGACGCCCCGGCCAACGGTCATTACAAAGCCTATATTCTCGGTCAGGGTGACGATGGCATCGCGAAAACCCCACAATGGGCGTCGGCAATCACCGGGATTCCCGCCGATCGCATCGTAAAACTGGCCCGCGAAATCGGTACCGCCAAACCGGCTTACATATGCCAGGGCTGGGGGCCACAGCGTCAGGCAAACGGTGAGCAAGCCGCTCGTGCTATCGCTATGTTGCCCATTCTGACCGGGAACGTCGGCATCAACGGCGGTAACAGTGGCGCACGCGAATCGACGTACACCATTACCATCGAGCGCATG
>DFPL01000132.1 GCA_002377245.1 Enterobacteriaceae bacterium UBA3516
CCGCGTACAAAGCCGCGCGCGCTGGAGGCCGAAGTACTCTCAACGCTGTAGAGCAGCCAGTCATTCAGGTCGAAAGGACGATGGAACCACATCGAGTGATCGATGGTCGCCACCTGCATGCCTTTTTCCAGGAAGCCCACGCCGTGTGGCTGGAGGGCGACCAGCAGGAAGTGAAAGTCTGAGGCATACCCCAGCAGATACTGCTGAACGCGTAAATCCTGCGGCAACTGACCATTCGCCCGCATCCACACCTGGCGGGTGGGCTCAGCCTTATGCCCTTTCAGGGGGTTATGAAATTCAACGGGGCGGATTTCAATGGGCTTATCGCCGAGAAACTTCTCTTTTACCAGTGGCGGCAAAAAGGCCGACAGCTCGCGGGCAATGTCGGTTTCCGATTTCAGTGATTCCGGGTCAGGGGCAGGGGGCATGGTTTTTTGATGTTCATAACCAGGCTCCGGGGCCTGGAATGAGGCCGTCATATAAAAGATAGGTTTGCCATTCTGAATGGCGGCGACGCGGCGGGCGCTAAAGCTGTTGCCGTCGCGCAGCACCTCTACATCATAAATAATCGGTTTTTGGCTATCGCCGGGGCGCAAAAAATAGCTGTGAAACGAATGGACGAGACGCTCAGCCGGGACGGTCTCTTTGGCGGCATACAAAGCTTGCCCGACGACCTGCCCACCGAAGACCTGACGCAACCCTAAATCTTCGCTTTGCCCACGAAAAAGGCCCTCTTCAATTTTTTCCAGATTCAATAATGACAGCAGATTGTTAAGCGCCTGACTCATAGGTGTCCTCAATAATATAAACGCCGCCGAAGCGAATGCTCTACAGAGTATAACCTGGAAATTCAAGCGGTCCGATGGGTGCAATAATCTGAATAGCCAGCAGTTTGCAGGCAGAAATCAGTGACCTGTGCCACACTTGAAGACGTTACGAGGATTTAACCACACATTCTGGCAGGACAGCGTCCTGTTGGTGCATAGAAGATAAGGAGAACTCATGAAACTTGTGCACATGTTAAGTGGTTTGGCCGTGGCGGTTGCGCTGGCCGGTTGTGCCAAAAAAGGCGCAGACATTCCCACCCCAACACCGAATCCTAATGCCCCGTCGGCGGTGAATCAGGCGGCGATTACGCAGCCTAACGTCTCAGGGACCGTGTGGATTCGTCAAAAAGTGGCACTTCCCCCTGATGCGGTCTTAACCGTGACGGTGTCTGATGCCACCATGGCCGACGCGCCATCAAAAATTATTGCCCAGAAAGCGGTGCGTACCGAGGGTAAACAGTCGCCCTTTAGCTTCGTATTGCCGTTTAATCCGGCAGACGTGCAGCCTAACGCCCGTATTCTCCTGAGTGCCGCTATCTCCATCAACGATAAAGTGGTCTTTATCACCGATTCCGTCAAACCTATCATCAACCAGGGCGGGACGAAGGCAGAGCTGACGCTGGTACCCGTCCAGCAAACGGCGGTTCCGCTCCAGGAGAGTGGTGGCGCGGTGAACACGGTGCCTTCAACGTCACCGACCCAGGTTAATCCTTCGGCAGCCACACCGGCACCGACCCAGATGTAAAACCTGTTCAGCTCCTCTCCTGAAACGGGAGAGGAGCTGTCAGTAAATCCAGCGGTAGTGCTGGAGATCAATCTGCCCGCTTCCTGAGACAACCACCCCTTCCTGCATGAGTGCCTGGCGCTGACGTTGTAAATCCGGACCGGTAAGTGAAATGCACCCATGGCGATTCACTACGCGATGCCACGGCAGCGTGCTGCCCTCCGGTAAGCGTCTGAGCACACCACCAACCTGCCTTGCTGCGCGTGGGGAACCCGCCAGTCTGGCAACGTCACCGTAGGTGGTAACAAAGCCTTCCGGGACAGAAGCAACAATTTGCCACACCCTTTGCGGGAAAGAATCGTGATTATCCATATGTCTGTCCTGATGCATGAGCCTTTAGAATATCAGGGTGTTAGCGCCAGTGCAGGCGGAATCGTGCAAGAAAACAGCATCTGTTTGCCGGTCGCTTGCAATTAGGGTAACGGACAGGGATAATGCGCCAGCGCGTTGGGTAACAACGCTCTCAATGGAGGCCCTGTTGGTTCTCCCGCAATGCTACTTTGTTTACCAGGTCAGGTCCGGAAGGAAGCAGCCAAGGCAAAGAACGCGTGTGCCGGGATGTAGCTGGCAGGGCCTCCACCCATTTCTGCCCCCCCCATTTTTACTTTCTCTGCTCACATGATTTGTTCATGATCCATTTTTCACTGCGTTGCCGCGTGATTTGGCCGGTGGCCTTACTCTTCGGGGCCTGTGCAAGCGCTGTTTAAAACGGTAACCGTGTTGTTCTGCCCTCGACGTATTTAGGGCGCAGTCTGGTAACGCCAATCATACTGAGGAGATATTTATTCCTTTTTATCAGTATTGTCATTCATTTGAAATATTACCTTCATATAACTGTCATATAAAGGCTGCAAAATAAAGTTGGGAAATTTTCAAACTGTCATCACAGTTAAATATATTTCTGGATCAAGGTATTAACTTCGTGTATTAATATTTTATCTTATTCACACGAGAAGGGATAATCATGGTCACTGCGGTTTTAAACGTCAAAATTGATGAGGCGTTGAAAGAGAAACTTCGTCATTATGCAGAAGTGAATAACGAAAACCTGAGTACAGCAACAGAAAAGCTGCTGCTTCTGGCACTTGAGGCAGATGAAGCAGGCGGCGTTTCAGAAGATGATATCGATAATCAGCATCTGGAAGAAGACAACGCATCCCCGCTGAGTTCCAAAGAAATCAAAGCGCTACGCAAACTCCTGAAGAAGAAAAAATGAACCAACAACTGCTATCTATCGCCAGTAACTACGGTGAAGCTTGCGAGCTGTTACGCTCGGGATTTGTTAAGCAGGTTCGCCTGAACTGGAATATTGGAACGGATGAGTTCTTTCGCATCGCGAGTGACTGGTGTGACGCTGGCGCAAAAATTAAAAAAGAAGGAAACAACTTTATCATTTCCCTGAAAGGGTTTCCTATTCCACGTCAGCAGTAATACTTTAATCATGAAACTGTCATATTAATTGCATGAAGTTTTGTGATGCTATACGCAAAATATAATATGTTAACCATCTCAATTCATCATGGATGATGTTTACGGCGAGCCGGTCCTGGCTCGTCGACGTTTATTCTCCTGCGTTTCCTGGTATCTCGCTTCGCCTTCCAGAGTGCAAACTCGCACATAACAGTCCTGAGCGTAATGGGTTACACTCTGCCAACTCTGTTGTCATGATGAACACCATGAAACCTATCACCCTTTATGATGTTGCCCGCCTTGCCGGGGTCTCTTATCAGACCGTTTCCCGAGTGATCAACCAGGGGGCGCACGTCTCTGTGCGCACGCGGGATAAGGTGATGGCGGCGATGGCGGAACTGCATTACATCCCGAATCGCGGTGCACAGCAGCTCGCTGGAAAACGAACCCGCACGCTGGGGCTTCTCACCGCTGATCTGGCACTTCATGCGCCATCGCAAATCGCAGCAGCGGTAAAATCGAGAGCCGGGCAGGTCGGGGTGAGCGTCATTATTTCGATGCTGGAGCAACATGACGACGCCGCCTGTAGAGTCGCGTTGCAGGAACTGCTGGCTCAGCGCGTGGAAGGGCTGGTGGTCAACGTGCCGCTGGACGATGAGCGCGCCATTATGCTCGCCGAACTGGCCCAGCCGGTGCCGGCACTTTTTCTTGACGTCAGCGAAACGGCCCCCGTCAACAGCCTGATTTTTGACGCCGGGCAGGGCGCGCGTCTGGGCGTCAGCCATTTACTCGCCGAAGGGCATCAGCGTATCGCGCTGCTGGGAGGGCCTGCTTCCTCCGTCTCGGCGCGAGCGCGCCTGTCGGGCTGGAAATCTGCCCTTGAGGCTGCGCACCTTGCACCTTACGGATGCGAACACGGAGACTGGAGTGCGGCATCCGGTTATGAAAAAGGGCATCAGCTTCTTGCCGTCAGCCCGCTACCGCAGGCCATTCTGGTTGCCAACGATCAAATGGCGCTCGGCGTGATCCGTGCCTGTACAGAAAAAGGCGTGAGAGTCCCTGGGGATATTTCCGTCGTAGGGTATGACGATACCGCTGACAGCGCCTGGTATTCTCCCCCGTTGACGACGGTCCGTCAGGCCTTCCGCGATGCCGGAGAGCGCAGCGTTGACTGGCTGTTGGCCCAGCAGGCCGACCCTGCGGAATGTCCATTGCAGATGCGATTACCCGTTACTCTGATTGAACGTAATTCAACGTCACCGGCCACCCGCGCCGAGGTCTCCGGGGAAAATCTGGCGAGACAATTGCACGAGCTGGCGCAGCTGGCAGCACAACTCGATCGACGTAATTAGTTTTGTGATCCTTTTCGCTTTCTCTCACGACGCGGCTTTACCCGTG
This sequence comes from Enterobacteriaceae bacterium UBA3516, assembly GCA_002377245.1. GTDB lineage: Bacteria > Pseudomonadota > Gammaproteobacteria > Enterobacterales > Enterobacteriaceae > CBFFRJ01. The sequence goes on from DFPL01000132.1 coordinate 4,420, forward strand.
CCTTAAAAACAGGCATGTTATCCAAAATTGTGAGCGCTTCGCAAAAAAGAGGTCGATATGTCCATCCACGCTGTGAGCATGCTGTTATCCCGCCGGGACTGGGAAAATCCGGTTATCACCCACTGGCACCGCCTTGCCGCCCATGCTCCCCTGCAAAGCTGGCGCAATCTTGATGCTGCGCGCGACGACAGCAGCGCTACCTCCCGGCGTTTACTCAACGGTGAATGGCAGTTCCGCTTCTTTGGGGCGCCCGAACAGGTGCCGGACAGCTGGACAGAACAAGATTGCGTGGATTCAGTGGCGATGCCGGTGCCCTCCAACTGGCAGATGCAGGGTTTTGACATCCCCATTTACACTAATGTGACCTATCCGATTCCGGTGAATCCGCCGTTCGTACCAAAGGAGAATCCCACCGGTTGTTACTCGCTCACATTTGAGGTGGATACTGACTGGCTGACCAGCGGGCAGACGCGAATTATTTTCGATGGGGTGAATTCTGCCTTCTATCTCTGGTGTAACGGTTACTGGGTTGGGTATTCGCAGGACAGCCGCCTGCCTGCTGAATTCGATCTCAGCGCCGTGCTGCGACCGGGCACGAACCGCCTGGCAGTGATGGTGCTGCGCTGGTGCGACGGCAGCTATCTGGAAGATCAGGATATGTGGCGCATGAGCGGGATTTTCCGTGATGTGTCTTTGCTGCATAAGCCCGAAGCGAGAATAGCGGATTTCCACCATGTGACCCATCTGAATGCAGAATTTGACCACGCTCTGTTGCAGGTCGATGCGCAACTTGCCGGTAACTACACCGATTGTGAGGTGGTATTCACCCTCTGGCAGGGCGAGTGCAAAAAGGCTGAGGCTCGACAGGTTCCGGGCAGCGAGATTATTGATGAGCGTGGCGCCTGGGCGGAGCGGTTGAGTGTCGCGATGCCCGTTGAAAATCCGCTGCTGTGGAGTGCGGAAACCCCCCATCTGTACCGCTTAACGGTTGCGCTTTATAACCGCGCAGGCCAGTTGCTCGACGTTGAGGCCTGTGACGTCGGCTTTCGTGAAGTGGAAATCAGCAATGGCCTGCTCAAGCTGAATGGCAAGCCGCTATTGATTCGTGGCACTAACCGGCATGAGCACCACCCGGAAAACGGTCAGGTGGTGGATGAAGCGACGATGCGTCGTGACATTGAACTGATGAAGCAGCACAACTTCAATGCCGTGCGCTGTTCGCATTACCCTAATCATCCCTTGTGGTACCGCCTGTGTGACCAGTACGGGCTGTACGTGGTGGACGAGGCCAATATCGAAACGCACGGTATGGTTCCGATGAGCCGTCTTTCTGACGATCCCCAATGGCTGCCGGCGATGAGCGAGCGTGTCACCCGCATGGTGCAACGCGATCGCAACCATCCCTCCATCATCATCTGGTCTCTGGGCAATGAATCGGGCCACGGTGCCAGTCACGATGCGCTTTATCGTTGGATAAAAACCACCGATCCGACGCGTCCGGTGCAGTACGAAGGCGGCGGAGCGAATACGGCGGCAACCGACATTATTTGCCCGATGTATGCCAGGGTCGACCAGGATCAGCCTTTCCCGGCGGTGCCAAAGTGGTCCATTAAAAAATGGGTCAGCATGCCCGACGAAACCCGCCCGCTGATCCTGTGTGAATATGCGCACGCGATGGGTAACAGCTTTGGTGGGTTTGCAAAGTACTGGGAAGCATTCCGCGCCTGGCCCCGTTTGCAGGGCGGTTTCGTCTGGGACTGGGTCGACCAGGCGCTGAGCAAAAAGGATGAAAAGGGGGAGTCCTTCTGGGCTTACGGGGGCGATTTTGGCGATACGCCAAACGATCGCCAGTTCTGCATGAACGGACTGGTTTTCCCGGACAGAACACCGCACCCGGCGCTCTACGAAGCCCAGCGTGCGCAGCAATTTTTCCAGTTTGCGCTGATCGGCACCTCGCCATTGGTGATTGAAGTCACCAGCGAATTTCTGTTCCGCGACACCGATAACGAAAGCCTGCGCTGGTCGATTATGCGCGACGGTCAGACGCTTGCTGAAGGTGACGTTGCGCTGGCCATTGCACCGCAGGGTTCTCAACGCATTACGCTCCCGGCGCCAGCGTTGGAAGCCGCTCCCGGCGAAGTCTGGCTGAATGTCGATATTTATCAACGCGACGCCACCCCGTGGTCGCCGCCGCAGCACCTTTGCGCCTGGGATCAGTGGGCGTTGCCTGCGCCGTTATGCGTGGCACCCAGGTCCGCTTCTGCTGAACGTCCGACGCTGATAACGGATGACGAGATGTTTGTGATTGAACTGGCGAACCAGCGGTGGGCATTCTCGCGTCAGAGCGGTCATCTGACCCAGTGGTGGCGTAACGGGCAACCCACGCTGCTGTCGGCGGTTATCGACAACTTTACCCGCGCGCCGCTGGATAACGACATTGGCGTGAGTGAGGCGACCCGCATCGATCCGAATGCGTGGGTGGAGCGCTGGAAAGCGGCAGGAATGTATGAACTGACGCCGCACCTGTTGCAGTGTGAGGCGCAGGAAAATGCCAGCGATGTGACGGTGATGACCCGTCATGGCTGGCAGCACCAGGGTAAGACGTTGTTTATCAGCCAGAAATGGTGGCGGGTTGCGGGCGACGGTGTGTTGCAAGGCGAAGTGGATGTGCTTGTAGCCGCTGACGTTCCCCCGCCGGCGCGTATCGGCCTGCACTGTCAGCTTGCTGGGGTGTACCCACGCGCGACCTGGCTGGGACTGGGTCCCCATGAAAACTACCCGGATCGCAAACTGGCCGCTCGCCAGGGACAGTGGACGCAGGAACTGGCGCAGTTACATACGCCCTATATTTTCCCCAGTGAAAACGGATTACGCTGCGACACCCGTATGTTGCGTTATGGCGCACATCAGTGGAATGGACGATTCCATTTCTCATTAAGTCGCTACAGCCAGCAGCAGTTGAAAGAGACCACGCATCACCATTTACTGCGTGAAGAGGACGGCTGCTGGCTACAGCTTGATGCGTTCCATATGGGGTTGGGCGGCGATGACTCCTGGAGCCCCAGCGTGTCGCCGGAGTTCGTGCTGAGCGAAAATACGGTGCGCTACGCCTTCCTCTGGTCTCAGGACTGACGGTTACCTCTCAGATGCGGCGGGGATGCTCCCGCCGTATGTCACGTTGTATGATCTTCCAGATTTCTCTCTGCCCAGGCGATAAAACGCTCTTTTGGCAATGCCTTACTGTATAACCAGCCTTGTCCGTACTGCACGCCATGCTGATACAGCCAGGCCAGCTGTCCTTCTGTCTCAATCCCTTCCGCCACCATCGCCAGCTTCAGGGCTTTGGCCATCTCGACAATATGGGTGGTCATGTTTTTATAGGCCAGCGCATCCACAAAGGATTTGTCGATTTTGATGATATCGACCTCCATATTTTGCAGGTAGCTGAGGCTGGAATAACCGGTACCAAAATCGTCGATATAGATGGCATGCCCAGCAGCGCGAAGGGCGGAAATCGTCGGCATGCTGGTGGCCGGATCGGCAAAGCCCCGCTCGGTCACTTCCAGGGCTATCTGCGAGGCAGCAAGCTGCCACTGGGTCACCAGAGTGTGTATCTGCGTTGGCACCGTTGAGGTCAATAAATCGGATGGCTCAAGATTAATGGAAATATGCTGATCGGGATGGGCGCTAAGCCAGGGCCCCATGTCTTCAAACACCTTCTCGATAATGAGTTTCGTCAGTTGCGGCATCAGGCCGGTTTGCTCTGCCAGCGGGATAAAGGTATCCGGGAAAAGCAGCCCGCCGTCGCGTTGCCGCCAGCGTACCAGCGCCTCCGCGCCTACAATTTTTCCGTTTCCAAGAGCAACAATCGGCTGATAGAACATCTCGATCTCCCGGGCCCGAATAGCATCCAGCAAACGGTAGCGGGGCGACTGCAAACGGCGAAGAATACGAATCAGGAAGAGCGCGATGCCCAGGCTCAGCAATAAACCCACGGGAAGCCAGATTGCCAGCAGTCGCAACCAGCTTGTCTCCAGCGGGGTCAGTGAGGCCCAGGTAATAATAGCAATCCCCATTTCCGGCACGGGGGTGATATTCCATGCGGCATTACTTGCCTGAAGCTGAACCGAATGCTGCGCATTGACCTGACGTAACACGTCGGCGCCCGGCGCTTGACTGTTACTGGCAATCACGCGCTTCGTATTAAGGCCAATCAGCGCAATGTTTATCGGCCAGGATCCGGATGAGAGCACGTCAATAAACGACTGGGGATCGGTCATAATGATGTGGTGTTCGGTGCCGATCGCAACCATATATTGCGTCAACCCCAGATCGTTATGGCTGGTCAGCCAGGCGCGAAACCCGTCGTTGGTGACTTTTTCCGGTGGTGGAAAGGCGGTCGCTTCGCTGCCACTTTCCAGCGATGAGCATTGAGGGATATTGTGATTGAGATAAATCACTTCCTGCACATAGCGAAAGGTATAGGATGCCCGACGCATCATCAGCAGGTGCGCCGGACTACAGGGTTCTCCCTGGAAACTGTCTAAATGGCGAAGGGCCGTTTTACCCTGAGCGGCCACTTTTTCCGCGCGCATCTTCACCAGTCTGGAAAAGGTATCCAGCTCGTTCATAAATGTCTCTTCCGCCTGGCGATGCGAAAGCCACACGCTCAGCGCCACGGGCAAGAGAACGGCGAAAAGTAACACACCTGTAATCAGGCTCACCAATCGTCGGTTTGTCATGACCAAAAATCCCTGTTTGATACTGATAAACATGCGTATTTGAAATCCACAAATGTTATAACACGCGACAATGATTGATTTCTTTCAGGAATGACGGGATGAAGAAAAAAGAATTCGTAACCCAGGATCTCCTTAGCAAAATTTATCAGTTCAGCGATGCGGGTCCGCGAAAACTCCCCCCTGAAAGACAACTTGCCGAAGAGTACGGCGTCTCTCGTTTTACCGTCCGTCAGGCGATTGAGAAACTGGCCAGTATTGGCGTGGTGCGCATCGTGCAAGGATCGGGCGCATGGATTAACGAGCAGGCGCGAAACAACCCCCTGGTCTACAACTCAATTACTGAAAAGCGCTTCGATCAGATTCGCTTTCGGATGATCAGTCTGCATAAAAAGCGCCCGAACAGGGATGAGCAGCAGATCTTCGGTCTGAGCGACGAAAGCTTTATCTGGCAGTTTTGCCGCCTGCGTTTTGTGGATGAAGAGGCGGTGCAGATTGAAGTGTCTCGTATGCCGGCGGTGGATTTTAGCGACCTGAATCAGCAGGTGATTGAGAGTTCATTGCAGCAGTATGTATTGGGAAAAGGGTATCAGATTTCGCATATGTTAACGACCTACCGGGCGGTCACCGTCAGTCGCGAGCAGGCGGCATTGCTGGGCTGCAAAAAGGGCAGCCCGGCTATGCACATCAGCAATCGCGGTATTCTCGAAGGGGGGCGGGTGTATGAAATCAGTGACATCATCGACATCAATTACACCTGCACTTACGTTATCCCCCATAACCGTCAGAACCTGGCCTTCCGCAAAGGCGAGCAGTGAATTAAGGCGTGTGCATCGTTCCATCCGGTAAGCGGCTTTGCGTCCACTCATGTGGGCGATAAAGCACCGGGTAGCGCAATCCCTCTTCTTCGTTAAAGGTGACGCCAATACCCGGCGTTTGCGGCGGATAAACAAACCCTTCTTTAACCACGGGCGCGCCGGGGAAGACGGCGTCGGTCTCACCAGAGCGCGGAATATATTCCTGAATGGCGGCATTATGCAGGTGAATATTCAAATGCGTATTCACCGCCACCCCAATCGGCGTCATGTCGCCAGGGCCATGCCAGGCAAGGCGGACGCCAAAGGCCTGACAGAGTACCGCGAGTTTAAGTGCGGGCGTAATGCCGCCAATTTGCGAAATATGGCAACGAATAAAATCGATGCGGCGGTTCACAATCAGATCGTGCCACTCTGCCGGATTATTGAACAGCTCCCCCATCGCCAGCGGCACGCTGCTGTTATGGCGAATCTGTTCAAACCAACCGCTTTGCTGAGGGGGCAGAATATCTTCAATAAAATAGGGCTGATAGGGTTCGAGCTGTTTGGCCAGCTGCACCGCCTGTTGCGGGAACAGACGTTCATGCACGTCGTGCAGAATCTGCAGGCCGTAGCCATATTTCTCCCGCAGCGCCTTGAACATCGCCACGGTATTGTTCATGTACTCTTGCTGATCGAAATAAGCCCCTGGGGTCGGATTGTCAGGGGTATGCAGCTGTTCGGGTGTGCCGCCGTAAAAGCCCAGTTGACAGCGAATATGGCGATATCCCTGTTCGCGAAGGCGGTCAACGCTTGCAAACAATGCTTCCAGCGTGTCGCCGCTGGCATGGCTGTAGGCAGGAATGGCGTTGCGTGACTGCCCGCCGAGGAGCTGATAGAGCGGCATGCCCGCCAGTTGGCCTTTGATATCCCAAAGTGCCATATCCACGCCGGAAATGGCGTTGTTCATCACCGGACCATTTCGCCAGTAGGCATTCACGTTCATCATCTGCCACAGGTCTTCAATGTGGTTAGCATCACGGCCGATAAGCAGCGGCTTCAGGTACTCATCCACCATTGTTTTGACCGCCAACGGGCGCTGCTGGAAGGTGGCGCAACCATGGCCGGTGATGCCTTTATCGGTCGTGACGCGCACGGTCACCAGATTGTGCCTGTCCGGACGGGTGATAAAACATTCGATATTTTGAATCAGCGTTGGCGTCACTGGGAACTCCTTTACAACGAGGTGATAAGCCAGAATGGTTATTATCTTCTCCTTAAATTTTGCTCAAGGTAAACCCTTTTTTAATATAAATATTTTGGTCAGTTATTTTATTTATTTTTAATTAAAAACCGTACCAATTTGTTGTTGATCTGGCTTTTTGTAGCTGTTCTATGGTTAATTGTGATGTGCCTCATGTTTTATTGGTTTGTTTTGTTGTTTTTCTTTCTTTACTCTTTAGGGAAAGTATTAAAACGACAATATTCCTGCAGGAGCACGTATGGGGACACAAGAGGCCATCAACAATATTATCCGTTTGGTAGGCGGGAAAGAGAATATCAACAACGTCTGGCATTGCATGACGCGCTTACGCTTTGATCTGATTGACGATAATAAAGTCGATCAGGGGGCGATCAAAGCTCTGCCAGGGGTAATGGGGGCGCAGCTGCAGAGCGACCAGTTCCAGATTGTCATTGGCCCAAAAGTAAACAGTTGGTATGAGCAAATGCTGGCGGCGCTGGGGAATAAACCTGCTGCAAGCACCCCGAGCAAAGGGCGAAAAAGCCTGGTATCGATGTTCATGGATACCGTATCCGGCGTTTTTGGGCCGATAGTGCCTGCCATTGCCGGGGCCGGGATGATCAAAGGTCTGCTGGCCGGACTCATTGCCCTGAAACTGGTATCAGCAAAAAGCGATACGGTGGTGATCATTGATTTGATCGCCAGCGGCGTCTTTTACTTCCTGCCGTTTTTCCTTGCGGTCTCGGCGGCAAAAATCTTCAAAACCAATGAATACCTGGCGGCGGCGGTCGCAGCCTGTTTGATGTATCCGTCGTTAATCGATGCGGCGAAAGCGCTGGCGGCACACCAGGAAGGGGCAGTGAGCGCCCTTTGGCTGCTGAATGCAATCCCGGTGTCGGTGTTTAACTATGCCTCCAGCGTCATTCCGGTGATTTTCTCTATCCTGGCACTGAGTTACATCCATCGCTGGGTCGACAGATTTATGCCGGACGTGCTGAAAACGGTCTTTACCCCAACGCTGACGCTGTTCCTCGGCGCGCTGGCGGCGCTGGTCATTATCGGGCCGATTGGTATTTACTTGGGTAAGGCGCTGGCGTTGTTTATTGAAGGGTTGTTTGGTGTGTCCGCCAGCTTCGCCGGACTGGTGGTCGGGGCGATTCGTCCGGTGGCGATCCTCACCGGGATGCATCACGCCATGACGCCTATAGCGTTGCAGAACTTCAGTGACCGCGGATACGACATGCTGATGCCGATGATGTTTATGGCGAATATGGCGATTGCTGGCTCGACCTTTGCTATCTGGCGGCTCAGTAAAAACCGTCAGGACAAGACGGTGACCCTGTCAGCGGCCATTTCCGCACTGCTGGGCATTACTGAACCAGCCCTGTTTGGGGTACTGACGCGCTATAAAAAGGCCTTTATTGCCGCCACGGTGGCAAGCTCCCTGGCCTCGGCGTTTATCGCCTTTTTTGGTGTCCGGCTCTACGGCTACAT
>DFPL01000133.1 GCA_002377245.1 Enterobacteriaceae bacterium UBA3516
AAAGCCCGGCCGGAGCCGGGTTTGTGGTGTTGAGTGAGTTAGCTGGTTTGTTCGAATGCGCCCGAGCCACGGGCAACGATCACGCTGGGAGACAGAATCTGGCAGGAGCCACCTGATGAAATCCCGCCAGTTTTGCCCGTGATTGAACAGGCAACGGAACGCGCTCTGACACGAGCGCTCACCATGAGTGTGGTAAAAAGCGGTCCACGGTCAGTCGCGTTAACTACCCGGTAGGTTTTGCTGACATTACCTATGGTGAGGGTCACATCGGCCGCACCGCCAGTGGCACCAGGTCCGGTCGCTCCGCCGACGCTGATCATTGCCATCAGTACGATGTGTTTGTCCCGTAATTGCGTCCCGGAATCCGTATAGGTAAACGCAACGCTGACTGTTGATGAGATGCCGGTGTCCGGGAAAACCTGTCCGTTTGCCACGTCACCGACAAACGAATCAGCCTCTACGGAGCCTTTAAAGGAGCCGCTGGTAGCGTTGATTTTCCCAGTAAACTCACCGTCGGTGGCGTAGACCGTTCCGCGAACTGTCACCCCGTTGAATGTTGCGTACCCTGACTTATTGATGTGCCAGCCAACATTCCCTGAACCGTCCCAGTCNNGTTTACGATGCCAAATGGTACAGACATATTGCTGACACCATTGCCAGAAAGCATGACAAAATCATCAGCATGTATGCCCACGCGTGTTGTTACTTGCCCATTGTTGACCAGCACCGCAACCGACAGGCCCGCGTCGTAATAATTGCCGTTATATTTCACACCCGCTTTCAGCGTGTAGATGGCGTTGGCGCTCGTGGCGTCAGCGTAGGCGGTGAACTTCTGGTTTATCGCAGACTGCTGTTTATCAAACGTCGCAGTTGTCTGCTGCTCAAATGTGGCCAGCGCCTGTTCAGTATTGGTCTGCGCCTCGCTGATACTTACCACGCTGGCCTCGGCGTGAGTTACCCGTCCAGTGAGAGCATCCACACTCTCCGTGGTCGCCTGTACCGTTGTGGTCAGAGAGGCCATCGCAGAATCGGTTGTGGCCTGCGCCTTTTTAACCGTGAGGATTTCAGCGGCACTGTCACCAAACCGGACAGCGACCAGGTCTTTGAACTCAGCATACGCCTTGTCAGCATCAGCAATTAACGTCTGAGCTTCGGAGATTTCAGCACGCGCAATGCCAAATTGCTCGAAAGAAACCTTTGCCCCCTGAATATCCGCCAGCGTGCCCTGCAAAATCCCGGCGATACTGAAATCAATTTTCTCGGTTAACGCTTTACCGTCAGCGGCCAGCAGCACCTGATCTTTAATTGCATCCAGATAATCACTGGCCTGGTCGTTCGACATCCCGCGCACCCAGTCAGTCCAGTCTGACTGGTTACCTATACGGTCGACAAGGCGCGCCCGGTACCAGAATTCCTGCCCTGCACGTAAGCCCGCCTGAGTATATGAATGCTGAGGGTAAGGAACGCCGGCCAGGAGCATCGGGTTATTACCCGTGCTCGATGCAGAGTACTGAACTTCTGTTTGAAGGGTATCTTCGCTGCCTGCAGGGAATGCCCAGTTGAGCTGAATACCCCAGTTGATTGGCGTAGCAATAAGTCCTACAGGCTTCGGTACCGCGCCGATTCGCCCACTCAGGTGCGTAAGAGTGGAGGACGCCCAAAGGCTCGACGCCCCCCCGGAATTAATGGCACAAACTCTGACGAGGTAGTCGCCTTCAAAAATCCCAGGCACTTCGATATTACGTAGCCCTGTTGCAGGAACATTGATCCACTCGTTCTCACCCCGTTTCCACTGTACCCGGTATAAAACGATATCTGCCTGGGGTTTGCCATTCTTATCCAGAGGCGGATCCCAGGACGCAACCAGCGTAGCAATACGCTGCCCCTGGCGGACGGAGTCGTAACTGGTAATAACTACATTTTGTGGTTGTGCCACCAGCCCGGTTGGAATCAGGCTGATCGGAGGGGTATCCAGACGCGCGTTGTTATCAACAGCATCATATTTTGACGCATTGTATTCCGCCCCGGTAATGGTGAATGTATTTTCCTCATCATTAAATGTCAGGTTAGTTACTCTGAAATACTGCAGGCGGAGCTGTCCGGCATCGATAACGAATATGGCGTTTGGGAGTGGTGCAGCTTTGAACGGTGTGGATACAATCAGTTGCGTGCCATTTACTGCCTGGATAACCCGACTTTCAACAGTGCCGCCCTGAGTGCGGATCAGCAATGTATCCCCTGCAACAGCACTGGTCCCGCGATCCGTTGTAACAGCTTTAATCCCAGAATTATATTCGGTGATGCGTCCGCCATAAACGCGACCGGACACCCGTTCATCAGCAAAGGCAAAAACTGTTCCCGGCACATAAACAACCCCGTCCAGACCCGTCTGCAGTGTGATGAATCGGTCCAGGAAGTTAGAGTAAACCGCCCATCCACCGCGTCGCTGCGCCTCGCTTTCACGCGTACAACCGATAGCTGTTAACTGTGTCTGCTTAAATTTGAACTGCTTCACGAGTTCGGGGAACATCACTGCCGTAGTACGGTCCTGATAGTGATTGTCCGGGTCGCTGAAGTTAACAAGTGCACTGGAGAAACGGTTTTTTTCACTGCCGCTCGAGTACACCGGCTTGCCAACTACCGAAGCACGGGTGAGGATCTGCAACTTCGACGTATCAGCTGGCATATCGGAGACAACATTGAACATGTTGTTGCCCCAGAAAGTCATTCCGTTGAAGCCCGCGGCGATATCCTTAATCACCTGCCAGGCATCTTCTTCGGACTGGATATAGACGTCGAACATGAAGCGAGGCTCATTACCGTTGCCACCTTTACCGTCCGGTACCTTCTGATCGCAGCGTTGGGCAATGCGGTAAAGCTCCCACTTATCCAGCATGTCTACAGTTACTCGACGACCAAGACCAAAACGCGGCTCAGTAAGAACGTCGAACCATATCCAGGCTGGATTGTTGCTCCATCCCCATTTGAACGTACCGTTCCAGGTTCCGCTGTAACTGCGGGCAACCGGGTCATAGTTTTGGGGAATACGGATGATGCGCCCTTTGGGCTTGCAGGAGATCTTTGGAATATTGCTGAATGATTTTGCATTAAATGACACATACAACAGCGCTGTATGCGGATAACGCAGGCGTGCATCGATCACTTCAGTTATCGCCTGCACCTGCGTTTTATTTTGCAGCAACTGACTGGTACTGTCTGCGGTGTCGCGGACTACACGAATTTGCCAGCCAGTATTGGCCTTTGGCAAATTAATGCGATGCGTCAGTTCGTACAGCGCGCTGAGTTTCTCCGTGACTGTTTTGGTCATGATGGTGGAAAAAGCGCCACCGTCTATAGCCAGGTCGATATGGTATTTGACAGTTGTGCCAACAATATCCGCGTCTTTTTCCTGCTTTTGTAGCTGCGGAATGCCAACGCGCACCAGCACTGCATCAAGCTGGGTATTACTAATAGCCCGCGTCCATGGCGTTGCTTTCGTGAGTGAAACACCAATGCTTATTTCGTTTTCGACAGCGGGAAAACCGGGGATCGGTGTCTGAGTCTGTGTTCCTGGTCGAAAATCCCACGAAACGCCCTCAAAATTCATTGTTCCGTCAGCATTGCCCAGCGGTGTGCCATCCAGGAATATACGTGTCGCATCCAGTCCACCCGCAAACTCGCCTTCCCCTAACGCCAGCAACATACGGCACCGCGCCATCGACTGAGCTGAATCCGGCTGTTCTACGGGCGTATGCTGCTTCTGGCCTCCGCCCTTCGCACCAGTGATCGTTGCCATATTACATCCATAAAAAAAGCACCCTATTGGGTGCTATTTGCTGAAAGAAGTTGCGTCAGATGTCTTCAGCGACAATTCCCGCGCTGATAATCGCGCCGCCAATCTCACGCTCGCCATAAAGCAGAGCTACGGGGTTGCCCATTGCCATCGTGTTAACAGCTCCACCGAAGGCATAAGAAGGTTTGTTGTCAGGATCTTCTCTGCCCTGTAAACCCTTAGGTTGAGGCGAAAGCATCTGATAGATACCGCCAGCCATCATTGACGCGCCCGACATCGCAAGGCCTGTGCCAAAGGTGGCTAAAGTCCCTGAGCTAAAGTAAGAAATTGCAATACCAGCCACCACCATCACTGCGCCCAGGATGGTCTGAAATACCCCCGCTTTTTTTGAACCTTCCATCACTGGCGCAATGCGGATATCGCTGTCGCCAGCCAGCTCCTGGAAGTCCTGCACGCCGATGTTGCGCTTACCGCGGAACACTGCGAAGGTCATGCCGTTTTTTTTGGCGTTCATCAGGTAGCTTTCCAGCCCATCGAAATTGATGCAGAGCGCCTTTACTGCTTCTGCTGATGTCTGCACGGCCAGTTTATGGACACGCCCAAACCGGGCTCCTAGCCCGCCATAAAGTCGAATAGTGGTTAACCGCGCCATGGCTTAATCTCCTGAGGCAGGTTCTTGTGGCGGACGCATATAATCGTCCGGTCTTTGAAATAACCGCGGGCGTACGGCGTAATACAGGATGGCTGGCCGTACAAGTGGTGAAGCAGCTCGCCTTCTTCGGTGATGATCCCCGCATGGTTCCACTTAGCAGACTCAACCTGCATGATGACCATGCAGCCCGGTACCGGGTCGCATTCGATAAACCCCTCACGTTCCCAGTTATCGAAATACAGGTTGTCCGGGTACTGGCTCTCCCACCATGGATAATCCACACGGAAATCGTTAAGCGTCACGCCCTGGGTGGCGTGCCAGTCCATGATTAGCCCCCAGCAGTCGTGCGAACCGAGGATGAACGGGCGGCCAACTAATGGGGTGACATCAGGTGCTATCTCTGCATACTCATCGCAGTCCGGCGCGTAGATGCCCCAGACCACGCCGGAGTTATTGCACTGCTGGCGATCGAGGTCTGAAGGAATAGGCCGCGCCCCATCGCCCGGATGGGAGTGGATGACGCGAACAATCGTTCCGACATCCTCAGCATTCGCCCAGTGCGCGCCGTCAATGCGGAAATGCTCTGTGGGATTTTCGTGGCTGTTCGGTACCGGAATGTAACGCTGACGCCGTCCCGACTGAATGACGAAGCCGCAGCACTCACGCGGGGATTCCTCCAGCGCGTGTGCACGGATCGCCGCCATAATAGTTTTGTTCATTAGTATGTCCGGTTATCGGGAGAAGAGAACGGTAGCCGGGTAGCCGCCAAAGTCGAGGTTTGCGGCGTTAGGTTCTGCCAGTCCGGCACCAAACCGCTTACGGCAGTCATTGAGGCAGCCGCCGCACACATCCAGCGCCGGGTCAGCGACTGCATTACCCTTTGCATCGAAATACGCCGTACCGTTGTAGGTGCAGCCGTCACCGCTGCGATATTGTCCGCGCAGTGCCCATTCGCATAACGAAGTGATTTGCCGGGTGGGGATCACCAGCCCCTGCAGGTCTGCCGGACTGCTCATTGTCCACGACACCACCTCATCGTCTTCAGCCGTTTTCGTATCGAGCCAGAAGGTCTGGAGAGTGAACATAGACGAATCCGCAGTGGAATTAACGCCCCCGGGGAAGTTCACTGGATCCAGATAAATGGAGTAGGTGTCGATAACGCTAACCTTTGCATTCACCATATCCTTAAACTGAAGGCAGAGCGCCGTGATGTGCCCGTCCAGGTTGGAAACGCTCAGCGTCGGTTCGGCGGCCTGGTCAGTGGACATGGCCAGACCTGTAACCTGGAATGGCCAGAAATCGAAAGTTTTCCCACCCCAGATAATTGGTTTGGGTCCCAGTTTGTTCTCGTCGCCTTTAGCTGCATCAATTTCAGTTGGGGTATGAGGAAAAGGCGCATAATGGAAACGATGAATGCCACCAGCAAACTCGCTCGCATCAACCTCAATAAGTCGTACGCGACCTCCGGGGGAAAGTGAGGCCGCCGTATCAATCAGAGCAACCATAGGTCACCTCACGCATAGACGCCATAGGCGCGCTTAAGGGTGAATGTCAGCTCTGCAAATTTGCTGCTTATCTGGTTTTTTTGAACAGAATCTGCAACCACCCGGTAAAGACCTTTAACTTCGCCCGGTGGAGTAACGATGAAAGCTTTTACGGTATGGGCCAGAAGGAAATCACGAACGGCGTTAACTTCCGTTTCGATGCCAGTATGTTTCATCGGGATCTTAATTGCAGTTGAGTTAATACCATTGTCAGCAACCTGTTCATAGCCATCGCCAAACAGTGCTGATCGTATAGTCTGACTGTATTCAATAGCGCCCGCACCAAGTTGCGAACGCCACTTATAAG
>DFPL01000131.1 GCA_002377245.1 Enterobacteriaceae bacterium UBA3516
TTCGGTAACCCGGAAACCACTACCGGTGGTAATGCACTGAAATTCTACGCATCTGTTCGTCTGGATATTCGTCGCATCGGTGCGGTGAAAGAGGGCGATAACGTGGTGGGCAGTGAGACCCGCGTTAAAGTGGTGAAAAACAAAATTGCTGCACCGTTTAAACAAGCTGAATTCCAGATCCTTTACGGTGAAGGCATCAACTTCTACGGTGAGCTGGTTGACCTTGGCGTGAAAGAGAAGCTGATTGAAAAAGCGGGCGCCTGGTACAGCTACAACGGCGATAAAATCGGTCAGGGTAAAGCGAATGCGACCAACTGGCTGAAAGAAAACCCGGCAACGGCAAAAGAAATTGAGAAGAAGGTGCGTGAAATTCTGCTCAGTAATCCGAGCGATAAACCGGACTTTTCTGTTGATGACCGCGGCGACGACGCCGAAGAAACCAACGAAGATTTCTGATAATCTGAACGACAATCAAGGGCTGCTGATGCAGCCCTTTTGCTATTTGGAGACAACAGGATTTAGCCATGTCTGAAAACGAACCCCGTCGCTCCGATTATGCTCGCTTGCTCGATCGCGCATTACGCATTCTGGCGATGCGTGACCATGGGGAAGCCGAGTTACGACGCAAGCTTACCGCACCCGTCATGAGTAAGAATGGGCTCGAAAAAGTGGAGGTCAGCCAGGAGGATCTCGACAACGTCATTGAATGGTGCAGCGAAAATCGCTATCTCGATGATGAACGCTTCGCCCGGCAGTTTATTGCCAGCCGCAGTCGCAAAGGGTACGGGCCTGCGCGTATCCGTCAGGAGTTGGGGCAGAAAGGGCTGTCACGGGAGATCGGTGAAAGTGCGATGCGTGACTGCGATATCGACTGGAGTGAACGGGCACGAGAGCAGGCCCAGCGTAAGTTCGGCGAGCCTCTGCCGACGCAGTTTGCCGAAAAAGTTAAAGTGCAACGCTTTTTACTCTATCGCGGCTATTTACTGGAAGATATTCAGGAAATCTGGCGAAATTTTACCGATTGACCGCATACGGGATTTTACTTCGTAGTAAAGAAAACTTATCTTATTCCCACTTTTTCCAGTAGCGGGTTGCTGCCCGTCGAAGGGTAGCAACCCGCTGCGACATTTCGTTAGCTTGATTCCAGGATAATTATGAGCAAGAGCACCGCTGAGATCCGTCAGGCGTTTCTCGACTTTTTCCATAGCAAGGGTCACCAGGTAGTTGCCAGCAGCTCCCTCGTGCCAAATAACGACCCTACTTTACTGTTTACCAACGCCGGGATGAACCAGTTCAAGGATGTATTCCTTGGCCTCGATAAGCGTAATTATTCCCGCGCCACGACCGCACAGCGCTGCGTTCGTGCGGGTGGTAAACACAACGACCTGGAAAACGTCGGTTACACTGCACGTCACCATACTTTCTTCGAGATGCTGGGCAACTTCAGCTTCGGCGACTATTTCAAACATGATGCCATTCAGTACGCGTGGGAGCTGTTGACCGGTGAGAACTGGTTCAACCTGCCGAAAGAGCGTCTGTGGGTCACCGTGTACGAGACCGATGACGAAGCTTACGAAATCTGGGAAAAAGAAGTCGGTATTCCTCGCGAGCGTATTATCCGCATCGGCGACAATAAAGGCGCAGCCTTCGCCTCTGACAACTTCTGGCAGATGGGCGATACCGGGCCTTGCGGCCCATGTACCGAGATCTTCTTTGACCATGGCGACCACATCTGGGGCGGTCCTCCGGGAAGCCCGGAAGAAGATGGTGACCGCTATATCGAGATCTGGAACATCGTCTTTATGCAGTTCAACCGCCAGGCTGACGGCACCATGGAACCGCTGCCGAAGCCGTCCGTGGATACCGGTATGGGCCTGGAGCGTATTGCCGCCGTGCTGCAGCACGTGAACTCTAACTACGAAATTGATCTGTTCAGCAAATTGATTAAATCCGTTGCTGAAGTGACTGGCGCAACCGATCTGGGCAATAAGTCCCTGCGCGTGATTGCTGACCATATCCGCTCCTGTGCCTTCCTCATTGCCGATGGCGTCATCCCTTCCAACGAAAACCGTGGCTACGTTTTACGCCGCATTATTCGTCGTGCGATTCGCCACGGGAATATGCTGGGCGCGAAAGACACCTTCTTCTTCAAACTGGTCGGTCCGTTGCTGGATGTGATGGGCTCTGCGGGCGAAGAGCTGAAGCGCCAGCAGGCTCAGGTTGAGCAGGTTCTGAAAACCGAAGAAGAGCAGTTTGCACGCACCCTTGAGCGTGGTCTGGCACTGCTGGATGACGAACTGTCGAAGCTGAAAGGCGATACGCTGGATGGGGAAACCGCCTTCCGTCTGTATGACACCTACGGCTTCCCTGTCGATTTGACCGCGGATGTCTGCCGTGAGCGCAACATCAAAGTAGATGAAGCGGGCTTTGAAGCCGCAATGGAAGAGCAGCGTCGTCGTGCGCGTGAATCCAGCGGTTTTGGTGCTGATTACAACACCCTGATCCGTGTTGAGGGCAGCTCAGAGTTTAAAGGCTACGACCACCTGGAGCTGAACGGTAAAATTACTGCACTGTTTGTGGACGGTAAAGCCGTGGACGCAGTGAGCGCCGGTCAGGATGCGGTAGTGGTTCTGAACGAGACACCGTTCTATGCTGAATCCGGTGGCCAGGTTGGCGATAAAGGCGAACTGAAGGGTAACGGCTTTGCCTTTACCGTGAATGATACCCAGAAATATGGTCAGGCCATTGGTCATATCGGCAAAGTGGTGTCCGGTTCGCTGAAAGTGGGCGACGGTGTGAAAGCCGAAGTCGACGAAGCTCGTCGTCTGCGCATTCGTCTGAACCACTCTGCAACGCACCTGATGCATGCCGCTCTGCGCGAAGTGCTGGGCACGCATGTTGCACAGAAAGGCTCGCTGGTGAATGACAAAGCGCTACGTTTTGACTTCTCCCATTTCGAAGCAATGAAACCGTCAGAAATTCGCGCGGTTGAAGATAAGGTGAATGAACAAATTCGCCGCAATCTGCCCATCGAAACCAATATTATGGATATCGATGCCGCTAAAGCGTCGGGCGCTATGGCACTGTTCGGTGAGAAGTATGACGATCGCGTGCGCGTTCTGCGTATGGGCGATTTCTCTACCGAACTCTGTGGTGGCACGCACGCATCGCGCACGGGTGATATTGGCCTGTTCCGCATTGTGTCGGAATCCGGTACTGCGGCAGGTGTGCGCCGTATTGAGGCGGTAACCGGGGAAGGCGCGATTGCTGCACTGCATGCTCAAAGCGATCAACTGCATGATATTGCCCAACTGTTGAAAGGCGATAGCGCTAATCTGGGCGATAAAGTGCGCTCTGCACTGGAGCGTTCACGCCAGCTCGAAAAAGAGCTGCAACAGTTGAAAGAACAACAGGCTGCCCAGGAAAGCGCAAGCTTGTCTGGCAAGGCTGAAGAGATCAACGGCGTCAAACTGCTTGTCAGCGAGCTGGCTGGCGTTGAACCGAAGATGCTGCGCACGATGGTTGACGATCTGAAGAATCAGTTAGGTTCTGCGGTTATCGTACTGGCCACGGTAGCAGAAGGTAAGGTTTCTCTGATTGCGGGTGTGTCTAAGGATG
This sequence comes from Enterobacteriaceae bacterium UBA3516, assembly GCA_002377245.1. GTDB lineage: Bacteria > Pseudomonadota > Gammaproteobacteria > Enterobacterales > Enterobacteriaceae > CBFFRJ01. The sequence goes on from DFPL01000131.1 coordinate 3,619, forward strand.
TGACCGACCGCGTTAAAGCAGGGGAATTGGTTGGCATGATTGCCCAGCAGGTGGGGGGTAAAGGTGGTGGTCGTCCGGACATGGCGCAAGCCGGCGGTACGGATGCAGCAGCGTTGCCAGCCGCTCTTGCCAGCGTTAAAGGCTGGGTAGGCGCAAAACTGTAATAATTACAAAGCGAATGCAGTCGCCATAGCCTTGTGGCTATGGCGTTCTTGCCACTACGCTATTGAAAACGATAAAGTCAGGTTGAAGTTGTGTATATCGGCTAAACTTACTTATAACAGAATGTAATGCCGTGACTGCTTACACTTTACGTGTTTGTCATCGCTTACTTTTTGGCGTTATATGATGGAGAATGCCGGGATACAGAGAGACCCGACTCTTTTAATCTTTCAAGGAGCAAAGAATGCTGATTCTGACTCGTCGAGTTGGTGAGACCCTCATGATTGGGGATGAGGTCACGGTGACTGTTTTAGGGGTTAAGGGTAACCAGGTACGTATTGGTGTTAACGCCCCTAAAGAAGTGTCTGTACACCGTGAAGAGATCTACCAGCGTATCCAGGCTGAAAAATCGCAACAGTCCAGTTTTTGATTATACCGCGTCTCGCCCCCCGGCGAGACGCAACACGCTTCGAAGTATTCCTCCTGCATTATGACCTTTTCATTTCGCCCTTCACTGATGTATTCCTTCCTATGCTGTTTTCGACGCTCTGCATGAACAGGTACATGCGCTAAAAATTTGCTGATAAAACATCCTTTTTGCGCTTTTAAGCGACGAATTGTCTGCGAATTGTGCAAACGATTCAGGTGCTGGAAAAATTGTTTGACTTATAAGTCCCAGAAAGTAATATGTGCGCCACGCAGCGACGATGAGCAGAAACAAGTTCTTCGAAGCACTCGTAAGAGGCGCGTGTGGTGAGGTGGCCGAGAGGCTGAAGGCGCTCCCCTGCTAAGGGAGTATGCGGTCAAAAGCTGCATCCGGGGTTCGAATCCCCGCCTCACCGCCATTTTGCATCCGTAGCTCAGCTGGATAGAGTACTCGGCTACGAACCGAGCGGTCGGAGGTTCGAATCCTCCCGGATGCACCAT
>DFPL01000037.1 GCA_002377245.1 Enterobacteriaceae bacterium UBA3516
TCGAACTCAAGCCAGGTGAAGGGCACATCCGGATATTGTTCCATCAGATGTACCATGCTGTTGCCCACTTCACAAATCAGAACGCCGTTGTCGGTCAGGTAGTCTGGCGCGCAGCCAAGAATGCGGCGGGTCAACTTCAGACCATCGCTGCCGGACGCCAGCCCCAGCTCCGGCTCGTGGCGATATTCAGACGGTAAATCGTCCATATCTTCTTCATCGACATACGGCGGGTTAGTCACAATCAGGTCGTACTGAACTTTCGGCAGGTCGCGGAAGAGATCGGAGCGAATTGGCGTGACGTGATGAATCAGGCCGTGCTCTTCAATGTTGTGCTCGGTTACCGCCAGCGCGTCCGGGGAGATATCCACGGCATCCACTTCCGCGTCCGGGAAGGCATAGGCGCTGGCAATCGCAATGCAGCCGCTGCCGGTGCACATATCCAGAATATGCTGAGGTTGACTGTCGATAAGCCCGGCGAAGCGGTTATTAATCAGCTCACCGATGGGCGAACGCGGCACCAGCACGCGCTCATCCACATAAAATTCGTGGCCGCAGAACCAGGCTTTGTTGGTGAGGTAGGCCACCGGAACGCGCTCATTGACGCGGCGAATCACGCGCTCAACGATGCGATGACGCTCGCTGGAGGTCAGGCGGGCATTGCGCATCTCTTCCGGGATATCCAGCGGCAGGTAGAGGGTCGGCAGTACCAGTTGAACAGCTTCGTCCCACGGATTATCGGTACCGTGACCGTACCAGATGTTTGCCGCGCTAAATCGGCTGACCGACCAGCGCAACATGTCCTGAATGGTATGCAGCTCATTCACTGCTTCATCAACGAAAATTTTATCCACTTTATCCCCCAGGACATGCTCTCTATAAATTCGGCGACTAGTTTGCCATGAAGACGGTGATAAATCAGCATTGACGCTTACACTGCGGGCGTAAAAATGCATTTTGCTGAAAAGCACAGGCCGAGTCGGGTAAACTAAAAGAAATAAGAGATGAGATGAACAGATGAAAAAGAAAGCATCACTCAGCGAGGAGGAACAGGCGCTATTCCGCCAGCTGATGACCGGCACCCGTCAACTCAAGCAGGATACGGTCGTGCATCCGCCAACGCGTAAAAAGGTGAGCGAAGTCCCGGTTAAGCGCCTCTTACAGGAACAGGCTGATAACAGTCACTATTTCTCAGATGAATTCCAGCCGCTCCTTAATACCGAAGGGCCGGTGAAGTATGTTCGCGATGATGTCAGCCACTTTGAGCTGAAAAAACTTCGCCGTGGTGATTACTCCCCGGAGCTGTTTTTGGATTTGCACGGTCTGACCCAGATGCAGGCCAAGCAGGAATTAGGTGCGCTAATTGCCGCCTGCCGTCGTGAACATGTGTTCTGCGCCTGTGTGATGCATGGGCACGGTAAGCATATCCTGAAGCAACAAACGCCGTTATGGTTGGCGCAGCATCCGCATGTGATGGCGTTCCATCAGGCCCCGAAAGAGTACGGTGGCGATGCCGCGGTGCTGGTGTTGATTGAAGTGGAAGAGTGGCAGCCGCCAGAACTCCCCTGAGCCAGAAAATAAAAAAGCCGCACAATGGCGGCTTTTTTTCACGGACCGGCGAGTCAGATAGCTTTTGCCATCTTCAGGTTGCAGGGACTCATTTGCCAGTTAAAGACACCTTTGCCGCTCTCATCCAGCGTCACGCTGGCAATGGCGGAGGTGGTGAACATGGGCGGTGCTTCACCCGGGCAGAGCTCGGACACCAGGTAGCCCACCAGCGGCAGGTGAGAAATCACCAGCACTGAAGAGATGCCTTCATTGGCCAGAGCCTGCAGATAGGCGCTGACCAGACCAATATCACCACACGGAGTCAGTTCCGGCAGGACATCCACGCTGTCAGGCAGGTTCATACAGCCGCCCACCTCTTTCAATGTTTGCTCAGCACGCAGGAACGGGCTGACCAGAACACGGTCGACATCCACTTTTTGGCCTTTCAACCAGGTTGCCATTTGACGCGATTCGTCACAACCACATGGGGTTAAGGGACGAACAGAGTCGCTGGCTGCATCGAGGGCTGCATCGCCGTGACGCATGATGAAAACTTGCATATTGCACCGCTTTTGTTAACCAGAAGCATTGATATTTCCGCGTGAAACAGTTCCATTACGACGGAAATGATCAATGGCCGGGCATTGTGCCTTATCCATTCACTGAATGAAACGCAGTCTTTTACCCTAATGCCGTAAGTATAGTCAATCACTGTTTACTAATTGACCACGACAATTTCATTCAGATCCAGATTTACCCTTTTTTGACCTTAACTTACAAAATCAGTTTCCTTATGGCCCCAAAAAGTTTCGCCCTCTTCAGCCATTTGTAACAAATGCTGACAGGGGGTGAAACGCTCGCCGTACTGTGCCGCCAGACGCTGCAAAGTGGCGACCACCTTAGCCGCGCCCAGCGTATCCATATAATGGAATGGCCCACCCAAGAACGGGGGAAAACCAATACCGAACACGGCGCCAATATCACCATCTCGCGGACTGCGAATGACCTTCTCGGCATGGCAGCGCGCGGCCTCGTTAAGCATCATCATTACGCAACGTTCAGCGATGCTTTCGGCAGGCAACGTGCCTGCGCCGGGCGCCCCGACAAGCGAGTAGATCGCCGGGTCAGGTTGTTTCTCGCTTTTACGCCCTTTCCTGGCGTAAAGATAGAAACCGCGACCATTTTTTCTGCCTTTGCGATCGTCATTCAAAATTGCTGACACAACGCTTGCGGGCGCACTAAATCGATCGCCATACGCAGCCTCGAGCACAGGAATAATTTTAGTCCCGGTATCAATTCCCACTTCATCCAAAAGTTGGATTGGGCCGACCGGAAAACCAAACTTCACTAATGCTTTATCAATATGTTCAATGCGCTCACCTTCACTCAGCAGGCGCATGGCTTCACTCATATAGGGCGCAAGAATGCGGTTAACGTAAAAGCCCGCTTTGTCTGCCACCACAATCGGCGTTTTACCCTGCTTCTTCGCCAGCTTCACCACCGTCGAAATGGTTTGCGCCGACGTGCCGGCGTGGGGAATGACTTCCACCAGCGGCATCTTCTCTACCGGACTAAAAAAATGTAATCCGATAACCTGTTCCGGCCGGGTCGCCTGCGCAGCAATGTCCGCGATGGGCAACGAGGAGGTATTGGAGGCAAAAATCGTCTGCGGGCCACACTGCGTTTCAATCTCGCCGACCATCTGCTGCTTAAGCGCCAGATCCTCGAATACAGCCTCGATCACCACATCCCGATGAGAGAAGCCACGGTAGTCCGTGGTGCCGGAAATACGCGACATCTGCGCATCCCGCTCTGCAGGTTTAAGGTGGCGACGACGGACCTTTTTATCAAGCTCCTGCCAGCTATATTGCAGAGCATGGTTAATGCCCTTCGGATTAATATCTTTTATGCGAACAGGCAGACCGCCTTTCACCGCTGTGACATAAGCAATGCCGCCGCCCATCAGCCCGCCGCCGAGAATACCGACGGTGCGTAGCGGACCCGCTTCAATCGTGCTCCCCGGATCTTTTTTCACCTCAGTGCTGGCAAAGAAGACATGACGCAGCGCGCGCGATTCCGCCGTCATCGCCAGCTCCCCAAAAGCACGCGCTTCGGCATCATAACCGCTGCTGCTGCCCTGACTGAGGCCCGTCTCTATCACGCTCAGAATGCCCGACGTGGCGGGGTAATTGCCCTGGGTTTTTTGTTCGGTCTTTTTGGCGACCATACGGAACAGTACCGCGCGCCCCAACGGCCCTGCCAGCACACGCTCGCGTACCGGCAGATGACGGCTCACCGGCCGCCCCTGGGTGGCAAGCGTTGCGGCAGCCTCCAGTAAAATAGATGCGGGCACGACCTCATCCACCAGACCGGCTTTCAGCGCCTGGCGGGGGCGCAATTGCTTCCCGGTCAGGATCATCTCCAGCGCGGTGCTCACTCCCACCAGCCGCGGTAAACGCTGCGTTCCGCCAGAGCCCGGCAGCAGTCCAAGCTGAACTTCCGGCAACCCAAGCACTGTTTTTGGCGAGTCGGTACACACCCGGCGATGGCAGGCCAGCGCCAGCTCAAGGCCACCGCCGAGGCAAGGGCCATGAATCGCAGCGATCGCCGGGATCGATAAGCCGTGGATCTCTGCCATGATCTGCTGCCCCTGCCGCGCCAGATCCTCTGCTTCTTTGGCGCTCTGGCAGCGGTCAATCATGTTGATGTCTGCTCCGGCAATAAAATTGTCGGGTTTTCCTGAGATAAACACCACGCCGCGCAAGCTTTTGTTGTCGCGAATTTGCTTAAGGATCGCCCGAACCTGAGTGCCAAATTCGGCCTTAAGCGTGTTCATTTTCTCATCAGGCACGTTGATGGTCACAACAGCCACAAAATCCGGGCGTACGGTCAGGGTAAATGCCGATATCATTTCCATTATTCAGCCTCCAGAACCATGGCCGCACCCAGTCCACCCGCCGCACAGGCGGTGACCAGGCCAAATCCCCCGCCGCGTCGACGAAGTTCATTCAGGGTTTGCGTGATCATTCGTGCACCCGTGGCAGCAAAGGGGTGGCCGTAGGCGATAGAGCCCCCAAGCACATTAAATTTGCTTTCGTCCACGTCGCCCGTGGCCTGCGCGCGTCCCAGCACATCGCGGGCAAAACGATCGCTTGCCATTAGCTTCAGGTTAGTCAGGGTCTGCGAGGCAAAGGCTTCGTGCATATCAAAGAGCGTGAGATCCGCAAGCGTCAGCCCGGCACGGTCAAGGGCCAGCGGCGTTGCCCAGGCCGGACCCAGCAACATGTCCTGCTGAACGTCAATGGCGGTAAACGCATAGCTGCGCAGATAGCCGAGCGGTTTAAGCCCAAGCTCGCGGGCGCGGGATTCGGTCATCAGGATAACCGCCGCCGCACCGTCGGTGAGCGGTGTGCTGTTGGCGGCGGTCACGGTGCCGTGCTTACGATCAAAAGCCGGACGTAGCTTTGCATAGTCCGCCAGGCTGGAGTTCTGGCGCACGTTATTATCCTGCACGAGAGGTTCACGATAAGGCGGCGCGTAGGCGGTCATTACCTCGTCTTGCAGCTTGCCTTCAGCCCAGGCCTGAGCGGCGAATTGATGGGAACGGTGCGCCAGCGCATCTTGTTCCTCACGGGTAATGCCGTAACTTTTTGCCATCTGTTCAGCGGTGTCGCCCATACGCAGCCCGGTGGAATATTCCGCTACCGCCGGCGGCACGGGGAGCAAATCCTGTAAACGCAGGCGCGAGAAAAGTTTGAGTTTTTGCCCCAGGGTACGGGCTTTATTGGCATCCACCAGGGTACGGGCGAGTTTTTTACTGACGCCAATCGGCAGGACGGAAGAGGAGTCTGCCCCACCGGCAATACCGGCTCTGATGGTACCGGCCATCAGGCTTTCCGCCACATTAGCAACCGCCTGGAAGCTGGTAGCACAGGCGCGGCTGACGCTGTAGGCATCAGTATGGATGCTCATACCGGTTCCCAGCACAATTTCACGGGCAATATTGGGGGCTTCAGGCATCTGAACCACCTGGCCAAACACCAGTTGTTCAATAACTTCAGGTGGAATTTCACTGCGGGCGAGAAGCTCCCCCACCACCATTTTGCCAAGCTCAATGGCCGGGACACCGTGGAAGGCCGTCGCCTGACGAGCAAACGGTGTGCGCAATCCACTGACAATAGCGATGCGGTCCCCCTGGCGGGTGACAAGCGGTAATGCCTGACTCATAACACTCCCCTGTTAACAGCATGACCCATAAAGTGGTCTGACCTGATAACAGTCTTAACTATTTTTTTACATTTAGCCAATCAGAGGGGAGGAAAATTGAGAGCTAAGCCACAGAGATTATTGAGAATAACGCCCCCGCAGAGTGCGGGAGCGAAAAGCAAGAATTAACGCAGACCCAGCTGGAAAATCAGGGTTTCCGCTTCGCAGGCAAAGACGAAGTCGATATCCAGACGGACGCCCTGCGCCTCTTCCGTCCAGGTGGCGGTGATCTGGCAAGGCTCAGATTCCACACCCCGTGCTTTTGCCGTCAGGGCCGCCAGGGTTTCTTCCGCTTCGGCACGGTTGGCAAACACGCGGCTATAGGAGGCGGTGCAGTCGGAGTTGTCCATGATGGTACCAACATCCATACAGCAGCAAACCGGGGTTTCATCAGCACTGCATTTACTCATTGTGATTTCCTCTGAATTCGCACCCAAGGTGCCAGATAACGTTGCGCATATTTTACCCCCCTGGCCGGGTCCCTCTCCAGTTGATAATCTGCAGAAAGCCTTCAAGTGACCGATATCACACTTAAAAATGATCTAAAACAAATTTCGTCCGATCCGCTTAGTGCCCCTGGCCGCAATTTTGCCACGCAGATCCCGTTTCGATGATCACATTTGAAAAAACTTATATACAAGCTTGCAACATTTACGCTGGTCAGACCTATACTCTCGCCACTGGTCTGATTTGTAAGATGTACCGCAGACCCTACACTTGCGCCCCTGTTACGCCATGTAACATAGTTTAAATAAATATAATTGATGAGGTTTTGGTCATGAGCCAGAAAACCCTGTTTACCAAGTCTGCTCTCGCTGTTGCAGTGGCAATCGTCTCTTCCCAAGCCTGGTCAGCAGGCTTTCAGCTCAACGAATTTTCTTCTTCTGGCCTTGGCCGTGCTTATTCAGGCGAAGGTGCTATTGCTGATGATGCAGGTAACGTTAGCCGTAACCCTGCGTTGATCATGATGTTTGATCGTCCGACCTTCTCGGGCGGTGCTATTTTCGTTGATCCTGATGTTAACGTGACCGGTCGTTCGGTGATTGGCAACAACGCCAGCCAGGACAATATTGCGCCAACAGCGTGGGTGCCTAACCTGCATTTCGTTGCGCCTATTAACGATCAATTTGGTTGGGGGGCATCACTGACCTCTAACTACGGTCTGGCGACAGAATTCAATGACAGCTACGCAGCAGGCTCGATGGGCGGTAAAACCGACCTCGAAACGCTGAACCTGAACCTGAGCGGTGCTTATCGCCTGGATAATCACTGGAGCTTCGGTCTGGGCTTTGATGCCGTATACGCCAAAGCGAAGCTGGAGCGTTACGCAGGCGACCTGCCACAAATCATCGGTGCTAATATCCCGGCACTGGTGCGTGCCGGCCAGATCTCCCCGGCTCAGGCCGCAGCCATTGGTGCACAGGCAGGCGGTATCAGCCGTGATACCCAAATCGCTTACCTGAAAGGTGATGAGTGGGGCTTCGGCTGGAACGCCGGTATCCTCTATGAGCTGGATAAAGACAACCGCTACAGCCTGACCTACCGGTCTGAGATCAAAGTCGACTTCGACGGCGATTATAAGAGCAACCTGCCGGCGACGCTGAACCCGATCAACGCCGCGCTGGGTCTGGGTCTGCCATACGGCACCGGCGGTCAAACCACCGGCGGTGCGCTGACGCTGAACCTGCCTGAGATGTGGGAAGTGTCCGGTTATAACCGCGTCGCGCCACAGTGGGCAATTCACTACAGCCTGGCGTACACCAGCTGGAGTCAGTTCCAGGAGCTCAAAGCCACCAACAGCAACGGTCAAACGCTGTTCAAGAAAGACGAAGGCTTTAAAGACTCTTACCGTATTGCGCTGGGTACCACCTACTATATGGATGACAACTGGACCTTCCGTTCCGGTATTGCCTTCGATGACAGTCCGGTTCCGGCAGAAAAACGTTCTATCTCCATTCCGGATCAGGACCGTTTCTGGCTGAGCGCTGGTACCACTTACGCCTTCAACAAAGATGCCTCTGTAGACCTGGGCGTCTCTTATATGCACGGTCAGAAAGTGGAATTCACCGAAGGCCCGTATACCTTCAAATCTGAAGGTCGCGCATGGCTGTATGGTGCGAACTTTAACTACGCGTTCTGATTTTTGTCAGGCATAAAAAAAGGTGAGCCAGATAATGTGCTCACCTTTTTTATTGCTCTGCATTTACTTATTCAGAGTCGATATCTTTCAAATCGCCTTCAATGGCTTTCGCGTTCGGGTTTTCGTCCGGTTTGAGCTTGCCACCGTTCGCAATGAAGTCGTGGCGCTGGAAGTAGGCTTCACGCACCAGAATGTACGGGTCGGAAGACTGACGCAGCAGGCCATCAGAGTCCAGCAATTGCGCGCGTGACTCAATCCCCTGAACCGTCCATTTACCCACGGACAGCGGCCAGGTCAGCCACGAGAGTACCGGATAGAGCGTATCCGCCATATCGCCGCCATCTTCACGCAGCGTGAAGCTACCGTAGAACGGTAACTGCACATAAGGGCCATAGCCCACACCGTAATGCCCAAGGGTGCTACCAAAGCGGTGCGGCTCAACCCGTTGCAGTTTCGGGTTCGACAATCCGGCAACGTCCATCAGGCCGCCCATCCCCAGCAGGGTGTTCAGGAAGAAGCGCGTAAAGTGCACCATGCCCTGGTAGGGATCGCCCTGCAGGAAATAGTTCACCATTATCGCCGGCTCTTCGAGGTTACTGGTGAAGTTGCTCAGGCCATTCCTCGCCGGTTGTGGCACATAGTCACGCCAGGCGACGGCAACAGGTCGCAGAACATACGGATCCAACACGTTAAAGTTGAAGCTGTACATGGTGCGGTTAAACCCTTCAAGCGGGTCGGAACGTCCCTGCTGATCCCCTGAACTGGCGCAGCCAACCAGCACGGTTGTGGCCAGCGCAAGCGCTGACAGGCGAAATTTCATAGATGTCTCCCTGGAGAAAATGGCATTGGCGAAACGCCATCCATGTGCACGCAACCGCGACGCAATGCGGTTTGCGTCATTAACATGTAACGCATTGTATCAGTACACCTTGTGATGTCTACGAAACGGGCATCCCACCATTGAGCATAGTCGCAGTTTGCCCCTCCGTTTCACTGCCATGGTATATAAAGTTGATGGTCGACGTATCGCCATAGTTGCCGTTATTTTCAAATTCAGACTGAGCCGCCCTGAAGACCGTATAAAAGCCGCTACGCTTAATGAATAAGACAATTTCTGGTGGAGTTATCATGGGCGACGTCGTAGAAGAAAAAATCGATAAACACACCGAAGAAATTAAGGTGGAGAGTGATGAGAAACAGCGTGGCGAGGAGATAGAAGTCGATGAAGACAGACTTCCCTCGCGCGCGATGGCCATTCATGAACATATTCGTCAGGATGGCGAGAAAGAGCTGGAACGTGACGCGATGGCGCTCTTTTGGTCGGCGATTGCCGCCGGGCTATCAATGAGCGCCTCATTACTGGCAAAAGGGATTTTCCATGTGCAGCTTGAGGGGATTCCCGGTGCGTTTGTGCTGGAAAACTTCGGCTATACCTTCGGGTTTATTATCGTCATTATGGCCCGCCAGCAGCTCTTTACCGAAAACACTGTGACCGCCGTACTGCCCGTAATGCAGAATCCTTCATTGGGGAATTTCGGCCTGATGATGCGCCTCTGGAGCGTGGTCTTGCTGGGGAATCTCGTCGGCACGGGTGTGGCTGCCTGGGCGTTTGAATATCTGCCCATTTTTGACGAAGAGACGCGGGATGCGTTTGTGAAAATCGGCATGGATGTGATGAAAAACAGCCCGGCCGAGATGTTTTCGAACGCCATTATTTCCGGCTGGATTATTGCCACCATGGTGTGGATGTTCCCTTCTGCGGGTTCAGCCAAAATCGTGGTCATTATTTTGATGACCTGGCTTATCGCTCTCGCCGACACCACTCACATCGTAGTGGGCGCAGTGGAAATCTTCTATTTAATCTTTAACGGCAATATCCACTGGAGCGAGTTCTTATGGCCTTTCGCCCTTCCCACGCTTGCGGGCAATATCTGCGGCGGGACCTTTATTTTTGCCCTGCTGAGCCATGCCCAGATTCGCAACGATATGATTAACGCGCGCAAGGCAGAGGCCAAAGCCCGGGCAAAAGAGCAGCAATCCCCCCAGGATTTTGCAGAAAAAGAGGCGAAACGGTGACACTTTAACCAATTGGGCGCAGGTAAGCTTAACGCGCAGCCTGAATGACGTTATACTCCTGCCGCCTTGTCCCCTTAGTTAAATGGATATAACGAGCCCCTCCTAAGGGCTAGTTGCAGGTTCGATTCCTGCAGGGGACACCATATACACCTCTCCTGACATCCACCCATTTCAACGTGAACCTTTACACGTTTGTGGGCCTTCGTGGGTTTACCCCGTATTTAAGCACCTAAGAAACGAGATGAAGCCAGAAAAATATTGGCTATTGCACAGGCTTTAAATCAGTTTTATGAGTTTTTTCAACACTTCTGAGCATCGGTTTTTACGCCAAACTAACTCCCACTCCTGCTCCAGATTCAAATCTTTTAATGTTGAAAATATCACATTAGGCGGAGCCAGATTCCGCGTGCCTTCCGCAACGATGGTGCATCCCATTCCAGCAGAAACCAACGTTAACATTGATACTGCGTCGACACCCTGCATAACGGAACGCGGTGTAAAGCCTGCTTCGAAAAAACAGTGGATAAGCCTGTCATGCCAGGCCGGAGCCGCCGTTCTGGGGATCCAGATAAAGTCGAGACCTTGCAGTTCTTTCAGATACTCTGGTTTTTTATTATTTGGCCACTCCCAGTCAGCCGGATAGGCTAATAACATTTTTTCTTTATAAACGGGAATGCCCTCAAACAACGGGTCGTTTTGCGGCCTGAATAATAAGAACCCTGCATCAAGTTGCCCTTCAGCAATCCTGGCAAGCTGTACTTCTGAAATAAGATGATGAAGGGTTATACCAACATGTGGGGCTTCCTTTTTAAATTTCTTTAAGAGTTCTGTTATTGATGGCGCCGCATTTTGTATGACCGGAAGGGCAAGAGATATATTACCGCATTCTCCACGCGAAGCCCTTGTGGCCCTTTCCCTGGCGATATTTGCATCATCAAGTAACTTGTCTGCATCAACTAAAAACTGAGCTCCGGCATCAGTCAACTTCACGCCTCGCCCCGTTCGTTCTAACAGCAGTACTCCCAGGTCTTCTTCCAGCTTTTGGATCTGACGCGTCAGCGCAGGTTGAGCAATGTACAGCTCCTGCGCTGCCTGACTAATACTGCCTAGTTTAGCCACGACGGTGAAGTAGCGAAGCTGACGTAGTTCCATGGCTATACCTCATTGGCATGGGTGAGATGTTTAAAAGGTATTTTACGGTATATCACCTTATATCTATCATTCCTGCCAGACAGGTACAAGCAAGAAGGCATACAGGTGCTGTCATCATAATGAGCCGATCGATAATGTCGGGCGATTTATGTGTATGGCCTCACAAAAAAGTCTCTCTTTATCTTAGAGAAAATTAAATTCACATTTTTATTTAACAAAAGGGTTGCCTTATGCTGACAGAAAATAAAATAAATCTTAATGTGAAAAGGCTCACAGAATTTAGACATGATTTACATATGCACCCCGAATTAAAATTTCAAGAACATCGTACGTCGGACAAAATTGCCGAGTTTCTTGAAACCTTAGGAATACCGTTCAGACGTGGGCTGGCGACGACAGGCATCGTTGGCAGCCTACATGGTTTAAATCGTAGTGCTAACAACCCGGGTCCATCACTGGGCATCAGAGCGGATATAGATGCCCTGCCGTTGCAAGAAGCTAACAATTTCGAATATATCAGTCAGACCAAAGGATGCATGCATGCTTGCGGACATGACGGGCATACAGCAATGCTACTCGGTGCGGCTGAACTTCTGTCTGCTAATCGTAATTTTGATGGGACAGTACATCTCATTTTCCAGCCGGGTGAAGAAGGCGGTGCCGGTGCGCGTATCATGATGAATGAAGGTCTTTTTAATGACTTTCCCTGTCAGGCGGTTTTCGCCTTACATAATTGGCCACAGTTTCCACAAGGAAAAATGGGTACCAAAATTGGCCCAATAATGGCATCTGGGATTACGTTCGAAATCATTGTTCGAGGTAAAGGGGGGCACGCTGCTCTTCCTCATACCACTATCGATCCTGTTCCTATTGCTTGCGCTATTGTTACCCAATTGCAGAGTTTAGTTTCGCGCCGTATTGATCCCCTGGATGCGGCTGTACTGACAATAGGTAAAATACAGGCGGGAAGCTCGCCGAATATCATTCCTGCCGATGCCAGAATTTATGGAACATGCAGAACGCTTACAGATGAAGCCCAAGAAACGATCTTAGAGGGTATTGAACGCATCGCCAGCCATCTGGCGGAAGCACATGGTGCACAAGCCGAGGTAATTATAAACGGTGGTGGCTATCCAAACACCTCAAATCATTCTAAAGAAGCGCAGTTTATGGCCAGAATAATGCGAGAAATCGTCGGCGAAAATAATTCAGATGCGAATGTTCTCCCGGCAATGACGGCGGAAGATTTTGGCTTCATGCTGCAAGAGGTGCCAGGGGCGTATGGCTGGATTGGAAATGGTAATAATGGCGATCTTCACAGCACGTCCTACGACTTTAATGATAAAAACATTGAGTTGGGCGCATATTTTTGGGAAAAACTTGCGCGCGAGTGGTTTCTGACAGAAGCAAAAAAAATAGACCACAGCGATAACGAATAATTAGCACATAAAATATATGCATCTTTAAATTCTACCTATAAAAAATCTACTGACCTACCCGAATGTTAAGGAATATAACATGACAAGTGATAATAATATTTCTTCAGAAACACATACCAGAGAATCAATTCAAAAACCGACCCGACAAAGATTTTATGTATTGGCTATTCTTTTTTTTAGCCTTTCTGTCATTTACTTAGATCGCGTTAACATTTCGATTATAGCTGCGAACACACAATTCTTACAAGAGATGGACCTGGTCGGCAAACCAATATACATCGGGTTATTAATGAGTTTATTTTTGATCACCTATGGTGTTTCTAATGTCATCCTTAGCCCTATAGGTGATTTAATTGGTCCGCGTAAGGCTATGATTATCGCCTATGTCATTATAAGCTTATCTCTTCTCCTGGGTGGACTCTCAAGTGTTTTTGGGGTTTTACTCGGCACGCGTATTTTATTAGGTGTTGGTGAAGGTCTGTATTACCCAATGCAAAATACATTTATCAAAAACTGGTTTCCGCCAGGCGAGAGAGGACGCGCGAATACAGCGTGGATTTTAGGGCAGTCTCTCTCTCCCGCTGTCGCAATGCCCGTCTTTACCTGGATAATCGCAGCCTGGTCGTGGCGGCACACATTTTATTTCTCCTTTGTGCTGAGCGTAATCCCTCTTGTTTTCATCTATTTTTTTACATCAAATACGCCGCGCGAATGCAAGTACATTAATAAACCTGAACTGGACATCATAGAATCAGGCATAACAAGTAAAGAAAGTATTAACGAAACCAGGCAGCGGCCTTCAATCATCTCTCGCTCTAAAATCTATCTTTGCAATGCTCATTTCTGGATGTTGTTAGTCATTTTCGCATCAAATTCGATGCTGTCGTGGGGCATCGTCACCTGGCTTCCGACCTACCTGAATACTGAACGTGGCTTTTCCTGGACTAACGTAGGTTGGATGTCATCCTTACCCTTTATCTTTGGCTTGCTTTTTAAAATTATCTCTGGCGTTGTCGTTGATAGAACCGGTAAAAAAGGGATGATAATGCTCATCTCGGCACTACTTTGCGCGGGTAGCATTCTGATGGGAGTGAACATTACCAATAATTTCCTGGCTGCAATAATCATCTCATTCGGCATTGGGGCATCATCCATGCAACTCCCATGCGTATTTACTTTGCTACAAGGCATGGTCCCTTCTGAGGCGATATCCTCTGCCGCAGGTGCATTGAATGGAATGGCGGTGGGTTTTGGTGCTTTGTCCCCAGTATTAATTGGTTTAATATTGAGCTTAACTCACAATTTTTATTCAGTTATGTATTTATTGATTGGCATAGTAATGGCTGGCGCTCTTTTTTCACTTTTTTTTGCGCTGAAGCGACTTTAATTACCGAATAAGAATTTTTCTGCTATCCCTTCTCTAAAACTGGCGACATACTTTGTCGCCATAACCCCCTTCACGACATCTAATAAATAATTAATATTATAAAATTAGCCTTTTATTTTTTGCCTTTACCCTTTCCTGTTCTACCCCCTGTAACCTGACGATAGCCAGTCATAATCGGCTCGGATTAAAAGGCAATAATACAGACAGAAAACAGACGCAACGTTGAAGTAAATTCATAAGAGCTTTGAGTTTAAATTAATTAACCCCCAATGCTTTTAAAAAACCGTTTAAATCCGGCACGTTACTGTCAGGAAAGTTTATGTTTCAACAGTAGATACATTATCTACCTTGTCGCGATTGTATTAACTCCAGACAATGATTTTGCAACAAGAAACCACCCAGCCATTAACAATAATAACCACATTGACTGAGTCGTTTATTTAGTATTTCAAACTTTCCCCATTAATGCGGGCAAAATATCGTTTAACAGATCGGGTGTCTTAATGAAAAACCAGGCGGAAACAGTGGTCATTGGAAGTGGTTTTGGCGGCGCCATTGCGGCGAAGCGTCTTGCGGATGCCGGACGCGATGTGCTGATGCTGGAAAGAGGCCCCTGGCGTGATACGGTGCCCAATCGCTCGATAGGCATCGCAAACCTTGCCCCTCTGCCCCAAGGGAAAAAAGCCTATACGTACGGTTTAAGATCGCTCGGCTCATATCGCCTTAATAAAGTTATCCTTCTGAATAAGAAAGGCTTTATTGAAACATTTAGTGGTAAAGGGATTCATATTATCTGCTCGTCCAGCGTCGGCGGCGGCAGTCACGTCTATGCCGCCATGTTGGCAAAACCGTCCGATCCCGATTACTGGGCTCATCGTCATCCGCTGTTATCAAAAACGGTAATGGATGGTTATTATGCCGAAATCCTCGCGCTCCTGAAGGCCAGGCCTGTTAACGATAACGATCGCGTACCGAATAATATCAGCCAGACCAATTACGATGGCACATTATCGACGAAGGAACTCGCGAACCCTTCTATTGGGTTCTTACTTCCTGCTCAACCCGGCACTGCTGCCAAAGTAATTGATGACAATGGTGTTGAGCGCTGGGAGTGTGAATACAGAAATAACAGCATTCTGGGTTCCCCCAGCGGCGCTAAGACCACACTCGATTTTTCCGTTGTCTGGCCAGCGATACGCAGCGGTCTGGTGGTTCGGGATATGTGTGAAGTAACGGTGATTCACAGGCTGCAAACGGATGATGCTGACGGTATGCGTTATGAAATTTCCTATCGCAATCATCAAAGCAACAGGAATGAATGCGTGCGTGCGCGACATGTGATTTTAGCCGCAGGTTGCCTGAACACGGTCCGCTTGCTAATGCACAGCCGTAGCGCCAGTCCGGGCCTGGAGGGTATGCCGCGCCTGGGTAAAGGATTTGGTACCAATGGCGGCTACTTTGGTTTTTGGCAAGAGACCAGCGCTCGCGATCTCTCGACAGGTCTTCCCCTCTGCGGCCCGTTTCGGGTGGCCAACTCCACCAGCCGATCCGTCCAGGTTTTACGTGCGGCTATCCAGGGGCTGGACGATATCCCCTTCCCTGCCTTCATCAAAAAGTGGTTCCGAAAGAACGCCTTCATCGTTGCGCTGGGCAAAGACAATAACAACGGTGAGATGTCATTAAATCGTGGCAAGTTCAGCGTGACTTATAACAAAGCGCAGAGTGATGTCTATCAGGAGATAGATAACGAAATCAGACGGATAAAAGCCATGACCGGCACCAAAATCTACTCCCCATCAGCACCTGTCACCGTCCAGCCCCTTGGCGGTGCCTGCCTGGGTACCTCTAATCAGGACGGTGTAACGGGTCACAACGGTGAGGTGTTTGACAACCCAGGCCTGTATATCGCCGATGCGGCCGCGCTACCCGAGTCACCTGGCAGGCCTCCCAGTCTGACCATTGCCGCCTGGGCCGCCAACGTTGCTGACAAGCTGCTCGACACGCTCAAGCATGAGTCTTTGCAACAGAACGGTTCGGCTTCGTCATCCCGTTAGTACTACAGAGCACGTATTTATCCGAACGGAGCAGTTTACCCGTCGCTCCGCCCTTCCCATCGTCCCACCCGGGCTCTTTTTAACAGTGTCACGGCGGGATCAGCTACAAGGTTGGTCAATGACAAAGCAAGTTGAAGTACTGATTATTGGCAGTGGTTTTGGCGGCGCAATTGCCGCACGACGCCTGGCCGCTGCGGGTCGAGATGTGTTAATGCTGGAGCGTGGCCCCTGGCGTGATACGGTGCCGAATCGTTCAATCGGTCTCAAAAATCTCGTTCCACTCCCTCAGGGAAGCAAAGCCTTCACGCATGGCCTGAGAACGGTAGGCTCGCATCTGTTCAAAAAGACATTAACCTTTAACAACAAGGGTTTTATCGAAGCCTATGCGGGTAAAGGGATCAACATTATCTGCTCGTCGGGCGTAGGTGGCGGCAGCCATGTATATGCCGGCTTTCTGGACAGGCCGCTGGCCGCAAACTATTGGGATAACCACCATCCCGAGATAAGCCAGAAGAAAATGGAACGCTACTACGACGAAATAATCGAGGCTTTTAATGCTCGCCCGCTTACCGCCGCCGACAAAGCGCCTAACCGCATTGAAGAGGCAAATTATCATGGCTTGCTGACTCCCCTTGGCGATCCGGCAATCGGCATGTTGGTGGCAAAACAACCCGGCTTCCCGACCAAAATAACGGACAGTAATGGCATCGAACGCTGGGAGTGTGACATGAAAAATAACAGTTTCCTGGGTTCGCCGTCCGGGGCAAAAACGACCCTCGACTTTGCCTTCATCTGGCCTGCGGTAAAACAGGGGCTGGTTGTGCAGGAGATGTGTGAAGCCTTGTCGATTCATAAACTTGAACCGCAAGCCCACAGCGCTATGCGCTATGAAGTGCGTTACCGCAACCATCTGAGCGGAAAGGTCGAAAGCGTTCAGGCAGAACATCTTATTTTGGCTGCCGGAGCCCTGAATACCCTGAGGCTGTTGCTACGAAGTCGCGACAATGAAGGGGGGCTTACGGGCATGCCCCGACTGGGCCAAAAATTCAGCGGCAACGGCGACTTCTTCGGCGTCTGGAAAGAAAACAGTGCGACAGACCTGTCGAAAGGCATGCCTATCGCTTCCCCCTTCCGCCTGAAAGACTCCACCAACGAACGTGTGATTGTCCTGCGTGCCAGCATTCAGGGTTTGGATGATGTGCCTGTACCACTGTTTCTCAAGCGTTGGTTACGTAAGCAGTCGGTAATCATCGCCTTTGGTGGCGATGACAGCAACGGCTCCGTTACCCACAACGGCGGTAAGTTTAAAATCCACTACAGCAAAAAAGAGAACAGCATTTATGCAGATATTGATGATGAGTTAAAAAACATTAAAGCCCGCACTCAGACAAAAATCTTTGCGCCACGGAACCCGGTTACGGTCCATCCGATGGGCGGGGCCTGTCTGGGCTCGTCGAACGAGGATGGTGTCGTGGGTGCGAATGGTGAAGTATTTGGTCATCCCGGGTTGTACGTCGCCGACTCCTCCGCGCTTCCTGCCTCTCCGGGCGGTGCGCCCAGCCTGACCATTGCCGCCTGGTCGGCTAACGTCGCAGACAGGCTGATAAAACAGCTCGAAGCGCGCAACGTCACCGATGAAAAAGAACAACAGGCGGTGGCATAACCGGAATTATGCCCGCCTTAAGCGGGCCTCTTGCGGTGTATACCGCTTTCAGGCGAATGCCGGAAATGCCAGCCTACCGCTCGCTCAATGCTGATGACGAACGCCGCCCTCTCGACACGCTCAGCCATCGTTAAATACAGGGGCTTAACTGCCCCTTTACTCGCAAGATCTTTCCCCCATCTTCTCCCCAAACCGTACGACACTTCCAGCCGCCAGCGTGCTCTTCCAGTTTACCTGTCCCGACCCAAACAAAACGATGACCGTAGAACCCAGTTTAAAATGCCCGAGCTCTTCACCTCTTTCGAGTCGGATGGTCTTCTTGGCAAACGCTGTATAACGAACGGATTTCACACCCTGCCCGGGTGGATTTATTCGCCCCGCCCATGACGTCACAATCGATCCGACGACCATGGCCCCAATCAAAATGACCGCCATCGGCCCCAACTCGGTGTCAAACAAGCAAACAACGCGCTCATTACGCGCAAAAATTGTTGGCACCTGCCTGACCGTTGTGTTGTTTACTGAAAAGAGTTTGCCGGGAATAAACAACATTTCTCGCAATGTACCTGCCACTGGCATATGCACGCGATGATAATCCCCTGGAGAGAGATAAACGGTGGCATAGGCGCCAGATGAAAAGTTCAGTGCGTTTTTTTCATCGCCGCCCAGCAGTGCTGTCAGGCTGTAATCATGCCCCTTCGCCTGGAAGAGTCGGCCCTGTTTAATTGTACCGACCTGGCTGACGGTGCCATCTGCAGGACTCAATACTGCACGTTCTTCATCCGCGATGGGCCTGGCCTCCGCTTTTAATGAGCGGGTAAAAAAGGCGTTAAAACTCTCATACTCGTTAGCATCTTCGACGAGGGCGTCACGCATATCCACGTGGTACCGACGCACAAACCAGGTGATGAAAAGCGTTTTAACCCAGGGAGACCGGCATTCAGCGAGACCACCAATGAGCTGTGACAAAAAATGTTGTGGCACCAGATATTGAAACAAAATAAATAGACGGTCTTTGAAGGGCATCCACGCAACTCCATGCCAGAAAAGCGTCCGTACGCTTTAGAGTGGAAATAAGCAGGAGAATATTCTCACGGCTTCCTGCCCGCCCGACAAGGGAGATAAATTGCGTATGGCAGCAAGATATTCTTTTTAATGCCAGGCATAGGTACTGCATTTATGTTCAGGCAGTTCAACCAGCAATGCGCTCTGGCACGACGTTAAGGCACGTGGTGGCTCCAGTGACGAAGCCACCCCGTTTTACGCTTTCACAATCACCGCAGGTAACCCTTGCCGCACGGCCGACCCGGTGACCCAGTCAAGCCAGGGGCCCGGGACCTTACGGGTAGGGTCAGCAAAGCCCAAATCATTAAGATTCACACCGGAGGCAATAGGGGGTTTATGCGCCAGCGGTTCGCCGTCAAGCCAATGCTGACGCGCACCCATCTCTTTATGCCCGTAACCGTGCTCTATGGCGATCACCCCCGGCATGACGCCAGAGAGTAAACTGACCCGCGCCTCTACACTCCCGCCCGGCGTGGTGATTCGCACGTTATCGCCATGCTGCAGCCCAAAGCGTTTACCCTCTTCAGGATGAATAGCGACCAGACCTATCGGCTTCACATGATGTAACCGTTCAACCACGGTGGTTGAACTGCTCATCAGGTTTGATTTGAAAGACATTAGCTTCATCGGCCATTTCTCTGGCGGATAGATCTCATCGAGCGCACGACCATCGGACACCCGGGCCGGGTACCAGGTCGGGCAGCCGCTGAATCGCTCCCCCGTCATGGCATATTTGAACATGGCCACCTCGGCATTCCAGATTTGCAGCGGTTTGTTCCACTCATTACCTACCGCTCCCGCTTTACGCCCCGAGGCATCCGGTGCGAACCGCCCTCCCCGACTGTAAAGAAACGCCACGGGCAGCGCCTCTTCTGGCTTTAACGTCTTGCGGATTGACGGGAAAATACGATCCACACCAGACAATATAAGATCCTGTTCACCCGCTGGCGGCAGCGGCCTCTGCCCGGCGAACGCAATGTTGGCCGCTACGCGTAGGTAGTAATCCTCTGCGCTGTTCAGGTCATGCATCGTGCCTTGCGCATCGGGTATCGCTTTCTCACCAAACCCCGGTAATTGCATCCGTTTTGCCACCGCAATGCAGAAAGATTCCATGGAAACCGGCTCACCCAGCGCTGTTTTGGTGGTGGCAGAAGTGACAACAGGCCAGCGTGCCGTCGACGTTTTACTCGCCACCCCGCCCCAGGGGGCACTGAAGCCCCAGCTTTCAAAGTTGTGGGTATCCGGCACGATATAATCCGCCAGCGCGGTCGTCTCATTCATAAAGGCGTCGATGGCTATAAATAACGGCAGACGTTGCGGATCGGTGAGTCGCGCTTCAATCACTTTGCGCAATCCGGGGACACCATACAGCGGATTGGTCATATTGGAGATCCATGCCTTCAGCGGATATGGGTAACCCTCAAGCGCCGAGGGCAAAAGCTCGGTCAGTTGCCCGGCCACAAACGGGTACCAGGGGGCGTGAGCGGGCCACGGTGACTGACCATCCGCCACTTTCGCCTGATACTCATCCGATTTGGCGTAATCCGCTTTACTACGGGCAATATTGAGCCCTTTCGGCGCGACCTTGCCAGGGAACTGCTCAAAGTTATAGCAAGGTCCGTTAATCTCGCCATTGAATTTGCCGCCGCCAACAAACACGCCCCCACTCAGACTCAGGTTGCCCAGCAGCACGTTGAGCATCATTACCGACCAGGCATTATAAAAGCCGTTGCCGGACATCATTCCGCCGTGGGTGACCACCGCCGCTTTGCGCCCATGCGCGGTGAACGCTTTCGCCAACGCAATAATTTGTGCAACAGCTACCCCACATGCCTGGCTGTACTGCTCCAGGCTGAAACGTTGGGCCGACTCCGTCAAACATTGAAAACTGCTTTTTACCGTAACCGTGGAACCGTCGTGCAACGTTACCGCCTGCACCACGTGCAGAGCCCCACGTTCGCACTGACTGACAGGTACCAGCACACCCGCCTCATTGAGCACCAGCGGTTCATCGGCCTGGACGCCAGAACCATTCAGATGAGCAACGCTCAGATGCTTGCCTGCCAGCGGATGATGTTCATCGCAAATGACCAGCCAGGTAGCGTTACTCCAGCTTTTTTCTCCGGCACCCAGCATCGCCTCATGGCTGGTCAGCGTCAGGTACTCAGCAACGTAACGTTTGTTGTCAATAATCCAGCGAATCATCGCCATCGCCAGCGCGGAATCCGTTCCCGGCTTCACCGGTAGCCAGTGGCCATGATCGTCAGCCAGTATTGTAGTGAGCGGTAACGCAGGTGCCACCACCACATAACTGAAGGTGTTTCGTAAGCGAGCACTGGCCAGCTGGCTCGCCTGACGCTTGAAGGGATTGCCGGACTGTGCAGGAGAGGTGCCCATAAACAGGGCAAACTCCACGTTTTCCCAGTCAGGCTTAACATGCGGATTTTTATCGAGATCGCCCATCAACGCACCGGAACCCGCACGGTAAGCAAGCCCGCAATAGGCGCCGTGCGCGCCAAAATTTTTGGAACCGAAACTGTTTAATGCAAAACGGCGCAGGAATCCGTCACGGCCTTCGTCGCTGGTGTTGGTCACCAGCAGTTGGTTCGCCTTCGGCCCATACGCGGGATGTTTCGCATCCACGGGCGTGTTAAGGTCACGAATGGCACGAAGCCCGTCCACATGGCCCTCACCAAACAAATTGCCCCCCTCGACCACCTCGTTGACCAGTTGCTCAAAGCTGATGCGCTGCCACTTGCCTTCCCCGCGTTTTCCGACGCGCTTCATGGGGGTCAAAATACGCAGCGGGCTGCTCAGACTCTCGAGCAGCGTTGCCCCACGCGCGCAGGCGGTGGAGCGCGATTCCAACCCACTTTCCCCGGCCATTTTTTCCAGCGCCTCAGCAAAGGGCATCCGACTGTCGAACGGTCGCTCATGCGAGAGCGGATGCCACGGATTTCCGGCGATACGAATGACTTTGTTCGCCGCTTTGTCGACGCGCGCACGGATACCGCACAGCGTCCAGCAACCAAAGCACTGCGTCATGGATATCGCCTGGTTGGGATTATGCTGCCAGCCGCTGCGGCTGACGCCTTCTGGAATCAAGGAGTTACCATTGATTCTGTCACGCGTTACCTTGCCAGACGTACCATTAAGCAGCCCGTCCAGGGCCCGTTTTGCCACATCGCGATAGCTCAAACCGAACGCGGCAACTCCCCCCACAGCAACCCCAATTTTTAGCCAATGACGGCGAGATAGTTCAGCCATTCTGAAGCCTCCTTGATAGCCAGTTGACGCATTCCCTGACGATGATCATTAGGGAGAACCACAGACCAAAAGTGCCGATAATCGCCAGCAGTCCATCGGTCCCCATGGGCAGGTGATAAGCGTTAATGAGGGCGTTATATTTCGGCACCGTTTGTCCTCCAATTAACAACGCCCAGCGCAGGGTCCAGCACAATGTTGCAATCAGCAGCGTACTCACCAGAGTCACCGACAGTGGGAACCTATAGCGAGTCGCCCCCAGCGCAACCGCCAGCGCAACACCCCACAATGCCGTAACAGCCAGCATGTAAAGACGAATTTCCGTAGCGAGCTGCCACTGCTGGCGCAGTGCGTGACCTGACAACGTGTCCCCAATAAACCTTCCTAGCGGCACCGCTGCCAGCAGCAGTAGCGTCATCACCTGAACTTTCGCCAGCATACGAACAAGATCGCGTTGCTTATGCATGACCAGACTGACGAACGACAAGAGCGCACTCATCGCACTCGCGAACATCACTAGCGGATATCCGTAGCTAAACCATAGCGGTCTGGCCCGAACCACGGACACCTCCCGCCCGGTATAGAGCAGCAGACCGACCGCCGTCAGCGCGGTAGCAAGCGCCAGCCAGCGCATCAACGGGGTGAAGCGATCCGTCTTCACGCGCAGATGGAAAAGCACAAACCATAGCCCAACGCAGGCGGTAAACAGCGGCAAAAACAGTGCCCCCCAGGGCATCCACGACCAGGGCGTAGGCCAGGCATAAAAGTGCCAGAAACGGGCGGTCTGATGCAGATCGGCGGTCAGCGCTAACGGCGCAGTTACCCCACAGGTTAAGGCGATAAACAGGCAAACTCGCTCAAATCTTTCACTATGCTGATGCGTTAACCAGCGTGCTGTACAAGCCAACAGCGCCGCACAGGCGGCGATACCAATAAAGAAAAAATACTGCACCGCCCAGGGTAGCCAGGTAATGTCCTGAGGCAGAGCCACCACCTCTTCAATGATCAGGCGTGACATATTTCCACCTCCTGCCAGAGCGCAGGCTGGGCACGCCCCTGAAGCGGCGAAATAAAGGCGTCGTCCAGCCCCAGATAAAAGACGTGTGGCTGGGTCTTATTCTCCGGTTTCAGGACTTTAATCTCTCCCCGGTGTGCTGCCAGCAGCGTGTTTATTGTGCTTTTGGGATCCTGCAAATCGCCGATAATCCGCGCACCGCCGACGCAGGACTCCACGCAAGCGGGGAGTAGCCCTGCCTCCAGTCGGTGTGCGCAAAAGGTGCATTTATCCGCCGTCTGGGTGGTGTGGTTGATAAAGCGGGCATCATAAGGACAAGCCTGTACGCAGTAGGCACACCCCACGCAGCGGTTATTATCAATAACCACGATACCGTCCTTGCGCTGGAAAGTGGCCTCCACCGGGCAGACCGGCACGCAGGGGGGATCGTCACAGTGGTTACAAAGCCGCGGGAGCAATACGTTGGTGACCTCGTTGCGGTCGGCAAGCTTCACCTGATATTGGCTGACGGTGGTGCGAAACGCTCCCTGAGGTGTCTGGTTTTCTATCGTGCAACTCACCGTACATGACTGGCAGCCAATGCAACGGCGTAAATCAATAAGCATGGCGTAGCGATGCGTATCGGAACCTTCGCGCCGCCTGGGCTTCAATCTGAGACTGGCATCCGCAAGCGGGATCAGTGTTGCTCCGGCGGTGACAACACCCAATTGCTGTAAAAATTGTCGCTTACTGATGTCCATGGTGACCTCCACTCAGTGCGCGGCTAAGGAAAAGATTAGGGATGGAATTACCTAACCAAATGTGATTAGTTACAGTCTAAAAATCCCGCCGGGTCGCCCTCTATTGTGGTAAACCACATAAACGAAGCGGGCTTGATCTAACGCAAATGAAAAGGGGCCCTTGCCGCATGGATCGCACTGCAAAAATCCTGTTGTTGCTGTTAATCATCGGATTTGCTTCTCCTCTTCTCGCGTCTGAATGGACCATTGGCATCCTCGCCCTGCGTGGTGAAACCGCTACCCAACGTCACTGGCAGCCGCTTATCGATACGCTTAACCATACCGTTCCTGATGCCCATTTCCGCCTGTTGCCTCTAGGGCTCAACGCAATGCGTGAAGCAGTCAATGCAGGAAGCGTTCAGTTTGTTCTCACTAATCAGGCCCAGTTTGTGCAGTTGAACAGTCAATATCATTTGCGCTGGCTGGCATCGCTACGTTCCGGGAAAGAGGTATCCGGGGAGAGCATGGCCACCGGCAGCGCAATAGTGGTCCGCCGCGATAGCCACATCACCGGGGCGCGGGATCTGGCTGGTAAAACCCTGGGCGCGGTGGATCCGCAGGCCTTTGGCGGTTATCTGTTGGGCTATCGCGAGTTGCTGGATGAGGGGTTACGTGTGGATGACCAGGTGAAGGTGCGATTTATGGGCTTTCCAGCCGATGCGCTGCTGTACCTTCTGCGTGAAGATGCCATTCAGGCCGCCATCGTTCCGGTATGCCTACTGGAAAACATGGATGCAGAAGGGCTTATCGCCAAACAAGACTTTAGCGTGCTGCTACAAAAACAGTCCGCCTTTCCCTGCCAGAGCAGTACCGCGCTTTATCCTGACTGGTCGTTCGCTGCCCTTCCTGGCGTGGAAGACAGGATTGCTGATGCTGTCACAAAAACCTTGCTGAACTCGCCTGATACCGGTACCTGGCGCTGGGGTGCTCCGGCCTCTACCAGCCACACGGAAGCCCTGCTGCGTGAAATCAACCGCCACCCAGAACAGCAGCGGATCGGTAAAATGCTGTATGACTGGTTGAATCAACACCGGCTGCTGATTGGACTGATACTCCTGCTGGTTGCGCTGCTTGTGGCTAATTACGGCTGGGTGATGGTGCTGGTGAATCGACGCGGCAAAGCGCTTGAGCAGGCCAACGCCTTGCTTCGCGCGCAACAACAGACGCTGGAGCAGGCAAGGCAGATGAGCGTGCTGGGTGAGATGGCCTCCGGTTTTGCACACGAACTCAACCAGCCGCTCTCCGCTATTCGTATGTATGCCCAGGGCGGGCTGAACTATCTCCCACAGGCAGAAAAAAAAGAGGCAGTGGAAAAGGCGCTGGCGAACATTGACGCACAAGCCGAACGCTGCGGGCATATCATCAAACATTTGCGGGAATGGGCAAGCCCGCAGCAAGACGCTGAAAACACGCCGTGCGAGCCTGGCGACACGCTGCGCCACGTGCTTACCCTGTTACAACTGGATAAGACAACGCCCGCACTCGACGTTCAGGTGAGCAGCCCCCAGTCCACCCGGCTTTGGCTCCCGCCGGTGCTGTTGGAACAGGTACTGGCAAATATCATACTGAATGCGGCGCAGGCAGGCGCAACCCGTCTGTGGGTTAACATCGACGGCACCGCCTCACCACCGTGTATGACTCTGCTGGATAATGCGGGCGGGATGTCAGCAGAACAGCTTGCCGTACTTTTCTGTCCATTTCATTCAACCAAGAAAAGTGGCATGGGGCTGGGATTAGTCATCTGTCAGCGCCTTCTTCGCAGCATCAATGGTGAGATTAGCGTCCATAATCACAGCGCGCCGGATGGCTGCTGTGGTTTACTCGTCACCCTCACCTTCCCAGCCAGCCAATGATACGGACTACCCTGATGATTCATTTAGTGGATGATGACGAAGCTGTCACAAACTCATGCTGTTTTCTGCTCGAAAGCCTGGGTTACCCGGTGCAGTGCTGGAATCAAAGCGAACGCTTTTTGCGGGAAGCGCCGCTCGGCGAAACGGGCATCGCACTGCTGGATATGCGGATGCCGGGTATGGACGGGCATTGCCTATTCCAGGCAATGCGCGAGCAAAGCAGTACTCTTGCCGTTATCTTCCTGACGGGCCACGGGGATATCCCGATGGCGGTAGAAGAGATTCAGTCAGGTGCCGTCGATTTCTTACAAAAACCCGTTGCTTTAAATGCCCTTCAAGAGGCCATCAGTAAAGGCTACGAACACTCCTTACGTTTGGTGAAGATGCATCAGCTAAAGCAGCGATACCGGCAGTTGACGGCTAAAGAAAGGGAGGTGGCTCGCTATGTCGCTTCAGGCAGGATGAACAAAGATATCGCGGCACAGATGAATATTGCTTTACGCACAGTTGAAGTTCACCGCTCCCGAGTGATGGAAAAGATGGAGGCCAAAACGATGGCAGAATTGATCATGCAAATGAATACCATCCATTTATCCACTCACGGATTACCTGGGCGATAAAAGACAGGCGATGATTTATAGATAATATGTGAAACCCGGAGTTGAACAGGTTAATTGGGCAATTTTGAGTCTGAATATCCTGATGTTTAAAACATCTGATAACACGACCAGGTTTTTTCCCCCAAGGGACTGCCGGAAGAATAATGGCTTTACAGCAATAACGTTAAACCCAACGCCGTGTTTTTTTCTGGTATGCCGACCACGCAGGGCCAAAAATACGCTGCATCGACGCTTCTTCGCACTCAATATGCAGGCGTGTCAGCAAGAAAATAAGCAAAGGTGTCATCAGAAAACCCGCTATGCAGTGCAGCAGCAGCGCGCAGGATAGCTGAATGCCAATAAACCCCAGGTAGACTGGATTGCGTGAAAAATGGTAACAGCCCGTGGTGATTAATACATGGACTTTATTCGCGTGCAGCGCATTTATGGTTGTCTTGTTGCGAACCAACTGTAACAGGCTGGAAATGATGACGGATACCGATGTAACGCCAAGGAGGATGGAAAGACAAAATGTGAGGGTTGGAGAAATCATTTCTTGCAGTCTGGTATCCACAGGCCAGCAAACCAAAATATCAAAGAGTAAAAACAGCAGGAGTAACACGGGGGGAACCAGCCATTTGCGAAGTCCATGATAGAGAGGTGACATAACTCATCCCTGCTTTAAACACTGAAAAAATACCCATTATAAACAAAAAAAGGAGAGCAATAGCGAAACAGAGAACCACCCCTGAAGCATTATCACGCTATGCCCTCCCCCGCTAAATTATTTTTTAATGTAGGCGACGGCTTCTATTTCTACCAATGCATCTTTCGGCAATTTTCCTGCCTGAATACAAGAGCGCGCAGGTGCGCCAACATCGCCAAAGAATTCGGTATAGACTTCATTAAATGCGGCGAAGTCCTCCATTCTTCCCAGGAAACAGGTGGTTTTAATAACGGTATCCAATGATGCGCCGGCTTGCTCCAGTACCGCTTTTACATTGAGCAGAGACTGACGCGTTTGTGCTTTAATTTCATCAGCAGGAAACGCCATCGTTGCCGGGTCAAGAGGCAACTGCCCGGACGTGAAGACCAGATCGCCAAACGAAATAGCCTGAGAATAAGGTCCGATCGCGGCGGGTGCAGATTCAGTATTAATAATCGATTTCATTACGTTCTCCTGTGAATAAATAATGTCATGCCCTGGCCTGGATATACGTAGGCAAAAATAACCCACTGGCGGTGGCAGGATGATGACGTAAAGACGTGCGCTTTCCAGTGGTTGCTCCAGCGCCGTCTGGCGCAACCACATGCTGTAAAATTAACCGGCCAGATGGCGCAGAGCCTGATCGAGGTCTTTGACTAAATCGATGGGATCCTCTAAACCAATCTGCAGACGGAACGCCTCGCCTTCATAGGGCCAATGATATTCAGGGCGGTCTTTACGCGGATTGAAGGGGATTGCCAGGCTTTCAAAGCCGCCCCATGAGAAACCAATGCCAAAGTATTCCATGCTATCAATAAACTTCTCGACAGACGCTTTTGAATACTGCGGCTTCAGCACCACGCTGAACAGCCCGCTTGAGCCCGTGAAGTCGCGTTTCCAGATCTCATGGCCCGGACATGACGGTAATGCCGGGTGTAACACCTGTTCAACTTCAGGACGTTCCTCAAACCACTTGGCAATTTTCAATGCCGAAGCCTGGTGACGCTCAAGACGTAGCGACATGGTGCGCAGGCCACGCTGAGCGAGGTAGACGTCATCCGGGGCAGCGTGCAAACCAAACAGGTAGACGAAGCGACGAATCGCAAGCCAGGTCTCTTTATTCGCTGTGATGAGCCCCATCTGGGCGTCAGAGTGGCCAACGATGTATTTGGTAGCAGCATGGACCGAAACATCCACCCCATGATCGAAGGGTTTAAAGAACAAGGGGGTTGCCCATGTATTATCAATAATCACTTTGGCATTACGCTCATGAGCGATTTTAGTGATGGCCGGAATATCCTGAATATCGAAGGTCTGGGACCCAGGGGATTCAGTAAAGACCACCGTCGTGTTGTCTTTGAACAGATCGACAATACCGCTGCCTATTGACGGATCAAAGAAGGTGGCAGAGACACCCATTTTCGCCAAAACATTATTGACGAAACCACGTGTTGGCCCGTAAACGCTACCGCTGACAAGAATATGATCGCCCGCTTTCACCAACGCCAGCAATGCACTTGTACAGGCAGCAAGGCCGGTCGGCACTAACAGAGAGCGATGACCACCTTCAAGTTCTGCCAGTGCTTTTTGCACGGCGAATGTCGTCGGCGTACCAAAGCGACCGTAGTACATGACTTCATCTTCCGCATCTTCAAACAGCGCCTGATGACGTTCACTAAGCGCTTGGCAGTTCTTAAAGATAACGGTCGATGCATGGTAGACCGGTGGGTTGACTACGCCCCCAAAAACTTCCGGATCAAACGGACCATGGCAAAGATAGGTCTCTGCTGAAACTTGGTTATCAAAATTGTGATTCGACATTTTCCCTTCCTCTTCTTACTACACTAACTGACTCAATTTATCTGCCCTATTCCACGAGGGATTAAGAGGGCAACGCATTAAGGGAATGTTTCAGCCTCAATACTGCTTCTTTCAGATGTGCGTCCGACACGGTTACGTATGACATCCTCAACGTTGAGCAGTCTGGCTGATTACAGTAAAAAAACTCCCCTGGTACATAAACAACACCCTGGCTCAATGTCTTGCTGAGCCATTTAGTGGTATTCATTTCATATTTGAACCTCGCCCAAAGAAACATTCCGCCTTTAGGTTTATGAAATGTCAGATGGTCACCTAATTCTTTTTCGAGCTGTTCGCTCAGTATTTGACACTTTTGTTTATAGGATGCCCGGATAATCTCAATCTGATTACCAAGGCGACCCGTTAATAAATAGTGATACGTCAGCGATTGCGAGAGGGCACTGGTGTGTAAATCGGTCGCCTGCTTAAGGTTAACGACTGCTTTTTTCAACCAGTCAGGTACAATCACCCATCCGACACGGGCGCCGGGTGTTAATATCTTCGAAAATGTCGAGGTGTAAATGACATTTTCTGTATTATCCATTTCTTTCGCATAAGCTCTTAAGGGCTTAAAAGTCTCATTTGTGAAGTTAATTTCGCCATAGGGATCATCTTCAATGATAACAAAATTATATCGTCTGGATAATTCAACAAGTCGTTTACGTCGTTCATCTGAAAGTGTTACGCCCCCAGGATTGCCAAATGTCGGCACAATATAAACAGCTTTAATACAGGTTTTTTCTACTAATTGTTCCAGTTCATCAACAATCATTCCATCAGCATCGGTGCCAACCGAAACAAATTCGGCTTCCGCTAACTGAAATATTTGTAAGGCGGCGAGGTATGTCGGTTTTTCAACCACAACTATGTCGCCTGGGTTAATCAATGCACGAGCAACAATATCAAGAGACTGCTGAGAACCTGAAGTCACAATAACGTCATCAACATCGCAAATGATTGTTCTTTTTAGCAGTAACTGGCATATCAGTTGGCGTAAGCCAGGATCGCCCTCACTTAATCCATATTGAAAAGCGTCCTTCCAGGCGTGGGTTAAGACCTTATCCATGGCTATCTGTAGCCCTTCATGATCGAAGAGATCAGGGTTGGGAATACCGCCGCCTAATGAGATTACGCCTTCCATTTTACTATGCTTCAATAACTCCCTGATTGCTGACGATTGCAGGTTTTGTACTTTTTGGGCAATTTTTATATTTGACATCTTTTACACCTTATTTACTTCATCTCAGTCTGGCTTCATCCCACAGACTTTCTAAAGACCATTTACTGCATTGGTCCAGCTAAAAAAAATTGCGGGCCATCATGAATTCAATTAATGATGACCCGCAACACAACACAAAATGCAGACATCAAATAAAACATTGTTACCTAAAGCACAAACCTGCCATTGACTATTTTGCACGCAACAACAATTAAGAGAACAACATGACAAATGGCCCGATACACATCAGCATGCCAATCAAAATTACGTAATAGACTGACGCGCCACGTAAATCCACGAACTTGTCATTCTTAAGGATTATTACACCGGGTACGATGCAGCTAATAAGGCCATAGGTCACCCCACCAAATACAAACACTTTCAGAATTGGGAAGTTCGTTAATACAATTAACCACAACACCAGAACAACCATAAAGAAAGCAGTTACGGCATTGAATTTTTCGCTGTTGTCTTTCTGTTTGAATATCTTTTTCGCAGCAACCTTGATTAACCCAACGAAAGACTCATGCACTGCCAGATAGAGCGCCAGGAATGCCGTCACGATGGAGAAAACGTTGAGGATAACGCTCATGTATTTAACGGTAGCACCCGGTATGACTTTTGCCGCCAAAGCCAGTGCAGAAATGTTGTCCTGATATGCTCGTAGCGCATCTGCTTCACTGATAGACAATACGATAGACACAACAAACAGTAATACCGTGGCGACCAGAATCACATAGGCAACTTTGTGTACGCGCAGTACTTTGTATTTCGCCACCTCTTTATCTTCTTCACGTTTTTTGTAAGCGATGTTCATTGGGTTCAAAATCCCAACGAACATAATGGAGAAGATAGCAAAGGGCAGCGTCGGGAAGGTGCCGACCACCAGATGACTGACGCTGGGTAAATCACCAATGTTGTTCAGATCCCAGAAAGGCACAACCACGAAACCAATAGCGACAATGATGACCAATTTCACGGCAATCATGCTGCCTGATACTTTGAACAGCATCTTCTCGCCTTTAGAGGCAACCAATGACAGCCCGGCAATTAATAAAAGCGACCACCACCAGTGTTCGGATAACGTCTGGGTCGTTAAACCGAATGTTTTAAGGTAAGAGGCGCTGTCATTGGTAATAGCCAGTGCATATTCCACCATTGATTTCAGCATCGTGATGGAATAAAGCGCACCGAGGAATACCCCCCAGCGACTTCCAACATAGCTCGTAATGATGCTGAGATATGAATCATGTTCATCGCTACGTGCCATGGTCTCAATGAACAATTTCTGCATATAGAATACTGCGGGATAACCCAGGATAACCGCCAGGGCGAATACCCACACACCTTTCAGACCAACCTGTAATGGGAAAAAGACAATCCCGGAGCCGATAGCGGCACCGATACACAGTACCACCCACCCCAGATCATACATGGTGAAGGGTATATTCTTTTTATTAATCACTTCGTTATTAATTCCTACGCTCATAGGAGTCCCCACTCAACTATAAATAATTAACCCGGCCTGAACATGACATCAAAATATGCTCTTACACTTTGTCAAACTTGTATGGGAAAGTTTCACTAAATCTTTGCCGATATTTCCAATCAAATAACCACGCCGTTATTAGTGATTGACCAGGGAAAGCTTTACATACCAAAAAACCTATGGCGATTGAATATTAGCGAAAACAGTTTCCACTTTTATTCACCTTCAGTTATTTAAAAAACTTATGATCAACCACACATTTATTTATTTTTTGTTATCGCTAAATGTGATCTAAACAATGGATTTTTATAATTATGGTTTTCGTAAGTTACATTTAAAAACGTGATCTACTTCTTGTTTGACTATTTTCTGTCACGACAGCGCTTCGATACCCTTTTCCCAGGCGTTCCACGGTTGCTTCTCTTCCACCAGAAAATCAATAAAAGAACGTACCTTGGGGTTGCGAAACTTGCTGGGAAAGTAGAGGGCATAAAGGCTGTGTGTGGGATACGCATACTTCCCATCGAGCTTTAGCGGCACCAGCTCACCGCTGGCGATATGCTTACTGATCAGATAAGAGGGCAGCCAGGCAATTCCCTGGCCAGAAAGCGCCGCCTTCAAAAGTATCAGGCTGCTGTTAGCCTGCACCGGTGTCTTCGCCTTGAGGTCACAATGCGGATGCGATGATGGCACATCGGTAAAGCGTAATGGCGGCGTCAAACCAGGATATACCAGGCATTCATGGCTGGTCAGCTCAACACGTTTCGTCGGCGTTCCCATCCGCTGCAGGTAGGCAGGGGAAGCACAATACATCCAGCTAATTTTTGAGAGCTTTCGGGCGGCATAATTCTGCGGCGGCGTCGCAGTGATCCTCAGCGCAATATCAACATTATTTTCATTGAGATTAATCAGGTGATCGTCAAGGTCCAGAATAAGTTCTACATCATGATTCTTTTGCCGATACTCTTCAAAAATATCAATCAAGTGCGCATAGCCAAATGCGACAGAACAGGTGATTTTTAATGCGCCATGGGGATGATTAAAATAACCACAGGTGGTATTAACAATATCATCAAATTCTTTTAATAATTCACTGGCGCGTGACACAAAGTATTCACCCGCTTCGGTTAACTGAAAAGTTCGTGTGGTTCGTTGAATAAGAGGAACCCCCAGATTTTCCTCCATCACTGCAAGCCCTTTACTGATGGCTGAAGGTGAAAGATTAAGTAGTCGGGCCGCTTCAGAGAGCCCTTTTCCTTCGCTTATTTTAACCAGCATTTCTATCTGTTTAATTGTCAGTGGTATGGGCATAGGGTCAACAGTATATAAGTCTGTATAAGACTGGCTAATGAAGAGTCTGCACGACTCGGTTGATAACCGCAGTATGAGTTGAAAAATATTCACAACCAAAGCAGATTTACTTTAACGCCTGGATAGTTTTTCTTTCATTAAAAAAGCCCGTGCAACGTATGCACGGGCATGATGAAAATCTTCACAACCCACGGGATTGATCGCTAATGAGAGGATGTTCGCTGTCAAACGCAAAAGCTTAATCTATGGGCTGATGCCCCATTTAACTATTTTTTGGCGACTATGCTTTCATGCCTGCTGCAGACATCAAAAAGCGAAATACCATTGAAACAATGCCCAGCGCCAGAACACTGAGTGCCCAAATCACCATCATCCACACAATACCTTTCCAGAAGACAAATTGTCTTTTCCCTGCGCGTGGTTTCATCATGTTATCTCCTCAGTGATACCCTTCTCCGGCACGAACTTTTCCCCTGAAAACGTAGTAACTCCAGAAGGTATAGCCGAGGATAACCGGCAATACAGGCAGGCTCCCCGCCAACATAAATGCCTGGCTAATTTCTGCAGAAGCGGCCTGATGCAGGGTTATCGAAGGCGGAATGATGTTTGGCCAGATGCTGATCCCCAATCCTGAAAATCCCAAAAAAATCAGTAACAGAGTCAATAAGAAAGGGGTGTAATGTGCTTTTTTACCCACTGCGCGTAACACGCCCCAAAAACTGAGTAACACCAGTACGGGAACGGGAAGAAACCAGAACAGATTGGGGAGTGTAAACCAGCGTTGAGCGATAGCCGGATGACTTAATGGCGTCCACAGGCTGATTATGCCGATCGCCACCATTAATGCAGTCAGCATCGGTACCGTCAGACGGGACATCTTTTGCTGCAGTTGACCTTCCGTCTTCATGATAAGCCAGGTGGCCCCCAACACGCCGTAAGCAATGACCAGACCGGCACCGCAAAAAAGCGCAAAAGGGTCTAGCCAGATGAGTGCCGGACCGGCGTATTCGCGTCCAGTAACGGGTAATCCGTTGAGTAAGCTACCGACCACCACACCTTGCATAAAGGTCGCCAAAATGGAACCGGCAATAAACGCTTTATCCCAGTGCGGGCGATGGGCGGGGGTGGCTTTAAAACGAAACTCAAACGCCACACCACGGAAAATCAGCCCAAACAGCATCAGCGTAAGCGGAGCCGCTAACGCATCCGTGATAACCGCATAAGCCAGTGGGAATGCGCCATACAGACTTGCTCCCCCCATCACCAGCCAGGTTTCGTTACCATCCCAGACGGGGGCGACCGTGTTGATCATGAGATCGCGTTCCGACGCATCTTTATTAAAGGGGAAGATTATCCCTATCCCTAAATCAAAACCGTCCATCACGATATACATGAGGGTGGAAAAAATAATGATGACAAACCAGACAAGCGAAAGGTCAATCATGTTGGTTACCTCCTTCTGCATCATTCGCGGCTGAAAGTGGACGTGCGGGGGTATTTATTTTACCGGGCCCGCCTTCAACTGCCTGATGCCCTTCCCCCTCCACTGGCCCACGCTTTATCAAGCGCATCATGTAGAGGTACCCCACGCCAAATACGGCACTGTAGACCAGGATAAAGGCCGCTAGGCTCAGGCTCATATGCAGATCGCCATGTGCTGAAACGGCATCCCGGGTGCGTTGTACGCCATAGACAACCCAGGGCTGGCGGCCAATTTCTGTTGTGAACCATCCTGCTAAAATGGCAATCAGCCCGGAAGGCCCCATCAATAAAGCAAACCAGAGAAATGGTCGATGATGGTAGAGCCGTTTTTTATAGCGCAGCCACAGGCTGAATAATCCCTGCGCAATCATGAGAAGCCCAAGGCCAACCATGAGCCTGAACGACCAGAACACGACAAGCGAGTTAGGCCTGTCCTCAGGGGGAAAACTTTTGAGTGCCGGAACCTGTTTCGTCAGGCTATGCGTGAGAATAAGGCTACCAAGTCCAGGAATTTCAACCGCATATTTGGTGCGTTCCTGAGCCATATCCGGCACACCAAAGAGAATAAGGGGCGTCGCTTCTCCCGGCCTGTTCTCCCAGTGCCCTTCAATGGCAGCAATTTTTGCTGGCTGATGCTCAAGAGTATTCAGGCCATGTCCATCGCCCAGAAAGGCCTGTAGCGGGGCCACAATTAACGCCATCCAGAGCGCCATCGAGAACATCTTACGGATAGCCGGCGTGTCGTTCCCTTTGAGTAAATGCCAGGCACCTGAGGCCCCTATAAAAAAGGCACTGGCGAGGAATGCGGCGGTGGTCATGTGCACCAGGCGCCACGGGAAAGAGGGGTTAAAGACAATCTTTAACCAGTCCTGAGGCACGACCACCCCGTTGACAATGATGTGCCCCTGCGGGGTATGCATCCAACTGTTGGAGGCCAGGATCCAGAACGTGGAGATAAGCGTGCCCAGCGCCACCATGCAGGTGGTGAAAAAGTGCAGTCCCGGCCCCACTTTGTTGCGGCCAAAGAGCATTACGCCAAGAAATCCAGCTTCGAGGAAAAAAGCTGTGAGTACTTCATAGGTCAACAGCGGGCCCGTTATGCTGCCGGCAAATTGTGAGAAACCACTCCAGTTGGTACCAAACTGATAAGCCATGACCAGCCCGGAGACCACGCCCATACCGAAGTTCACGGCAAAAACTTTTGACCAGAAGTGATAA
Source organism: Enterobacteriaceae bacterium UBA3516 (assembly GCA_002377245.1). Taxonomy (GTDB): domain Bacteria; phylum Pseudomonadota; class Gammaproteobacteria; order Enterobacterales; family Enterobacteriaceae; genus CBFFRJ01. Next base: position 35,583 of record DFPL01000037.1, read on the forward strand.
AGATCGTCGTAAATGCCCTGGCGCGTCTTTAGCCACATTCCTTCCAGAACGACAAGATAGCTGGCAAGGCCGATGGTAATTGCCGGGAAAATAATATGGAACGATACCGTAAAGGCAAATTGAATTCGTGCGAGATGAAATGCATCTAAGCCAAACATATTCTCTCCTTGTTACGGACGAAACCCAGGTTCAGACCTATACCTCAGATGATTTCGCCCGTAGCAGCGCCTGCGGATTTATCTGCAGCGATATCCGGATAATTTAAATAGAGGGGAGATATTAATTAAATATCCAGCGCCACCAGAAAACGTGAAACCATGTTATAAGCCGCAACCGTGGCCACCGCTTCTACGGTTTTGGTATCACCGATCCATGATTTTAATAACGCGATCAGCTCAGCATTCACGGCAACATTTTTCGTTGACTGATCGGTAAGAGAGAGCAGCGCCATTTCAATTGGCGTAAACAGATCTTTTTCAACAACAACCTGTTTTAATGCCTGTGCTTTTGCTTCGTTGCCGCCTGCTTGCAGATATGCCGGATAATGCACGCCCCATTCAAAATCAGCATTATTCAGCACCGCAACACGCAGCATGATAAGCTCGCGATATTCAAGCTCAAGGTTGAAATTTGCCCGAACCTGGCGCAGAAGCTCATTCCATCCAGCAGCCAGTGGAAAGCTTTTTAGCAGTACCCGATCAATACCAATTAGTTTTCCACCGGATCGACGCGCTTGCATCGCTTCCAGCAAATGTGCAGGAACCGGTTCGTTATCCTGCCAGGGTATAACACGTACATTACTCATATATGTTCTCATGCAGATGAATTTTTATATTTTTTGGGAAGACCTATTTATTCTTTATCAAGGATATGTGTAATCAATGTATCAAAGTCACTTTTCGGTCTGACACCCGCAAACTCCATAATGACCTCCCCTCTGACAAACAGTTTAAAGAAAGGAATCGAACGAATGCCATGCTGAGCCGCTAATTCGGGTTGCTCATCGACGTTCACTTTATAGACTTTCAATCTCCCCTCATTCTCCTGGGCTAATTCATCAATAACAGGAGAAACAGAACGGCATGGGCTACACCAGGGCGCCCAAAAATCAATTAAGACAGGCAGCTTCGCAGCCAGCACTTCGCTCGAAAACTCTTCTACAGACAGCGATTTAATTGTCATGACTTTTCCTTGGTCGTCATTTTATGGCAAACGGTGTGACTGATTCATGGTGAGAACCATGCGGAATTTAGCCTCGCCTGAGCGCATCTTTTCCCAGGCCTGCTGTGCGTTTTCCAGTGGCAGGGTTTCAATCATCGCGCGTACATCGGCCAGCAGGCTGAAGTCCAGTGCTTTTTCTAATTCAACAGGTGTTCCGGTAATGGCGCCCTGTACAGAAATTTCCCTTCCGACCATAAAGCCCGGCATCAGTGACAGGTTGTCTTTCCCCACCCCCACCACCATCAATTTGCCCTGCGGAGCAAGTGCAGGTATCAGTGCTGACACTGCCGGGCTATCGGTAATGGTCGACACGATCACTTGCGCGCCCCCTAACCCTTTAATGACTTCGACCGCATCCTGTTTAGTGATGTCGATATAGACGTGTGCCCCAAGAGCTTTGACGTCATGAGCGATGTCTTCGCCCCGCCCTACCGCTATCACACGAAATCCCATTTTTCTGGCATATTGCAATGCCAGATGGCCAAGCCCGCCCACGCCCTGAATGACAACGGTATCCCCCGCCTGCGCCCGGGATTTTTTTAACGCATTGAAGGTGGCAATACCCGCACAGAGCAAGGGAGCGGCATCAACAGAAGAGAGATCCTCCGGGATAGCCACCAGCCCGGTGGCCCGCGCGAGCATGTACTCCGCATATCCACCATCACGCGAGCTGCCGGTAACAGGTTGATTCTGGCAAAGGTTAAAGTGACCAAGACGGCACTGCTCGCAGGCATTGCAGTGTCCGCCCAGACGACCAACGCCAACACGTTGACCGACCTTCAAATAAGCTGGAACCTGCTCTGACAATTGTGCGAGAGTGCCTACCACCTCGTGACCGGGGACCCGCGGGTATTCCACCCCTTTTTCATGCCCTTCAATGGCCCCCGTGTCGGCACCACAGATGCCGCAAGCCTCCACTTTAATGAGTACCTCGCCAGGGCCGGGAACCGGTAATGCGCGTTCGACCATGTTCAGTTGACCTGGGGTGGTGACCTGCATGGCCTGATATGTCTTTCTCATTTTGTCTCTCCATGTCATCCCATCAGGGAAAGGATCGGGTAGTGGGTGTCATCGTTGCTGTCACCCGGTTAACACCTTCTCGGGCCGCTTCAATTGCACCCGCGAGGTAGCCAGGAAAGGTCGAAGACCATTCACTGGCAATACCTGTCAGGCTTTCCACCCACTCTCCTTCTAACGGAAAAGCAGGCGGGAGAGGATGCGCTGCCTGTAACATCAGGTCGTGCGCTGTGGCCGTAAAGGAATCGGCTGACCAGTCTTTAAGAAACTCTGCCGAAGGAGAGGCAGCTTTATCGCCAAAAAGCCTGACCATCTGCGCGCGGCACAGGGAAAGCACGGTTTCTTCCCCAAGCGCCTGGCGAGATTGTGCGGGAATGCCGAGAAAGCCAAACAGGGCATTGACCCTGCCAGGTACAGATACGTCATGCAGCTCCACCAGCGGACCAACCATACTCCGTCCTTCACCGGACAGCCCCTCTGCTATCCAGAACGACTCATCATAGAGCGCAACATATTTTGCCTGTGCCGCCATCCACGTGCCGGTGTGCCCCCAGTCATCCGTTAAATCTTTGGGTAGTGAAGGGGTAAACTGAATATTTTTCGCCAGCATGGGAGGCAACGCCAGGAGCAGGTGTTCGGCCTGTAGCACAATCTCCTCACCGCCCGTTGCCGTACCCCTTATCGTGATGTGCTCATCGGCACGTGCGGCGTGGGTAACGCGAACGCCGGTGCTGATTTTTGCCGCTGGCAACCGTTGCAGCAGTTTTTCTATTACCTGAGACATGCCGTCACGCACGCGCATAGCGGGAGGGGAAGAGACGTATCCGGGGTAACGGGCAAGCGACCCCGCTGCACGTTCATATAACAGATCACCCGCTTCATTTTGTGGGATGAGTGAGACCCCCAGATCCGCGAGCACGCTCACCAGTTCAGGCTGTACGGCAGGCCAGAGCCAGGTTGCACCCACATCCACGCCCGTATGTCCTGCTTGTTGAATGCGACCACCCACAAACTCCCGGCCTTCAAGCAAGCGATAAGAGATATTGGCTTGCTCCAGCAAAATGGCGGCATATAAGCCACTCAGGCCCGCTCCGACGATGGCTACCTGCGTTTTCATCATCGAGCGGTTTCCTGCAGAGCAAAGAGGTGACCTTTTTTTATGTACAACACTGTGTTGTCCGATCCGGCACTGAACACCAGCGGTTGTGAGGCAGGAATGCGTAGCCAGCTTCCTTTGTCGTGGATGCCATTTTCCTCGAGAAGCGAGCCTTCCAGAATGAGCAGTTCCGCGCCACCGATAAGCGCAGGTTCAAACAGTATTGCCCCGGTCATCAGCCGCAACAAAAAGGCACTCTCTTGTTCGCTTTCAAACAGGGGACATATCCTTATTCCCTCATGCTCATGCCAGTTCGCCGCGTCGCGCGTGTCAATTCGAACGCGCGGGTGATGACCGGTCAGCATCTGCCCCAATTTAACGAAAATCGTCGCCCCGTTTTGGCTATGCGGTTGATGAGAAGATCCCGGTGGGTTGCGTAAATACCATCCGGCAGGATAGTCACTCTCTCCTTCGGAAAACTGACCCGCTAAAACCAGAATTTCTTCACCGCCCGGATGGTGATGAAACGGGAATGTTGTTTCAGGAAGATAGCGAACAATACTGGTGGCGCGTGCAACCTCTCCCCCGATCCTTTCCAACATCACACGATCGACGCCCGGTTGTGGCGAGTTCACCCATTTATAATCTTCGTTGGCTATCGTGACTCGCCGGTTAAAATCGTGATTAATCAGCATCCTGAAATCCAGAGGTAGCAAAAAGAAGTGACCCTCCCGCAGGAGAGTCAAAAGGCGAAGATTATTTTGGCAATGCGTCAAACGCATCAAGTGCACGGCTTGAGTAAACCAGCGCCGCCCCTGTATTCAGGGTGATAGCCACAGCCATTGCTTCAGCAATCTCTTCACGCGTTGCGCCATGCTTTGCAGCCGCTTCCGCATGAACAGACAGGCAGCCATCGCAGCGCGTGGTAATAGCCACTGCCAGCGCAATCAGCTCATGGGTTTTCGCATCCAGATGCCCGGACGCAGCAGCGCTTTTCTCCATGGTGTCGATACCGTGCATAAAATCAGGCTGCAGGCCCGCAAACTTACCGACGGCAGAGCGTAATTCTTTACGCAGTTCAGTCCAGTCCAGATACATGTGAACCTCTTTACTCGTTGGGGGTTCAGGCAACCGCGTAGATACGCACATCGGGTGCGCTGTTCAGATAAGGTTTCAGCGCTTCAACCACATCCTCAATGAAGAGTAGAGAACTCAAGTACGCCTGCGCCTGTTGTTCGGTTTTAAAACCATGCAGAACCTGAACGTCCTCTTTTCGCACCAGCAATTCTTTCGATACAGCGCCATCAATGTTGCTGAGGAAAGGGGCTTTATATTTTTGGTACACCGCTGCCGCTGCCGCACGGTTTTGCTCACTGATATCCAACGTAATTTGCAAATAAGCCATGGTTAACTCCTGGATTTGATTAATTATTGGTCGGCTGTAAGCACGGTCGACCGCGTCCAAACGTCTTACGGTGGCAGGATCTTGCAGACTCACCAGATAAAAACAGAAAGAAAATCTTTTTGTTAAAATCTAAGCAATGGTGAAACCATTCGAGAGATTTATTATGATCACCCTCACCGTTTCTGCATTATGTTAATGATCTTCAATCGTCACAAATGAGATATTCTTGGCTCTATAAAAAGGTTTTCTATCTAATATGAAGATACCGATCCATCTCAACGCATTGCGCGCCTTCGAAGCCAGCGCCCGTCATCTGAGCTTCTCCCTTGCAGCCGAAGAGCTCAACGTGACCCCGGCAGCCGTGGGGCAACTTGTACGTTCACTGGAGGATGTGGTGGGCTACCCGTTATTCCACCGCAGCAACAACCGACGCGCAGCGCTGGTACTGACCGAGCCTGCGGTGCGGGCTTTACCCGACATCCGCGCCGGATTTCAAAACCTGAACCTCGGGATGACACGCCTGCGTGAAGGGGCGACGAATGGCATTCTTAATGTCACCATTAGTCCTGCTTTTGCGGCGAAATGGCTGCTGCCGCGAATAGAAGATTTTCAGAGCCGCTGGCCAGACATTGATGTTCGTCTTGAAACCAGTCTTAAAATTCTCGATTTCACCGCTCAGGGTATAGATGTTGGGATTCGTTACGGGTTAGGTCAGTGGGAGGGATTGCAGGCGGAACTCTTGATGGCCGAAGAGGTGTTCCCGGTTTGCGCGCCGTCGCTTATCTCATTAAACCCGGCACTGAACTGCCTGACTGGCGTACCGGAACAGACGCTGATCCACGACCTGTCGATGGAACATCACAAAGATTTTATTACCTGGGAGCAATGGCTCAAACGCTTCAACGTCCAGGCGATAGCCCGTAAACCTGGGCTACGAATCAATAACTCAGCGGCGGTGCTACAGGCCGCAATCGACGGGCATGGCATTGCGCTGGCCCGCAGCATCATGGTTGAAGACGATCTGAAAAGTGGACGTCTGGTCCGGCTTTGCCCTGAGGTATCGCTGTCCAGCCCGCTGGCCTATTACCTTGTTTATCGCCCCGGCTGTGACAGTCTTCCTAAAATTGCTTATTTCCGAGAATGGATTATCCAGCAAGCCGAAATCGTTAACCACGGGCTGACGCGTACCCATAATCTGAATGGCGAAGACTCTCGCAAAAATTAATCCAGGGAGATAAGGGGCAGAAAACTGCCCCTGTCTGCCGTTAATGTTTCACTGCATCCAGCGCAGTTTTCACCATCGATTTAAATTGATCGTACTCCACCCATCCTGACAGTACCCGATCGCCGATAAGGGTAGCTGGCGTTCCCCGGATATTCAGTTTATCTGCCATCGCCAAAGACGCTTTCACCGTCTCAAGACTTTTCGCATCTGGCGCAGCTATGGCCACACCGGCGCGTTTTTGTGCAGCTTCAATACTGGCGATGTCATGATTACCCACTTTTGACATCAACACTTCATTAAATTTCATAAATCGATCGGGATCCGTATTCCAGAGCGTCAGCGCTAACTGCGCCGAGGTCAACGAGCTTTCCGATCTAAACGGCAAAAACTTTATCACTACCGCCACCTCCGGGTAATCTTTCACGATCTTCTCCAGATAAGGATCGAATTTCTTGCAGTACGGGCAGTTATAATCAGTAAAAACCACCAGCGTTAACGCCGGTTTTTTAGCCCCTATTCTGGGTGAATACACATCATTGAACAGCAGCGCTTTATTTTCTTCGATAGTGGCTTGGATATTTTTATTCTGTGCCTCAGATGCCTGCTGGTTCAATTTTTCCGCCACCTCAGCCAGAATATGTGGATTTTCCATAAGGGTCTGGCGAACAAGTTCTTTTACACGCGCTTCTTGTTCAGGTGTGAATGCTGAAGCCGCATGTGTCACCGCCGAGACTAAAAATAGAATAAAGAGTAATGATCTCATTTTACATTCCTTTTGCTTCGTTAATTTTTTCGAGGACAGTTTTTTTGTTCAGCAGAGGGGGAAGCAGAATGCCCTGCTCATTACCCTTGCCATAAATTTGATTAAATGGAATAGCGGCACTGTTTCTTTTCTGAAGGAACTGAGTTATTTCATCAGAAGGCTGACTCCAGTCCCCTTTCAGGGCGACAATATCCGGTGAGTTCAACGCCGAGATAATATCTTGTTGCCTGAAAACACGCGCATCATTTAATTTGCAGGTAATACACCAGTCTGCCGTGACATCAACAAAAACTGCCTTACCATTAGACAGTGCGGTTGTTATCGCCTTTTCACTTAAAGGCTGCCACTGAATACCTTTAGCATTGCGATCCTGTGCGTTATTACCAGTAACATTAACAATGTTATTTATCTGATAGCCACTCGACATCGCGAGGCCGAAGACAATAAGCCAGACTGCCTTATTTTTCTGGACCTGTGATCTCAAGACAGAAAACATGGCAATAAGCAACATGAACAGTATTAACACGGGAATTAACCCATTGCTGAAATACCCATCCAGCAAAGAGGCAAGCCAGATACTGGAGCCTAACAACAGGATGCCAAGCATGATTCGCAAGGTATTCATCCAGCCACCGGGCTTTGGCAGTATCAGGATGCTGCGTGGAAAGAGTGCAACAAGCAGCCAGGGAACGCTCATACCTAAACCCAAGGCCATAAACACAATCCACAGCACTGGCAACGATGCAGAAAAAGCGTACGCAATGGCCGTGCCCATAAAGGGTGCGGAACAAGGCGTTGCCAATAGCGTTGCAAAGGCCCCCTCACAGAAACTTCCGACCGTTCCCTGCCCCCCTGCCACGGCCAGTTTGTTTGTCAGTGCAGAGGGCAGTCTGAACTGGAAGCTACCCATGAAATTAAGAGCGAAAGCGAAGGTCACGAGCGTCAGAAAAGCAATAAAGCCTTTGCTTTGAAACTGAATCCCCCATCCATAGCCGCCATGGCTCAACTTAAGCATGGAGATGAACAACGCCAGGGCTGCGAATGAGGTCAAAATACCCAGGGTTGTGGCAAGAAAACGTAGCCGAATCCTTTTCCTGTCCCCTGCCACATTGAGAATGAACCCCAGCTTCATACCGAGCACCGGCAACACGCAGGGCATCAGGTTTAAAAGGATGCCACCGGTAAAGGCGAGAAGAAGAATGCGCCAGAGTGCAGGCTCGTCATTAACCATGCTGCTGGGCGTGCGCATTTGTGGTGGGGATAACCCGATCTGCGTTTTAATCTCATGGCCGATCCCTTTGTCTACCAGCACAAAAGAAAGCGTATCGCCGTTTTGAATATCCGGCGCGTCCCCCCACTCGTCCACAACCGGGACATGGAGGGTCAGTTGTTCTCCCTCAATACGGATTGTCGGATTCCCTGGGAAAGCATTACCCTTCAACGGGTCAAAGAACGCTTGAGGGTTGTCCCATCCCTCAGACTTATGCGCCTCAATCCGTAACTGGCCTGATGCCCAGGAGGCAGAAACACTCTCTGTACTTGTTTCGTTCGAGGGAACACCAGACATCGCCTGCGCATAATCTTCGGCAAAGTAAGGATCGCTTTCTTCCTTTAAATCGAGGCTGAAAGGGTAGTCAGACACCATGCAGACATTGCTACAGGTGGGCAATGATAACGTTCCCTCAAGAACTCGACTGTCAGTGGACTTTATCTGAATCGGGATAATGACCTGCCCATGGTAGCCCTGGGTAGACAACCCTGACACATCGAAACGTGACGGTACGGGCCAGAACCACTGTTCAGCCATCGTCTCAGCCCATGTGATGTGCGGCGCAACGCCCGCCTCACCCGGCGAACGCCAGTAGGTTTTCCAGCCAGGCGTGAGCTGAACGTACAAAAGCGCGTCGACCGTTTCGTTTGTTTGCATAGCGCGCAATCGGATGCGCGCATGATCGTTTTGGGGAGAGGTCACCCACCCTGTATCCGCCGCCTGAGTCCCGGACGCGCAGATCAGCAGCAAGAGGAACAGCCCCCTGAAAATCTCTGACATAGTTTTCTCCAGTAATAAAAATTAACCGCTTAAAAAACGGTTTTTTTATTCTCTGAAGACGCAGTTTTTGAGATGTATTCGCTGAAGAGGTTGAAAGACCGGGGTGGGTGTCGAGGGCATGGTGCTGATAACACAAAAAAGCGCTATCAGAGCAAGGAAGACGACTAACGCGGGGATCATGCCATCAAAGAAGAGGGGTTGAGCGCACTGGATCGAGTGAGAACTCAGCAAACACAAAGTAATGCCCTTCGTTTCCGTACCGCCTGCGGACGGCTCTGTAGCCTGAAGCGTGAAGGCGCTCGCTTGTGCAGTTGTCGGCAATTCATGCGGAAAAAAGGCACGCTGTACCAGGCACACCGTCATGATGATGCATGCCAGCAGCAAAATGCGTTTCCCCGCTGATTGACGATAGGTCATAGTACGCTCTTCAAATTAGACGCCTGAATCATAGCGAAACAAACCGGACTTACAAGCTTGCACTTTGTAAGGTCATGGGTGAACAGGCAGGCTTAAAGCCGGTTTGCCAGGCCTTACCCCTGCGCTTTTACCGCTCCGACGTTTTTAATAATACTGAGAAACGCGAGACCTACCGGGACAAGCGATCCCCATAACACCGCATTCCAGCCAAAGAGATTGAGCAGAGCCCCGGAAGAAAAAGATCCCACGATCATCACGCCGAACACCACGAAATCATTAAGAGACTGCACCTGCGTTTTTTCTTCCGGACGATGGTAATCAATGATTTTTGCCGATGCGCCGATGAAACCAAAGTTCCAGCCAATACCCAGCAATATAAGCGACAACCAATAATGGAAGATATCCGTTCCGCTTAATCCGGCCACCACCGATCCGGCGGTAATTAGTAACCCGACCGCGGCAACGCGCATAGCACCAAAGCGGCTGATAAGCTTGCCGGTAAAGAAACCGGGACCGTACATCGCAATAACATGCCACTGGATACCAAGATTGGAGGCTTCCTGAGAAATGCCATGCATATGCATCGAAAGCGGGGCCGCCGTCATCAGGAAATTCATTACCATATAGGTGACTGCGCCACTGAACACGGTGTTGATAAAACCGGGCTGGCGAACTATTTCGCCTAGAGTACGCCCCGCAGCTTTCGCCACCGCAACGGGCTCCACGCACTTGACCCCTTTTAGCACCAGCGCGGAAAAAACAGCCACAAGAGATTGCATGATAAAGGTTATCGCAAACGTGTGAGGTGGCCAGAGATGCATTGTGCTTGTCACCAGCATGGGGCCGATCACGCCCGCAGCCACGCCGCCGCCCATCACCAACGACAACGCGCGCGCACGACGTGCTGCGCTGACACCATCCGTCGCCGCAAAACGGAAGCTCAGCGCAACAGCGGCATATGCGCCGCCAAGAAATGCCGCTATACAGAACAGCAGAAATGAGCCCAGTACCACGGCAAGCGCAGCCGTCAGGCCGGTAATAACCCCCGCTCCGGTTCCGGTCATAAACGCCGCTTTACGTCCGTACTTTTTCGCGAGCACGCCCAACGGGAGAATGCAGGCCGCCATACCCAACACAAACATGGTAATGGGCAACGTCGCCAGTGATCCACTTGGGGCAATGGCATTGCCCACTATCGCTCCGGTGGCGTAGAAGACCACCGAGTTCGCCCCGGCCAAGGCCTGGGCCGCAGCCAGACGGATGATATTATTATTTTGTTCTGCGACAGACAGAGTGCGTTCTTCGGTCATTGGGTGAGCATTCCTGATTTATTGTGCGTCGCTGTAAGCAACCTATGTCCATTATCGTTGACCGTTCAGGTCACGCTTAAATTACCTTCAATCGTCATGTTCTGAGCCAATAGCCATCGGTTAGGAGAGAGATTTATTACCTGGCGATGAATATGCTCATACTGAGTGATACTGCCACTACCACTTACGTAAATAATGTACTGAACCCGGCCAGGCACTTCTTCAGTAATCTGCCGGGAGGGAACCGGGATTCCTGTACTGAGCTCCCCCCACGTCTGAATTTCGAGGGACATCAGGTCGATATTCTGCCGGCTGGCCTCATGCACAAAGGCTGCTGTCATGCAGGCATTGAACGCTGCCAGCATTAACTCCTGAGGATTAGGTGCCAGCCCTTTGCCGCCCAGGGCTTCTGGCTCATCTGCGTGGATCACATGACCGTGTGAAGATTGCAGGGCCTCCCCGATAACGCAGGAATGGCAGCATGTCTGACTCGCCATGCCGCCACGCCACGTTGTCACGATGTCATATTTTGCAACGTCGTTTTCCATTTTTTCTCCTGCACCGTGCGCGTTTACCGTGCACGGTGTGCGCATCAGGCGTTGCGCCCCGCCATTACGCCACCATCAATATCCCAGATGGCACCGGTCACCCATTCAGTCTTATCTGAAAGCAGGAAGATGACGGTTTCAGCGATATCAGCAGGTGTACCCACGCGGCCAAGGGGATGGAAGCTGTCAAAGCTGTTCATCACGTCCTTCACCTCATCTTTTGGGATAAAGCCTTCGTAAATAGGGGTGTGCACTACTGCCGGGGAGACGGCATTAACCCGAATACCTTTATTGCCCAGCTCAATGGCCAGGTTTTTGGTTAATGCATGCAAACCCGCTTTTGCCATCGAATATGCCGAAGATGGCGTTGCGCCGATGGCCTGTTGCGCCCACATCGAACCCATGTTGACGATAGCGCCTTTGATGCCAGCCGCAACCATATTGCGTACCACATCGCGGGTAATAAAGAAGGTAGCGCGGTTAATGTTCATGTACATGTCGTAATCAGACACTTCATGTTCGGTAAACGGTTTCGGGAAGAACACGCCGGCCGCATTCACCAGCAAACTAATGTCTTTATGCTCGGTATTAAGAGTATCAACGACGTGCTGCATACCTTCTTCAGTCATCAGATCCGCGATGATAAGCGCAACCCTCCCCTCTGCGGCCAGCGCCTGACGTGCCTGTTCCGCTTTATCCTGACGATTGCCCACGAGAACGACGCTACCGCCACGCTGAAGAACACGTTTTGCCGTTTCAAAACCCATCCCACTCGTCCCCCCTACCACCAACAACTTTTTACCAGCGAAAGATACGTCCATTGCTAACCTCTTAATATTCATGAAATTACGACAGATAAGACGGCGATTCGCTTATCGATTGAAAGCAGAATGCCACTCCAACTGAACGCTGGCGAATGAGAAGAAATTGCCTGGCGAGAAAGAAAATCTATCTCGATGACGTATACTGGCGGAGGTAAAAAACTTCAGAGGTCAGGCATGCGCTCGCTTAATCGATTGAAATGGCTCCATGCTTTTGAAGCGGCGGCCCGTCATGGCAGCTTTACCGGTGCCGCTCAGGAACTCGGGGTTACGCCTGCGGCTATAGGCCAGCTTGTTCGCTCACTTGAAGACTGGGTGGGTCACCCATTACTCAACCGCTCACGCTCGGGCAAAGAACGTCTGACGCTGGTCGAAGAAGCGCAGGATGCGTTGGCAGACATTACCCAAGGGCTGGATAAACTCGAAATGGGTCTGAACAAGCTGCGAGGCCGACGCGCACGCTCAGTGGTAGTGATCACCGCCTCTCAGGTTTTAGTGATGAACTGGCTGATGGAGCGCCTGAACCGATTCTCTGAAACCCATGAGAATATCGATCTGCGTCTGAACGTGACCGAGAAAATCATGGATGTTTACCACGGTGAAGCGGATGTGGGTATTCGCTGCGGACAAGGAGACTGGCAGGGGGTGCACAAAACCTGGCTTATGGACGAAGAAGCCGTTCTGGTTTGCAGCCCGCGGCTTGTACCGCCGGAAAAAATCAGCTGCGGTGCCTGGCTCGCAACACAAAAACTGATTCATGATGACACGCCTCACCCAGGCGCCGATTTTCCAACATGGGAAGATGTCTTTACGGCAGTGAACGCGCCCGCGGCGAAGGAGAGCGGACTGCACATCAACTCAACCTCTGCAGTGATATTGTCTGCACTGAGCGGCCGCGGTGTGGCGATTGTTCGTAAAGCCCTGGTGAAGCAACTTATCGAAACAGGGCAGCTTATACAGCTCCACGCCAATCAGCGCTGGCCGTTAAAATGGTCTTATTACATCGTGACTTCCCCCACGGCCAGCGAGCGCCGGGAAGTGAAGGTCTTCCATGACTGGCTTATTCAGGAGGTGATGGATGAGGGCCAATGAGGTAAACACGTTTACTCAGTGAAGGGAGCGGCCAGAATTGCCTGTACGCTCCAGCGTGGCTGATGGCAGACAAAGAGGCCGCTTTCGCAGCCTCTGAAAGCCAGGTTATCGACACATTTGCAGCAGTCTACGCAACGCATGAGACGATAGATCGCAGACGCAACAGGTTGCAAGACGTATCGTCAGTTCCCGGCAGATAATCCATTGTCATCCGTTGTGCGCCTCGGTTGCTGCCGGATCCATCTTTTCCGGATCGATATTGTACCGATGCAGCGCTTCGCGAATTTTTTCGCGAGGCAGCCGGCCTTCATCGGCCAGGGCTTTGATTGCGGCAAGCACGATAAAATGGCGATCAACTTCGAAGAATGTACGCAGTGATGCGCGTGTATCTGAACGGCCAAAGCCGTCCGTACCCAGGCTAATGAACCGCCGGTCATTGATGAAAGGACGAATCTGGTCGGCGAAGATCTTCATGTAATCTGTCGCCACGACCACCGGGCCAGGACGGTCTTGTAAGCACTGTTGCACATACGGAATACGCGGTTGCTGCTCGGGATGCAGCATGTTCCAGCGCTCTGTCGCAAGCCCCTCACGGCGCAGTTCAGTGAGGCTTGTCGCACTCCAGACATCACTTGAAATACCGAAATCCGCAGCCAGCAACTCACTGGCGGCCATCACTTCACGCAGGATAGCACCGCTGCCCAGCAGTTGGAGATGTGGCCCCGGCGAAGACGACGGCTTCTGGCCATCCTGTAATAAGTACAGCCCCTTGAGAATGCCTTCCTCACTGCCTTGCGGCATAGCAGGGTTTGGATAGTTCTCGTTGAGCAGGGTAATGTAGTAGTAGATATCCTCCTGGTCCACGTACATGCGGCGCAGGCCATCCTGAATGATGACGGCCAGCTCATAGGCATAGGTCGGATCGTACGAGACACAATTGGGGATCACGGAAGAAAGCACATGGCTGTGTCCATCATCATGCTGCAAGCCTTCGCCCATCAGCGTGGTGCGACCGGAGGTGGCCCCCAGCAGAAATCCTCGCGTGCGCGCATCGCCTGCGGCCCACGCCAAATCACCGACGCGCTGCATGCCAAACATGGAATAGAAAATATAGAACGGAATCGCCGGCAGGCCATGATTGCTATAGGCCGTCCCGGCCGCCATCCATGACGCCATCGCACCAGATTCATTGATCCCTTCCTGCAGAATTTGACCGTCCTTGGCCTCTTTGTAGTAGCTCAGTTGGCCTGCATCCTGCGGGGTATAAAGTTGCCCCAGGAAAGAGTGAATGCCTATCTGGCGGAACAGCCCCTCCATGCCAAAGGTGCGTGATTCGTCCGGCACGATGGGGATGATGAGCTTGCCGAGGCTGGCATCTTTGAGCAGCGTGGTCAGAATACGCACGAAGGAGATGGTGGTCGAAATTTCACGCTCGCCGCTCCCGTTGAGTTGCGAAGCGAAGGTACTGAGCTCAGGCACCGGGAGGGGAGCAACCTGGCGGGATCGCGATGGCACATAACCGCCGAGCGTAGCCCTGCGCTGCGCGAAGTAACGGGCCTCTTCACTATCGGGATCGGGCTTAAGATAGGGCATCTCTTCGAGCTGGTCATCACGTACCGGAAGTGAAAAACGATCGCGGAACGCACGCACCGCCTCCAGGCTCATCTTTTTCAACTGGTGGTTGATATTCTGGCCTTCGCCCGCCTCCCCCATACCGAACCCCTTGACCGTCTTGGCCAGCACAACCGTGGGCCGCCCTTCGGTGCTTACGGCTTCAGCATAGGCAGCATAGACCTTTTCCGGATCGTGGCCGCCACGCGTCAGCGCCCAAATCTCATCGTCTGACAGATGCGCCACCAGCTCCAGCAACGCAGGATATTTACCGAAGAAGTGTTCACGCACATATGCGCCGTTTTGCGACTTGAAGGTCTGGTATTCGCCGTCCACGCACTCCATCATGCGTTGACGCAACAGCCCGCTGCTGTCGCGCGCGAGCAGGTCATCCCAGCCGCTGCCCCAGAGCACTTTGACGACATTCCAGCCTGCGGCCCGGAACGTTCCTTCAAGCTCCTGAACGATCTTGCTGTTACCCCGCACCGGTCCATCAAGCCGCTGAAGATTACAGTTGACGACAAAGATGATGTTGCTGAGCTGTTCTCGCCCGGCGACCGAGATGGCGGCCAGCGATTCGGGTTGATCCATCTCACCATCGCCGAGGAAGGCCCACACTTTGCGGCCCTGGTGTTCCAGCATGCCACGGTATTCGAGATACCGCATGAACCGGGCCTGATAGACCGCCGTCAATGGGCCAAGCCCCATAGAAACCGTAGGGAACTGCCAGAAGTCAGGCATCAAACGTGGGTGAGGATAGGAAGAGAGGCCATCACGTCCCGCTTCACGGCGAAAGTTATCCAGTTGCGATTCGCTGATACGCCCTTCGAGGAAGGCTCGCCCGTAGATACCCGGTGCGGAATGGCCCTGAATATAGACCATATCGCCGCCGAAGGTCTCAGTGCGGCCACGGAAAAAGTGGTTGAAGCCCACATCATAAAGTACCGCCGCCGACTGGTAAGTGGCGATGTGTCCACCCACATTGGAGTGTTTGCCGGCGCGCAGCACCATGACCATCGCATTCCAGCGGATGTAGGCGTTTAAACGTTGCTCAAGGCTTAGATCGCCGGGGTAAGCGGGTTGCCTGCCTTTATCAATCGTATTGATATAGGGAGTCGTGACACGACCATAGAAACTACCGTGTCGGCTCGCATCGAAATCGGTGAGCCTGTCGATCAGGTAGTGTGCACGTGAACGGCCTTCAACCGCGATGGTTGCCTCCAGGGCTTCCAGCCACTCTCGTGTTTCTAATGGGTCAACGTCGAGCAGCGCAGGGTGTGAATGCATGGTGAATCTCCTTAAAAAATTACCTGGTGAGGCACGATTACGGTCGGTCACATCAAGCGGATGTGGTGCTGTACCGGGCGCTCGCATTATGAATTGCAAATGCAATCCTGGCGTTTGCCATGCTAAGTCAGGTATAATTGCAAATGCAACTTAAAAATTGACAGGAGCCAGCCATGCAGGAAAATCAAACGGATCTCTGGTTTTCGTTTGTACGTGCCCATCGCCTGATGATTCGTGATGTGGAGAGCCGCCTGGCAGCCGCAAAGCTGCCCGCGTATGCCTGGTATGACGTGCTATGGGGGCTGGAAAGTGGCCATGAGGGTACGCGACGCATGCATGAACTCGCCGATGCGCTTGCCATCGAACGGTACAATCTTACGCGCCTGGTAGATCGCCTGGAAAAAGAGGGGCTGGTCGTGCGTATGCGTTCGCCAGAGGATGGTCGTGCAGCGTTTGCCACCATTACTGAAGAAGGGCGCGCGCTACGCAAGAAGATGTGGAAAGTCTATGAAAGTGCAGTGTCAGAACATTTTCTGAGCCAGTTCAGCACCGACGAGCAAAACACGTTTTCTGCCGCGCTGGACAAGGTCGCGGCTGCGGCCCGTGCGCACAAGGCGCTGCCGCGTTAATACCGCCTGCCCCCTCTTCATCCATCGGAACGGGCATCACCCTCATGCCCGGCTAACGGCGTTACCGCCCACGCTGTCAGAGCCGCATGTTTCCCCTCACCNNCCCCGGTGGGGCGAGGGGATCGATTGTGCCGGCATTTATTTGTGGGGATTCCTCAGGTCAGAGCCTGCAAGGGGCTTATCCGGCGGTGTCGGTGACGCGTAATCCAATGACACCGATGAAAATCAGTCCCATGAAGAAAGCACGGGCCCAGCTCATTTCATCCTGAAAAACCAGCATACCTGTAAGCACCAGCCCCATCGTTCCTACGCCAGTCCACATGGCATAAGCCATGCCTACAGGCAGGGAACGCAACGCCAGTGCCAGCAGGTAAATACTCCCCAGGCCAGACACCACGGCGATGACGCTCGCCCCTGGACGCGTCCAACCCGCAGTTAACTTAAGTGAAATTCCCATCACAATCTCAAGAGCAGCCGCTAGAAACAACCAGGTCCACGCCATGGCTTCACTCCTTGGTGGAGGTCATGCGTGAATCTGCTGCGCTGGAAGCTGGCCTGCTCGCCTGAAGCCCTGCCTGTACCGCCGGTCGTGCCGCAATCGCCGCAAGCCAGCGCTTAACATGCGGGTAAGGAGTGATATCGAGTTTCAACTCCTCCCAGGTTCGCAGCCAGGTGAATGCGGCAATATCTGCAATGCTGTAGTTCTCCGAGGCAATGAAAGTTGATTCACTGAGCCGTCTCTCCACGACACCATAAAGACGCAGTGATTGCGCCTGATATCGCTTTAGCGCCTGGTCATTGACGGTTTCAGTGCCATGCAAAAACCACCACAGCTGCCCTAACATTGGGCCAATGCCACCGACCTGGAAAAATAACCACTGCTGCACGGCAAGGTTTTCAGCGGCTGTAGAGGGCAGCAGACACCCCGTTTTCGATGAAAGATAAGAAAGGATGGCGCCCGACTCAAACAGGGTCAGGCCCTCTTCCCGATCAACCAGCGCGGGGATCTTGCCATTCGGATTGATGTTGAGGAAAGCAGGTTGATGCTGGTCGCCCTTAGCAAGATCAAGATCGATCTGCTCATACACGAGGCCAGCCTCCTCAAGAAAGATGCTGACTTTTTGCCCATTGGGGGTGTCCGCCGTATAAAAGACGAGATTGCGCGTTATCTGTGTCATGTGTGTCCTTATCACCCATTACGATTGCAATTGCAATCGTTGCAGATGCAATCATAGGTCAGAATACAGAGCCATGCAATACGCTTCTCGACAGCGATCGTTTATGCAGTTGGGGAGAACAAAAATGAAGTGCGATGGGTAAATATGCGCAGGTTTGCTTTTTCCGGCGCATCCCTGAGCCGGACGTCATGATTACTGACGCATGCCGATCGCCAGACGGTTAAAGGCGCTCATCAACGCGATGGCAAAGGTCAGATCGGAAATTTCAACTTCGCTAAAGTGCGTCTGCAGAGGAATATACGCTTCATCAGGCGCATGGGTTTTATCGACGTGGGTCAGAGACTCCGCCCACGCAAGGGCAACACGTTCGCGTTCGCTAAATAATTCGCTGACGCGCCAGCCTGCCAGACTATCCAGTCGCGCAGCGCTTTCACCGTCCTCACGCAGGGCTTTAGCGTGCATTTCAAGACAAAATGCGCAGCCGTTAATCTGCGAAATCCGCAGCCAGACCAGCTCTGTCAGCGCCTTCCCGAGGCTGCTCTTGCTCAGCGCTTTTTTCGTGGTTGTAAACCCGTTATAGGCTTCCGGGGAAAGGGTGAAATAGGGTAAACGTTGTGGGGTGCTCATCAGTTATCTCCGGTGATGAAAGAACATAATGCAGGGGCTAACAGGAATGCGTATCTGCCGCCCTGTCTGCTGGCGGCAATATATCGCTGACATGACCCATGCTACAGTGACAAGAATTCTCTAAATCACCAGGACATACCGTGAAAGCATCGGAGCTAAATCCCCATCGGCAGCCTGACACACCGCTTTATATGCAGCTTTATCAGCGCTATCGCGACGCCATCAGTGCCGGTCGGTTGCGCCCTGGAGAACGCGTTCCATCAATACGTACTCTCGCCAGCGAGCTTCACGTCGCGCGGGGAACGGTGGAAATGGCCTGGCAGATGCTGGTCAGCGAAGGCTACCTGGTGACAGAAGGTGCGGCAGGTACACGGGTCTCGCCCCACATGGCGACGCTGCCAGGCGCCGCGCATCCGGGGCAGAAACCCGGTAACACAGACGGGCTGCCCTATCAGATGCACCAGATGGGAAATCCTCTCCCCTTTCAGCCAGGTTTGCCGGCGTTTGACGCTTTTCCACGCAAAATATGGGCCCGTCTGTCAGGGCAGACGCTGCGTAGGGTTGAGGCGACGATGATGAATTATCCCGATCCTGCGGGATACGCCCCGCTACGGGAGGCCATCGCCACCTATCTGGGCATTTCCCGTGGGATCCGCTGCGCGCCTGAGCAGGTGTTTATTACCATCGGCTATCAGGGAGCGCTGGAACTGCTGTGTCGCACCGTTTTACGGGCTGGCGACCGCGGTTGGTATGAAAATCCCGGTTACTTCCCCGGCAGAGAGGTTCTGCAGCAAATGGGCATGACGCTAACCCCCGTTCCGGTAGATAAAGAGGGGTTACAGGTCTCCATCGGGCAGCAGATGGCGCCGGATGCCCGATTTGCAGTCGTCACGCCTTCACACCAAAGCCCTACCGGCGTCGCCCTGTCCCTGCCCCGACGCCTGGCGTTACTGGCCTGGGCGAACCAAAAAGATGCCTGGATTATTGAGGATGACTACGACAGTGAGTTCCGTTACCACGGACACCCGCTGCCTGCCCTGAAAAGTCTCGATCATGAGCAGCGTGTGCTTTACACCGGGACCTTCAGTAAAGTCCTGTTTCCCGGCTTGCGGCTGGCCTACCTCGTCGTTCCCCGCGCTTTGCAACAGACCTTTCACGAGGCGGTAAATCGCTGGCCAGGGCCCGGTTCTGTGCTACCGCAAGCAATGGTGGCGGCGTTTATGCAGCAGGGGCATTTTGCCCGCCATTTGCGCAAAATGCGTCAGTTGTACGCCGTCAGGCGCGGTTACCTGGTGGAAGCGCTGGAACGTATGGCGGGCTCGCAGTTGCACATCCAGCCTCAGGCGGGGGGGATCCAGGTTCTGGCTTTGTTGAACCAGCATCAGTGCGATAAAACGCTGGCGGCGGCGGCTCAGGCCGCAGGGCTTGGCATCAGGGCGCTCAGTGAGTGGGATGCCACATCGCATCAGCACAATGGGCTGTTGATGGGGTTCACTAATTTTGCCAGTGCGCCAGACGCGCAGGCCGCAGTGAAACGTTTATCAGCGCTGTGGGTGCCTTGAGCGCTTTTGTGCCAGCAGCGGACGTTTTTTTATATCAAAAGTTTGAATCAGGCTATCTGTAGATTACCTTTAAAAGAAGGGTCGCTGAGCTGTTCAGGCTATTTGACAATTTGGGTTGTTGGCAGGCTATAAGGGGAAATAATGCCTTTTTTATTTGGTGAGTTATCTGGTGCTCCAGCATGGGTGCCTGCTGTACTGCTCGTCACTGTCTCGCTGGTCATGGGTTTTCTCACGCGTACTATACTTTTACTCTTCATTCGTTACTGGCAGAGTCGTGATCGAAAGCTCTTCAAATCACTTGAAAAACACCTTCGCGGATCGATGTTTCTTTTCATTCCTCTGCTGCTAATCAGCTTAGGAATTAATTATGTCAACATCACACCAGGATCCATTGGCTTTATTACAACAACAATTAATATATTTATTATATTATCTTTTTGCTCAATCCTGATTCGATTAATTAACGTCGCTCAGGATATGCTTTTTATACGCTACGACATTAATATTTCCAATAATCTGCGTGCCCGCAAAATTCGCACTCAGATAATGTACGTTAAAAAGGTCGCTATCGTCATCCTGGTGACGCTCTGCCTCTCGCTGATATTACTTAGTCTCCCGGGCGTTCGAAAATTCGGCACCACTATTCTGGCCGGTGCCGGGGTTGCCGGAATAATCATTGGCTTTGCTTTACAGAAGTCGCTCGTCAACTTATTTGCCGGCATTCAGATAGCCTTTACGCAGCCAATAAAAATCGATGATGCCGTGGTGGTTGAAAAAGAGTGGGGCTGGATTGAAGAGATCAACCTGACCTATGTTGTGGTGCGACTCTGGGACCTGCGCCGCCTGGTCTTGCCCATTACGTATTTTACAGAAAATCCGTTTCAAAACTGGACGCGGAATAACGCACAAATTCTGGGCTCGGTTTTTCTCTACCTTGATTATTCCATGCCCCTGGAACCTCTTCGCAAGCACTTCGAAAAAGTGCTCAGTGAAACCAAACTTTGGGATCAACAAACGCAGGTGTTGCAGGTAACGGATACCACTGAAAAATCGATGATAATCCGCTTGTTAATGACCGCACAGAATTCCCCTACGGCCTGGGATCTACGCTGTCACGTGCGGGAAAAAATGATTGAGTTTATTCAACAAAATTACCCGCAGAGTCTTCCACACCTGAGGGCTACGCTTACAGAATCCGATCTGTCCGAGCGGGAGTCATCATCACCTCAGCGTTAGCGGGTTATTTTCCGGCTGACTCTGACTCACCGTAAACGTGCCTCGACGCCCTTTTCTCAGATGAGGGCGTCATTCACCAGTTTGAGATAGCGGGAGCCCGAGATATTCCGCCCGCTGACCACGCAGACTGTTTTACGCCCCCTCAGCGTTTTTGCGTAACGCAGTGCTGCCGCAACGGCAGGTACGCCTGAAGGCTCTGTAACATGGCCATGCAGATCCAGCATTAAGAACATCGCGGCTTTGATTTCTGCTTCTGAGACCAGAAGAACACGATCAACGCGATCGCGAATCAGCGGCCAGGTCATCGCTTCGGGCTCGATGTAACCACTGATGCCTTCGGCTATGGAGGGCGATAACGCCACCGGAACCGTTTCGCCTGCCTCTTTCCAGCGTGCAAACGTTGGGCTCGCTTCACTTTGTATTGCCCACACTTCGGCGTGGGGATTTATGGCTTTGATAGCCGTCGCAACGCCGGAAGCCAGACCGCCGCCGCCAATGTTCACGAGAATAACCTCCGCCTCCGCCCACTCTTCCATGATTTCCAGCCCGACGGTGCCGCCCCCCGCAATCATCTGCGCATTATTGTAGGCAGAAACGAATGTCGCACCGGACTGTTGCGCGGCGGCAATCGCGGCCAGCCTCGCCTCTTCAATATTTTCAAAAAAGGTAACCTGGGCACCATAGCTTTCCATCGCCGAGACCTTCATCGGATCGGCTGAATGCGGCAAGTATATGGATACGGGCACCCCTGCGACATGCCCTGCACAGGCAAGACCTAATCCATGGTTCCCCGCCGTCGGAGCGATGACGCCGATGCGTCGCTGGTCTGCATCAAGACTGGCAACAACGTTTGCCGCCCCTCTCAGTTTAAAGCTGCCGGTATGCTGGAGATTTTCCATTTTGAGCCTGAGCTCAGCCCCTACTTGCGAAGATAATGCAGGTGAATGGTCAAGCGGCGTCCTGCATACCGTTGATTTAATGCGTCGCGAGGCGAGAT
>DFPL01000253.1 GCA_002377245.1 Enterobacteriaceae bacterium UBA3516
CGGGACGCCAGGGTGGGAGCGGTGAACCCCCCTGGCACGTTCACGGTGTCTGTCGCTACAGCAAATCAAGGAACATAAAGTGAACGGAATGACCCTCAGCGTCGCATTTCACCGCTATTCCCACCCACCAGACACTGCACTTCGGGCAAGTAATTCGCTGCGCATATGCTCCCTCCTCACTTTCATTCGAAATAAATTTGTGCTGCAGGTCACACTGTTATTACAATGTTACTGGTGAAACATATTCCAGGAGCTTATGTATGACCGTGAAAGTTATCGTCACAGACATGGACGGAACCTTTCTGGACGACGCCAAGCAGTATGACCGCGATCGTTTTATGACCCAGTTCAGCCAGCTTAAACAACGTGATATTGAATTCGTCGTGGCCAGCGGCAATCAATACTATCAGCTCATTTCCTTCTTCCCTGAGCTGAAAGACCAGATCTCCTTTGTGGCAGAAAACGGCGCGCTGGTATACGAGCACGGCCAGCAATTGTTCCATGGAGAGCTCACCCGTCACGAAGCGCAGGTCGTCATCGGCGAATTGCTCAAAGACAAAGGGCTTAATTTTGTGGCCTGCGGTCTGAACAGCGCTTACGTCAGCGAAAACGCCCCGGACGCCTTCGTCGACCTGATGGCAAAACATTATCACCGCCTGCAGCGCGTCAGTGATTATCACCAGATTGATGACACTTTGTTTAAATTCTCACTGAATTTACCGGACAGTGAAATCCCGCAGCTTATTGATAAGCTCCACGTCTCGCTCGACGGCATTATGAAGCCTGTGACCAGCGGCTTTGGTTTTGTGGATCTCATCATTCCAGGCCTGCACAAAGCCAACGGGATTACGCGTCTGCTCAAGCGCTGGCACCTTACCCCGCAAGCATGTGTGACCATTGGCGACAGCGGCAATGATGCAGAAATGCTGCGCATGACCGATTTCTCCTTTGCTATGGGCAATGCCGGCGAGGCCATTAAAGCGATTGCTCGCCACCGTACTGATGATAATAACCATCAGGGTGCACTGAACGTGATTCAGGCCGTCCTTGACGGCCGCGCACCGTTCAACTGATCGTCGTGCCGGAGCGGCTGCTCCGGCCTGTTTTCCTTCTCCTGCATCTCCCCTGGTCCTCCTGAAGCCTCTTCTTTCCCGCTTTGTGCTCTCCATCAACTTTTTAAACTTGCATTAACTTATTTTTAACTTAAATTGTCATATGTAAGATTAATAACTTTCGAATGAAAGATTGCGAGGTCATTATGACGTTCACCAGCGAAACACTACCCGCCGACCACAAACAAGCGATCCGCCAGATGAAGCAGGCGCTGCGTCAACAGATTGGCGATGTGCAGGCGGTCTTTGACGCTCTCCATGCACGTATCCATGAGCGGGTGGCAGAGATTAATGCACTGAAAGCCAGCGGCGAGGCCATCTGGCCGGTGATTCCTTTTGCGGACCTGGCCGCCGGTAAGATTACCGAGACGCAGCGGGCCGCCGTCAGGCGCCGTGGGTGTGCGGTGATCAAAGGCCATTTTCCCCGCGAGAAGGCGTTGGGCTGGGATCAGCAGATGATGGCTTACCTGGATCAAAACCATTTTGACGATGTCTATAAAGGACCAGGCGACAGCTTCTTTGGCACCCTGGACGCCTCACGTCCTGAAATCTACCCCATTTATTGGTCGCAGGCGCAAATGCAGGCGCGTCAAAGCAACGAAATGGCCACCGTGCAATCTTTCCTTAATCGTCTGTGGCGTTTTGAAAGCGAAGGAAAACAGTGGTTCGACCCGGATGTAAGCGTGATTTACCCTGACCGTATTCGTCGTCGTCCACCGGGCACCACCTCGAAAGGTCTGGGTGCGCATACCGATTCCGGCGCGCTGGAGCGCTGGCTGCTACCGGCCTACCAGCGCGTTTTCGCCAGCGTCTTTAACGGCAAGGTGGACGCGTACGATCCCTGGGATGCAGCACACCGTACGGAGGTGGAAGAGTACACGGTGGACAACACCACAAAATGCTCCGTGTTCCGTACCTTCCAGGGCTGGACGGCCCTCTCCGACATGATCCCAGGCCAGGGGTTGCTGCACGTGGTGCCGATCCCGGAGGCGATGGCTTATATCCTGTTGCGTCCGCTGCTGAACGATGTACCAGAAGATGAACTGTGCGGTGTGGCACCGGGCCGCGTTCTGCCCATCTCTGAGCAGTGGCATCCCTTATTGATCGAGGCGTTGACCTCCATTCCGGCGCTGGAAGCCGGCGATTCGGTCTGGTGGCATTGCGATGTGATCCACTCCGTGGCCCCGGTTAACGATCAGCAGGGCTGGGGCAACGTGATGTATATTCCCGCCGCTCCGATGTGTGAGAAAAACCTTGCCTACGCCCGTAAAGTAAAAGTGGCGCTGGAGAACGGCGCGTCGCCCGGTGATTTCCCACGTGAGGACTATGAAGCTCACTGGCAAAACCGCTTCACGGTAGCGGATCTGAATGATTACGGTAAACGGGCGTTGGGGATGAGCCGCTAAACGTCATATAACCCCTCACTTTCCACGGCGGAACGTCGCATTCCCGGGCGTATCCGCCGTACCGATTCCCGCACCACCAGCGTCCCGTTCAGCAGTAACGATCCTACCGGCGCGTGTGGGCGAATCAGTCGCTGTTGTAAAAGCTGCACGGCTTCAGTCCCTAATTCATCGCGCGGCACATGCACGGCAGTCAGGGGGACATCCTGAATGGCGGCAAGATTAAAGGCATCAATGCTCATCACCGAGACATCCTGCGGCACGCGCAGGCCGCGCTGTTGCAGAGCGCGAACCGTTCCTTCTGCCATAAAATCGCTGCCTACCAGAAATGCCGTCGGTGGAGATTTATGCGCCGGATCGTCGAGCCATTCCCCCACCCGCGCCTGCGCGTCCCTGGCCCCAAAACTGGGGACAGCGATCAGGTCCCGCTTACTCTGAAAACGTAAATTGCGCGCCTGCCATGCCGCTTTGATCCCCGCCAGACGAAGATCCATGGTGTAACGACGTAAGCACATCACGCTCACGACATCACGATGCCCGAGATCAAACAGATAGTCGGCAGCAAAATCACCGATCGTCCGGTGATCCGGCGCCACCGAAGGCAGGCGCATGCGTTTATCCCGACAGTTAATCAGCACGCAGGGTTTGCCAAAATCCGCCGCCAGTTCGTGGATATGCGGATCGTCGATACCCAACAGGATCGCCGCCTGCGTCTCCGGCAAATTCATCCGCTCAATAAAATGATTGGCATCGCTGTCGAGCTCTTCCAACGCGCAGTAACGCAGTCGCACTTCATGGGAATCCAGTGCTTTGTTGATGCTCTGAATAACCCGGTAGTAAAAGATATCGGAGCGCTCATCAAACGCCCGCTGCGGAGCAAAAACCACCAGATTGTTAAGCAACAGGCGACCTGCGGCCATTCCCTCCATCACCCCCATGTCACGGGCACAGGCGAGCACCCGGTTTCGGGCAGCTTCGCTGGTGTTGGCCTTACCGGCCAGCACACGGGACACTGTGCTGGTCGACAGGTTAGTGCGTTGGGCAATTTCGGCGATTTTTAGCTTTTTATCCATTCTGTGATCTTGCTCCGTTTCCGTCGTGGGAAAATTTTCATGAAATATAATCCCCATGAATACTGGCTCAAAAATGATAATGCCTAAAAATTTTACCTGTCGGTGAGAATCCTTGCACAAATTCCACTTTGGCAGTCTGTTTTTCTCCAATACCGTAAATGTGTCGTACAACTTCCATACTAGTTGTATGAAAAGTAAAGACCTGAACGACAAAAAAATCCTCACGCGAGCCATTTCGGTATAACAAATAAATGGCCGCCACGACTTCCCTACAGAACGGTGTGCGGAGAAAAGAATGAGCCAGGGAATTAACAATACAGAAGGGGTGGCAACGAAAAGCCGCCGAATCGTCAAGAACTTACGCTGGTGGGTGCTGGTCCTGTTTTTACTGGGGGTAACGGTAAACTACATTACCCGAAACTCACTGGGCATCCTCGCCCCCGAGCTGAAAACCAGCATGGGGATAACCACCGAGCAGTACTCCTGGATAGTCGGTGCCTTCCAGCTAGCCTATACCCTGTTCCAGCCGTTATGCGGATGGTTAATCGATGTGATTGGCCTCAAAGTGGGCTTTATGGTCTGCGCAACAATCTGGGCCATTGCCTGTATCGCGCATGCCGGGGCGGGCAGTTGGCTGCAACTGGCTATTTTACGCTTCACCATGGGGGCCTCAGAAGCGGCAGCCACACCCGCCAACGCTAAAACCCTCGGAGAGTGGTTCCCAAAATCCGAACGTCCCGTCGCCGCAGGCTGGGCAGGCGTGGGGTTCTCTATTGGAGCCATGCTCGCCCCGCCGATCATCTATTTTGCCCATGCCTCCTTTGGCTGGCAGGGTGCGTTTATGTTTACCGGCTTTCTCGCGCTGATGTGGGTGGTGCTGTGGTGGGTGTTTTACCACAACCCGGATAAACACCCGAACCTGAGCAAAGACGAGCTGGCGTTTATCAATCAGGACAACGAGCCACCGGCGGTGAAGCTCCCCTTCTTTACCGCCCTGAAGACGGTCTCAAAAAACAAACGCTTCTACGGCATTGCCATTCCGGCATTTATGGCCGAACCCGCGTGGGCGGTGCTGAGCTTTTGGGTGCCGCTGTACCTGGCAAAAGAGCATGGCATGGATCTGAAACAGATTGCCATGTTTGCCTGGCTGCCGTTCCTCGCCGCCGATCTGGGTAGCGTTGCCAGCGGTTATCTCACCAAATTGTATGTCCGCTGGTTTGGCTGCTCCCGGGTGAACTCAGTAGTAGCAAGCTCAGTGACCGGGGCATTCTTAATGATCTCGTTGGGCGTTGTCGCCCTCACCCGCGACCCTTACATCACCATTGCCCTGATTTCGATTGGTGGATTTGGTCACCAGATTATCTCCTGCATGCTGAGCGCGCTGGTGGTGGAATCTTTTGATAAAGGCCAGATGGCGACCGTCAACGGCATGCGCGGTTCGGCGGCGTGGATCGCAAGCTTCCTCTTCTCACTGCTGATAGGCGTCACCGCCGACAAAATTGGCTTTAATCCGTTGTTTATCGCCATGGGCTTCTTTGACCTGATTGGGGCCATTTTCCTGGTGTCATTTATTGCCGAACGTCGCGCAAAACGCGCCTGATAAGGGAGAGTTGCAATGAAAATCTTAAAAAACTGGACGCTGCAAAAGCAGGCCGCGCACCACGTTGAGCTGTGTGTCGACCAACAACACACGTTGTGTGTCTACGTTCTGGAAAACAGCCTGTTCCGTGTGCTGGTAAAACGCAAAGGGGAGCTGGCTCTGAACAGAACCTGGAGCATCGCCCCGGCGCAGGATGTTCCCTGGGAGGGTCGAGACCGTGAAGATGTGAGCGGTTTTTCCTGCCCGGACTGGACGCTGGAACAGCACGATGAGGGTTTAACTGTCGCCACCGACCAACTGCGGGTGACCATCCATCACCCCCTGTGGCTGGAGTGGCACTACCGCAACGATGCCGGGGAGTGGCAATGGCTGGCCGGCGACAGGCCCACCAGCGCTTACTTGATCAATGCCCACGGCGATGGTGTTGCGCATTATCTCAGCCGTAAAAAAGAGGAACGCTTCTACGGGCTGGGGGAGAAAGCAGGAAATTTGCAGCGTACCGGGCAGCGCTACGAGATGCGCAACCTCGATGCCATGGGCTATAACGCAGTCAGTACCGACCCGCTGTACAAGCACATTCCCTTCACGCTGACCCGGCGGGATGACATCAGTTACGGCCTGTTTTACGACAACCTCAGCAGTTGCTGGCTGGATCTGGGCAATGAAATCGATAACTATCACACCGCCTATCGCCGCTGGCAGGCCGAAGCGGGTGACATCGATTACTACATGTTCACCGGTGCACGAGCGCTGGACGTCACCAAAGCCTTTGTTCGCCTGACGGGGAAAACCCTGTTTGGACCGAAGTGGAGCCTGGGCTACAGCGGCTCAACCATGCATTACACCGATGCGCCGGACGCGCAAAACCAGTTGATGAACTTTATTCGCCTGTGCGAAGAGCACGCTATTCCCTGCGACTCATTCCAGCTCTCTTCGGGTTACACCTCGATCAACGGCAAACGCTACGTCTTTAACTGGAACTATGACAAAGTGCCGCAGCCAAAGGTGATGAGTCAGGCCTTCCACGATGCCGGGCTAAAACTGGCCGCAAATATCAAACCCTGCCTGTTGCAGGATCATCCGCGCTACAGCGAAGTGGCGGAAAGCGGTCTTTTCATCCGTGATTCAGAGATCGATGCGCCAGAACGCTCAAGCTTCTGGGATGACGAAGGTTCGCACCTCGACTTTACCAATCCGCAGACGGTGCAGTGGTGGCAGCAAGGGGTGACTACCCAACTGCTGGAAATGGGCATCGACGCCACCTGGAACGATAACAACGAGTTTGAAGTCTGGGACGGCGAGGCCCGCTGCCACGGTTTTGGGCAAGAGATCGCCATTAAGCATATTCGCCCGGTGATGCCGCTGCTGATGATGCGCGCCTCGCTGGAAGCCCAACAACGCTTTGCGCCGCAAAAGCGTCCGTATCTGATTTCGCGCTCCGGTTGTGCCGGGATGCAGCGCTATGTGCAGACATGGAGCGGCGATAACCGCACCAACTGGGACACGCTGCGTTACAACACACGAATGGGGCTGGGCATGAGTTTGTCGGGGCTGTTTAACGTCGGCCATGATGTCGGTGGTTTTTCCGGTGATAAGCCTGATGCTGAACTGTTTGTGCGCTGGGTGCAAAACGGCGTGATGCATCCGCGCTTTACCATTCACTCGTGGAATGACGATCGTACGGTGAATGAGCCCTGGATGTATCCGGGCGTGACACCGGCTATCCGCAGTGCGATTGAACTTCGTTATCGCTTGTTGCCGTATCTTTATACGCTGCTTTGGCAGGCACATGCTGACGATGAACCGATGCTGCGCCCAACCTTCCTCGACCACGAGCACGACCCGCAGACCTTTGAGGAGTGTGACGATTTCCTGCTTGGCCGCGATATTCTGGTCGCCAGCGTGGTAGAGCCGGGGCAACGTGAGCGCCGCCTCTGGCTGCCTGAAAACGAAACGGGTTGGTACGATTTTTACACCCATGAATGGTTCTCCGGCGGCCAGTGGATTGTGCGCGATGCACCGCTGGAAAAACTGCCGTTAATGGTGAGAGCGGGTGCCGGCTTGCCGCTCAGTGAACGCATAAAGCATGTGTCAGTTGAAAAAGACGATACGCGCGAGCTGAAGCTGTTCCCGGTAAAAGGGGTTGGCGCCACGTCTGGCCTGCTGTTCGATGACGACGGCGAAAGCTGGGGTTACCAGAAGGGTAACGCGTTATGGCTGGAGTGGGAGATGGTGTGTGACGGCGCAATCATTAACCTGAAGATCAACGCACGCGGGGATTATCGTCCAGCGTGGAAAGCGCTGAAGGTGTCGTTACCGGCGGGTGAGAAACGTAAATTACTGGTGAATGGCGAAGAAAGGGGTGAATGGGTGTTGTAGTGCGGCCTGATGCCCTCACCCTCTCCCACCGGGAGAGGGAACAGAAGCAACAGTTCTTTCCCTAAGTATCTCGCGTTGCAGGAAGGCGGCAAACCTGTGAATCCCCGGGAGCTTACATAAGTAAGTGACCGGGGTGAACAGGTGAAGCCAACGCATCTGCAGCGTGAAAGACGACGGGAAATTAGTTATCGATACCTTTGCTGCGCAGGTAATCTTCGTAGTTACCGCTGAAGTCGACCACTTTTTCTGGGGTAATTTCAATCACACGGGTCGCCAGCGAGCTGACGAACTCACGGTCATGAGAGACGAAAATCAGGGTGCCCTGATACATCTCCAGCGCCATGTTCAGCGACTCGATGGATTCCATATCCAGGTGGTTGGTCGGTTCATCCATGATCAGAATGTTAGGCTTTTGCATCATCAGCTTGCCGAACAGCATGCGCCCTTTTTCACCGCCAGAGAGCACCTTAGCCGGTTTCTTGATATCGTCCTGGCTGAACAGCAGGCGACCAAGGAAACCACGAACCACCTGCTCATCGTCGCCTTCCTGCTTCCACTGGCTCATCCAGTCAAACACGGACAGATCGTTATCGAAATCGTCGGCATGGTCCTGCGCGTAGTAGCCAATTTGCGCATTTTCAGACCATTTCACAGTGCCGTGGTCTGGGGCGAGTTCACCGACCAGGGTTTTCAGCATGGTGGATTTACCCACGCCGTTCGCACCGATAATGGCAATTTTTTCGCCCACTTCCATCATCAGGTTGAAGTTTTTAAACAGCGGGCCGTTGTCAAAGCCTTTGGTCAGCGCTTCTACTTCCAGCGCGTTACGGAACAGTTTCTTATCCTGCTCGAAACGGATGAACGGGTTCTGACGGCTGGAGGCTTTCACCTCATCCAGTTTGATTTTATCAATCTGACGCGCACGTGAAGTGGCCTGGCGAGACTTTGAGGCGTTGGCGCTAAAGCGGCTAACGAAGGATTGCAGATCAGCAATCTGCGCTTTTTTCTTGGCGTTGTCGGCCAGCAGACGTTCACGCGCCTGGGTGGCAGCGGTCATGTACTCGTCGTAGTTACCGGCGTAAACGCGCAGCTCGCCGTAGTCCAGATCCGCCATGTGGGTGCACACCATGTTCAGGAAGTGACGGTCGTGCGAAATGATGATCATGGTGCTTTCACGCTCGTTGAGCGTCTGCTCCAGCCAGCGGATAGTGTCGATGTCCAGGTTGTTCGTCGGTTCATCGAGCAGCAGGATGTCCGGGTTAGAGAACAGCGCCTGAGCCAGCAGGACACGCAGCTTCCAGCCCGGAGCGACTTCACTCATCAGGCCGTAATGTTGTTCTACCGGGATACCGACGCCCAGCAGCAGTTCGCCCGCGCGCGCTTCGGCAGAGTAACCGTCCATCTCGCCATACTGCGTTTCGAGATCGGCCACTTTGTAGCCATCTTCTTCGCTCATTTCGGCCAGACTGTAAATGCGGTCGCGCTCTTGTTTCACTTCCCACAGCTCGCCATGACCCATGATCACGGTATCGAGAACGGTGAAGGTTTCGAAGGCAAACTGATCCTGGCGCAGCTTACCGATACGCTCGTTAGGATCGAGCGAGACGTTCCCCAGCGTAGGCTCTAGGTCGCTGCCGAGGATTTTCATAAAGGTGGATTTACCGCTTCCGTTAGCGCCGATCAGGCCGTAACGGTTGCCGCCGCCAAATTTGACGGAAATGTTTTCAAAGAGCGGCTTGCTGCCGAACTGCATGGTGACGTTGCTGGTTACTAACACGGAAGTATCCTGAAATGTGTGACAAACACCGTATTATGCCACAATTCCGAATTAGATTCCTGCTTCGAAACGCAGGGCTAAAATGAAAGCAACGGGAAAAAAGTGTGATTTAGTACACATCCGAATTCCATGCGGTCAGGAATGCACATATAATGCGCTCCCATCATTAGAAAGCATTATTAACCCAACGGCCTGTGGCACGAATCTCGCACAACATGAACATGAAAATAAAAACGCTTTTAGCGGCGGCGTTTGCCGTCGTAGGCTTTTGTAATACCGCGTCTGCTGTTACTTACCCGCTGCCAACCGATGGCAGTCGTCTTGTCGGCCAGAACCAGGTCGTGACGATCCCAGAAGGCAATACCCAGCCGCTGGAGTACTTTGCGGCGGAGTACCAGATGGGTCTTTCCAACATGACGGAAGCCAACCCGGGTATTGATGCCTTCCTGCCGAAAGGCGGTACGGTGATGAACATCCCGCAGCAGCTGATTCTGCCGGATACTGTGCATGAAGGTATCGTGATTAACAGTGCTGAAATGCGCCTCTATTACTACCCGAAAGGCACGAACACCGTCATCGTGCTGCCTATCGGTATCGGCCAGTTGGG
>DFPL01000251.1 GCA_002377245.1 Enterobacteriaceae bacterium UBA3516
CTTAAAAAAGGGTGAGATTGCGTGTTTAACAGTGGACGGCAGTGAGGTAACAGGTAAAGATTAAGCTTATGCCCCTTCTCCAGGAGTACTCATGTTCTCTGGCCTCAACAAACACGAAGCAAAAAAACTGGCTGCTATTGAGATTCTGAAAAGAGACGATGCTGAACGGGATCGCGCTCTGGGGGAATTTGCCTGGCTGGCCAGTAAAGTCATGGGTGTGTCGGGGTGTTTTGTCACCATTTTCGACGAAATATTTCAGTACATAAAATTCTCCGTCAACATTCCTGACCTTGCGGGCAAAATGCCCATTGAAGAGAGTATGTGCAAGCACTCAGTGGCCGCATGCAAACCTATAATCTGCTCTGACACCCGTCTGGACCCGCGCTTCGTCAGTCACCCTCTCGTCACCAATGGGCATGTCATTTTTTATGCTGCCGCGCCGCTCAAAACGAAAGAGGGGTTTGCGCTCGGCACGTTATGCGTCAGTGAAGAAAGCCCTTTCACGCCAACGGAAGCCCACATTGAAGAGTTTTTGCGCATTGCGTCTCTGGCGAGCGCTTACCTGGAGTCATGGTATTCGTTAGGCCGTATCGATCCCCTGACCGGTCTACCCAATCGCCAGCATTTGCGCAGTGAAATCGAGCGACTGACCGAAAAGGACGCCGACGCTGAGTACGGATTGCTGATTTTTGATTGCATTGACATCCCACGGGCTTACGAGCTTTCGCGCTATCTGGGTCTGGCGGCCATCGAAAAGATGCTCCATAGCTTTGGCCCGTTGCTCAGGATGCGTCTGCAATTAGATGACGCTGTGGCGTTGTATGCTTTTGCCACCGGGCGCTATGCCGTTCTGGTGAAAAAAGAGTATGCCCGAACCCTTATCCGCAGAGTCAAAAAACTGCCGTCGACCCGCGCCAGAATTACGGGAGAGGTGGAGGTTGAGTTAAATATTTTCACCGGTTTTGTGCTTTTCAGGGGCCAGACGGTCACCACGGCCGAACTCCTTCGGCGCGGCGTCAGCGCGTTGCATGAGGCCATCAGACAGTCCATACCGGTTAAAGAATTTGACGTCAATCTGGACCAAAAGCGCAATGACGACTTCAAACTCCTTTATGATTTAGGCGAGGCATTCAAGTCGTCGGGGCAAATTTTTCTCGTTTATCAACCAAAGATATTACTCCACTGCGAAAAAACGGTCGGTGTGGAGGCCTTGCTGCGCTGGACGCACCCCGAACGGGGGCCCATTTCGCCCACGGTTATTGTTTCCCTCGCACAGAAAACCACCTTGATGAACGACATCACCAACTGGGTCGTCGATGAGGTTCTGCGGCAGGTCACGTTATGGCGGGCAGAGAATATTCAGATACCGGTTTCAATCAACTTCACCGCCAGCGATGTCTCCCAGCCAGGCTTTGCTAACCACCTCGAAAGTAAATTGCTGAAACATGGCCTGACAACCTCAGACATCCGTATTGAGTGTCTGGAAACCGAGGAGATCATCGCCAACGAAACCGCACTCCAGGAGCTGGATATGCTTAAAATCAGGGGATTTAAAATCCTGCTTGATGACTTTGGCGCGGGCTACAGTAACATCAATTACCTGCGCAAAATTCCGCTGGATATCATCAAACTGGACCGCTCTATCATCAGCAAAATCACCGAAGATTTGGGCAGTCGCATCATCGCAAAAAATATTATCGCCATGCTTAAAGAGCTGGATTACACCGTTCTGGCAGAAGGGGTTGAAGATGAAGAGACGGCCAACATCCTGAAGGCCTTCGGCTGCGATGAAGCGCAGGGTTTTTACTTCTCCCGGCCGCTGATTGCAGAGGATTTAGTCGCCTGGCTTCGCAACCATCATTGAGGAAATGCCCGGCGGCGTTACCGCCGTTAAACGCCGCCGGGCATGAGGCTTACAACGCTTTATTCTCTTCGGTGGCTTCCGCCGCCTCGACTTCACGGTACCAGCGCGGATGGTGTTTCTTCGCCCAGCGACGGCTCACCTTGCCCTCAACCATTCCCTTGATCGAACCTTTCACCCAGAACGCCATATACATGTGGATCAAAATGGCATGAATTAAGACGATGGCCGCCGTCGCATGCACCAGCAGGCTCCAGCGCACCACGCTAATAGGAAAATAGGACGAAAAGTAAGGCCGCCAGATAATCACCCCGGTCACCAGCAAGACAAAGATCAGGCTCATGATGCTCCAGAACATCATTTTCTGCCCGGCATTGTATTTACCCACGTCTGCCACTTTGTGCTCATTGCCTTTCAGCACTTCAACAATGCTTTTAAACCAGGGGATATCCTGGTTGTCAGGGATGTTGTGATGCACGAAACGCACAAACATAAACATCAGCAGCACAAAAATCAGCAGACCAAAAAATGGGTGCAGCAGTCGGCCCATTTGCGGTGTGCCGAAGGTTTGCGTCAGCCACTGTAGGGTCGGGAAAAACAGCGCGATGCCTGAAAGAGAGACCAGAAAGAAACTGATCACGACCGTCCAGTGGCAGGCCCTGTCGATAAACGAAGTGCGCAGGATCATTTTGCGTTTACTCATGGTCGTGCTCCTCTTCCTCATCATCCGTTTCCTTGTTTGGCCCGATACCGACGTAGTGATAGATAAGCCCGGCAAAGGTGGCGATAAAACCTGCGGCAGAGAGCGGTTTAAGGATCCCTTTCCAGAGATTCACCGGCATCGCAATCTGGGGATCGGCAGGCAGCCCATGGTACAACTCCGGGCTGTCGGCATGGTGCAGCACATACATCACATGCGTGCCCCCCACGCCCTCTGGGTTGTAAATCCCCGCATCGGCGTAGCCGCGTTTTTTCAGCTGCGCTACACGGGTTTGAGCTACGTCAAGCATCTCTTTTTTGGTACCAAACTGAATCGCGCCGGTTGGGCAGGTTTTCACGCAGGCCGGCTCCTGGCCCACGCTCACCCGGTCAACGCACAGCGTGCACTTGTAGACGCGGTTATCGTCCGGGTTGAGACGGGGAATATTGAACGGGCAGCCGGCAATACAGTAGCCACAGCCGATGCAGTGTTCAGACTGAAAATCGACAATGCCGTTGGCGTACTGAATAATGGCGCCGGCTGACGGACAGGCTTTAAGACAGCCCGGATCCGCACAGTGCATACAGCCATCTTTGCGAATTAACCACTCCAGTTTGTCGTTCTGCTCTATTTCGCTAAAACGCATCACCGTCCAGGATTTCGCACTCAAATCCGTAGGATTGTCATACACGCCGTTGCAGTACCCCACCTCGTCGCGGATGTCGTTCCATTCAGAGCAGGCCACCTGACACCCTTTGCAGCCAATGCAGGTGGAGACATCTATCAGTTTGGCGACCTCGGCACGGAAATCCCGCGCCTGAGGGGGAGGCGTAAAGCCATTGGTGGCTGAACGTTTAATAATATCCTGTGATTGCATAGACATTGATGGTCTCCTTCCCCTACGCCTTCTCGATGTTAACTAAGAACGCCTTGTATTCCGGCGTCTGTG
>DFPL01000254.1 GCA_002377245.1 Enterobacteriaceae bacterium UBA3516
AAGTCGCCCTCGCCGCGCATCCCTGCGCGTCGCGCCGGCCGTACGGATACGCTTCGTCGATTTTCAGCCGGACCCAGTCATCGCGGTGACTGCTGTTTTCTCATGGCGCAGTGTTATCGCTGTAAAACGTAATATTACTGGGGATTCCTCAGCGCTCACGCGGGGAACACAACAGCAGGCAACGCGTTGGTTACAGGGGTCACGGTTTATCCCCGCTCACGCGGGGAACACAATTCGAGAAACAACCAGCGGTCATTCGTCACCGGTTTATCCCCGCTCGCGCGGGGAACACTGGAGAATATCTGTCCGGTGGCGGTCGCTACACGGTTTATCCCCGCTCGCGCGGGGAACACACCAGCCTGGACCGGCTCCTGTCCATGCCAGCCGGTTTATCCCCGCTCGCGCGGGGAACACTAACCCATCCGGCAACGAGTGCCCTTATTCAGCGGTTTATCCCCGCTCGCGCGGGGAATACTTGCAGATATCGATCATCAGCCCTACCTCATTCGGTTTATCCCCGCTCGCGCGGGGAACACTCTAATCACAACTTACTGAATTATAATAAGATTTATCACTCTTAAAAATCTACCGATTTTTTTAAGTAAATGTATAAAACTAACTTACTGATAGCGCTGTAAAAAAAGATATAAACGTCGTGCTAATTTCATTTCACCGACCCGGTGTTAAAAGCACATATCAAAAAAAAGCGCCTTGCTATAACACAAGACGCTTTTTTGAGAGGTGTTGATCCAGGCGCGAAATAATCAGGCGATATTCAGGTATTTGTGCGTCTGCATCGACAGGCGCCAGTTGCGTGCGATGCAGGTGTCGATGCACAGCCGCGTGGCATCGTCTTTTTGGCTAATAGGCTGAAGGGCAATCACCCGATGCTTATCGTCTTTCAGTTGCGTCAGTAATTCATCCAGCGCTTCAATATCTCGCATACGCCCGACAGGATGTTTAATTTCATCCGCACGTTCCAGCGCCTGCTGGAGAATGTCATACCCACCTCGCATATTCACTTTCGGCGATACGGTGACCCAGGTGGCATGTGAAGTACGCACTTCATGCGTACCGCTGGTCTCAATCTGGCAACTGAATCCGTGTTTTGCCAGTAAATGCGTGAGTGGAATCAGGTCATGAATGCAGGGTTCGCCGCCCGTTATCACCACATGGCGAGCCGTCCAGCCCTGGCGCTCAATAATGGCCAATAAGTCCTCGCTGGTCGCCGCGCCCCACTTATCGTTCTCTTTGGTTTTTGCCAGAATGCTATAGAGGGAGATTTCCCGATCTTCAAGCTTATCCCAGGTATGTTTGGTGTCGCACCAGGCGCACCCCACCGGGCATCCCTGTAAACGTATAAAAATGGCGGGGACGCCAGTAAAGTAACCCTCACCTTGCAGGGTCTGGAACATCTCATTAATCGGGTACTGCATCATCAACTCAGTCTCAGGAATAAACCGTAATTATTGCAGATTTCGTCTATCAGGGCGAGCTGCCGGGTTGGCAATTGTTGCGTAATTGTCTCCAGCATTAAGGTTAAATGATGATTTTAATTAGATAGCTAAGCATTGCTGATTTGTAATTGTTTATTTCAAATAAGGCAAGGAATTCGAATTTTAAAGCAAATAAAAAACGGCAGCACTTAAAATATAACCTTAAAAATCATATAACTATAAATATTTATTTTTAAATTGAATTTACTAAAGTTAATTCTTGTCAAAACATTCACCGCCTAAAACACAACCTTAAAATAACCTTAAGAATTCCCTTTTTTACTGCTGCTCTTATTTAAGGATTGTTTAATTACCGCCAAATACAATCCGCCGAATGCACAACAGCGAGCAAGCAATAATGAATACTCTTTTGATTACAGGTGTGACCGGTTTTCTCGGCGGCGCGGTGTTTGAAAAAATACTTAATGATGATAGCCAAATCAATTATTTACTTTTAGTCAGAGCAGCAGATGCCCATGCAGGCGTTGAGCGCGTGAAAGAAAATATGCGCAAATTCAACATCAGCGAACAGCGTCTGGCGAGGCTGACGGCTGAACATATTCTTATCGGTGATTTAGGCACTCCGGAGCACTTTCTTGACGATCGCCGTCTTGATGATGTCACCCACGTCTTAAATTGCGCAGCCGTCGCTTCCTTTGGGAGCAATCCACTCATCTGGAAAGTGAACGTGGAAGGCACCCTGGCCTTCGCAGGGCGTATGGCAAAAGTGAGAGGCTTACAGCGTTTTCTGCATGTGGGCACTGCCATGTCATGTGCACCGCAAGCAGACTCACTAGTGTATGAAAGCCCAGACTTCAAAGATAACGCCGAACATCTGGTGGAATATACCCATTCAAAATCCACCATTGAACAGTTGATGCGTGAAACGTATCCACAGTTGCCGCTGGTGATTGCTCGTCCGTCGATTGTGGTGGGCCACACTCATTTTGGTTGTCAGCCCTCCAGCAGCATATTTTGGGTATTCAGCATGGCGCTGATGCTGCAAAAATTCATGTGTTCACTGGATGACAGAGTTGACGTTGTACCGGTGGACTATTGCGCCGATGCACTGCTGATGATACTGAACAGTGAGATTCCGTCCGGGGAGGTCATTCATATCTCTGCGGGCGAACAGCACAGCGTGAAGTTTGCTGATATCGATCTGGCTATGTCGACAGCGCTGGAAAGAGCACCTGTAAAAGATGTTTATGCCCAGGTGACTTACGAAACGCTGGTGAAAATGCGGCGTGAACTGAAAGATATTTTCGGGCCGTGTAATGAGCGCCTGATGCTTAAAGCCATGCGTTTGTACGGCGCCTTTGCCATGCTCAACGTCCGCTTCAGTAATGACAAGCTGATTGGGCTGGGTATGCCGCAACCTCCGCGTTTTACTGATTATATTGCACGCTGTGTGCAGACCACGCGCGGTTTGACTATTCCGCAGCAAATGGCCGTCGATTTTAAATAATCATTAACGTTGAGATAAAAAAAATGCCAGTCCGAAGACTGGCATTTATATTTCAGAGAAAGAGAGGCTTATGCCTGACCTTTGATCTCTTTACGACCGTTGTACGGTGCTTGCTCACCCAGTGCTTCTTCGATACGAATCAGCTGGTTGTATTTAGCAACACGGTCAGAACGGCTCATAGAACCGGTTTTGATCTGGCCAGCAGCGGTACCCACAGCCAGGTCGGCAATGGTCGCGTCTTCAGTTTCGCCAGAACGGTGAGAGATGACAGCAGTATAGCCAGCGTCTTTCGCCATTTTGATCGCAGCCAGAGTTTCGGTCAGAGAACCGATCTGGTTGAATTTGATCAGGATGGAGTTAACGATGCCTTTTTCGATGCCTTCTTTCAGGATCTTGGTGTTGGTTACGAACAGGTCGTCACCAACCAGCTGGATTTTGTCGCCCAGTACTTTGGTCTGGTATGCGAAACCGTCCCAGTCAGACTCGTCCAGACCATCTTCGATGGATACGATCGGGTACTGTTTGGTCAGGTCTTCCAGGAAGTGAGTGAATTCTTCGGAGGTGAATGCTTTGTTGCCTTCGCCAGCCAGAACGTATTTACCGTCTTTGTAAAATTCAGATGCTGCACAGTCCATCGCCAGAGTGATGTCTTTGCCCAGCTCGTAGCCCGCAGCTTTTACCGCTTCAGCGATAACAGCCAGCGCTTCGGCGTTGGAACCCAGGTTCGGCGCATAGCCACCTTCGTCACCAACAGCTGTGTTCATGCCTTTAGATTTCAGCACTTTCGCCAGGTTGTGGAACACTTCAGAACCCATACGTACCGCTTCTTTCAGGGATTTCGCGCCAACTGGCTGAATCATGAATTCCTGAATGTCTACGTTGTTGTCAGCGTGCTCACCACCGTTGATGATGTTCATCATCGGAACCGGCATGGAGTATTTGCCCGGGGTGCCGTTCAGTTCAGCGATGTGTGCATACAGCGGCAGGCCTTTAGAGGCAGCAGCAGCTTTAGCAGCAGCCAGGGAAACGGCCAGGATTGCGTTAGCACCGAAGTTAGATTTGTTTTCAGTACCGTCGAGGTCGATCATGATCTTATCAAGACCAGCCTGATCTTTGGCGTCTTTGCCAAG
>DFPL01000080.1 GCA_002377245.1 Enterobacteriaceae bacterium UBA3516
TCACCGGCAGCCTGCTGCTCCTCTATGTGCATGGTCTGCCGAAGGTGTTGAACTTCAGTGAAGAACTCACCCGAATCGAAGATCCGTTTGGCTTCGGCCCATGGATGAGCCTGCTACCGGCCATTTTTGCTGAAGTGGTGTGCCCGATATTCATCATTCTCGGTATCGGTACGCGCCTTGCCTGCCTACCGATTATCGCCGTGCTGCTNNTGCTGGTGGCGATGCTGGTGGTACACCCGCAGTGGAGTATTGGCGAAGGTCAGTTTGGCTGGTTACTGCTCATCATCTTTACCACGCTGGCATTAACCGGCGCAGGTAACTGGCGCGTTCGCGTGCCCGGGGAACAGGAGTTAGGGCATGGCACAAGTCAATGATATCCATACGGCGTCGTCGCAGGCGGCTAAGGAAGGTGTGAGCGCTGTCCCCGCCAGCACCTCCTCCTGGCAGCCGCTACGCCAGCCGGTATTTCGTATGCTATGGATTGCCACGGTGGTCTCCAACATCGGTTCATGGATGAACGATGTGGGGGTGAACTGGACCATGCTGACGCTGAGCGCTGACCCGCTCGCCGTTGCGCTGGTCCAGGCGGCGAGCAGCCTGCCGATGTTCCTCTTCGCCCTTCCTTCCGGGGTGATGGCGGACATTGTTGACCGTCGCAAGTACCTGCTCTTTTCGCAGCTCTGGGTGTTTATTGCCGCCGCCGGACTCACCCTGCTCTCGTTTGCCGGACTGGTGACGCCGACGGTGCTGCTGGTTGCCGCCTTCCTGCTAAGCGCAGGCGCGGCCATGAGCTCCCCGCCATTTCAGGCCATCGTGCCGGACCTGGTGGAAAAGCATGAGCTGGCCCCGGCCATTGCGCTTAACTCGCTTGGTATTAACATCAGTCGCGCCATCGGCCCGGCACTGGGCGGGCTGGTGCTCTCCTTTGCCGGCCCGTGGGTGGTGTTCGCCCTCAACTCGCTCTCCGTATTGGGCGTGGCGTATGTGCTGTGGCGTTGGAAAGCGGAACCCTCCATTCAACGCCTGCCGCCTGAGCATTTCTTCTCTGCCGTGCGCGCCGGGCTGCGCTATGTGCATGCCGCACCCGTGCTGAGAAATGTGCTGGTACGCACCGTGGCCTTCTTCACCTTCGCCAGTGCGGGCTGGGCATTGCTGCCGCTGGTCGCCCGCCGCGAGCTGGGTCTGGGCCCCGGTGGTTACGGGATCATGCTGGCCTGCATTGGCGTGGGGGCGATTTGCGGAGCGATTGTGCTGCCACGGCTGCGTAAGCACTTCGATCCCGACAAATTGATGGTGCTCAACAGCGCCATATTTGCCGTCAGCATGCTGGCGTTAGCCTTTGTCCGTCACGTCTGGTGGCTTAATGCCTTTGAATTTCTGACCGGCTTTGCCTGGATCGCGGTGCTCTCAACGCTCAATGTGGGCGCGCAGCGCAGCGCGGCGAAATGGGTGAAAGCGCGAGCGCTGGCGGTCTACCTGACGGTTTTCTTTGGTTCAATGACGCTGGGCAGCGCCATCTGGGGGCAACTGGCCTCGCACTTTGGTATTCCAGCCTCACTCTGCGTGGCAACGGCGGGCATGCTGCTGGCAAGCCTGACGGCCCTGCGCTGGAAGCTGAACAAAGATCCCGACCTGAATCTGGATATTCGTGACATCGACAGCCATGCGCAGTCGCTCGATATTTCCCATGAGCGCGGGCCGGTGATGGTGATGTACGACTACGTTATCGACCCCGACGATGTGGCCGAATTTGTCGTCTGCGTGCAGGAAATCCGCCGGGTGCGGGTTCGCGGCGGTGCGCTGAGCTGGTCGGTATACGAAGATATGCAACGCCCGGGCGTGTTCGTGGAATCTTTCGTGGTTGGCACCTGGATTGAACATCTGCGCCAGCTTGAGCGACACACGGTCAACGACCTGCTGATCCAGAGCAAAGTGCAGGCTTTCCATCGGGGTAGCCATCTTCCCGAGGCGCGTTATCTGATAACGCCCATAATGTAAACACTCTCCCTAAAAACCCAAGTAAAGCGACAGTGAGGATTGAGCTATGAGCACCATCAAAACGCAGGACGGTACGCAGATTTATTACAAAGACTGGGGCACAGGCAAACCGGTCTTGTTCAGCCACGGCTGGCCGCTGGATGGCGACATGTGGGACAGCCAACTGAACTTCCTCGCCGAACGCGGCTACCGTGTCATTGCCTTTGACCGTCGCGGCTTTGGTCGTTCTGATCAGCCGTGGGAAGGGTATAACTACGACACGTTTGCCTCCGACATCAATGATCTCATCACCACGCTGGATCTGCAGGACGTGACGCTGGTGGGCTTCTCCATGGGCGGCGGTGATGTATCGCGCTATATCGGCCGCTACGGCACATCACGCGTGAAAGCGCTGGTGCTGCTGGGTGCGGTAACCCCTATCTTCGGTAAAACCGCCGACTATCCGCAGGGCGTGGATAAGAGCGTCTTCGACGGTATTCGCGACGGGCTGCGTAAAGATCGCGCGCAGTTTATCAGCGATTTTGCCACACCTTTCTATGGACTTAACGCCGGGCAACAGGTCTCCGAGGGCGTGCTGACCCAGACGCTGAACATTGCGCTGCTGGCTTCGCTCAAAGGCACCATCGATTGCGTAACCGCTTTTGGCGAAACCGATTTCCGCCCGGATATGGCGAAAGTTGACGTGCCGACGCTGGTGATTCATGGCAGCAACGACCAGGTTGTGCCGTTCGAATCCACCGGCAAAGTCGCGGCAGAGATGATTCCAGGCGCGCAGTTGAAAGTGTATGACAATGCGCCGCACGGTTTTGCCGTCACCCATCAGGATCAACTGAATAACGATCTGCTGGCCTTCCTGCAATCGCTATAAGTTACAAAAGCCTCACCCAACCCGGTGAGGCTTTCTCTTGCACTCCCCCGCGCCGCGCCCTATCCTCTGCCGGTATGAAAACCACCCGCCTCCCTATCGCCACTCAGCAGGCCGTTATGCGTAGCCTGCGGGAAAAACTTGCCCTTGCTAACAGCAAGCTGGAACGCCATTACCCAGAACCGAAGCTGCTGTATCAGCAACGCGGCACGGCGGCCGGCACCGCCTGGCTCAACACCTGGGAAATCCGTCTCAATCCGGTATTGTTAGTGGAAAACGAGCAGGCGTTTATCGATGAAGTCGTGCCGCATGAGCTGGCGCATCTGCTGGTGTGGAAGCATTTTGGTCGTGTTCCGCCCCACGGTAAAGAGTGGAAATGGATGATGGAGAGTGTGCTCGGCGTTCCCGCCAGGCGCACGCATCAGTTCGAGCTGGAGTCAGTTCAGCGCAATACGTTCCCTTATAAGTGTAAATGCCAACAGCATCAGTTAACCGTCCGCCGACATAACCGTGTGGTGCGTGGTGAGACGACTTATCGCTGCGTGCACTGCGGTGAAACCCTGGTGCCCGAGCGCTAATTACATGAATCATTAAGAACGTTTTGTGCACCAACTGATTGCATCCCGGAACCGCTTCCGTTACGTTGCGCACTTCAACTGACAGGGAGTGCACCATGTTCCGCATCATCTTCTCTTTACTGTTGGTACTCGTGGCCGCGCCGGCCTTTGCAGAGGGTATCAATAGCTTTTCTCAGGCCAAAGCCGCGGGCGTTAAGGTCAATGCTGACGTGCCGGGCGATTTTTATTGCGGCTGTAAAATTCAGTGGCAGGGTAAAAAAGGGGTCGTTGATCTGGCCTCCTGCGGCTATCAGGTGCGTAAAAATGAAAACCGCGCCAACCGCATCGAGTGGGAGCATGTGGTTCCCGCCTGGCAGTTTGGCCATCAGCGCCAGTGCTGGCAGGAGGGTGGCCGTAAAAACTGCGCCAAAGATCCGGTCTATCGCAAAATAGAAAGCGATATGCACAACCTGCAACCGGCGGTAGGTGAAGTGAATGCCGATCGCGGCAACTTTATGTACAGCCAGTGGAACGGCGGTGAAGGACAATATGGTCGCTGTGAAATGAAGGTCGACTTCAAGGCCAAACTGGCCGAACCGCCCGCCCGCGCCAGGGGGTCGATAGCGCGCACCTATTTTTATATGCGCGACCAGTATCAGCTTACGCTCTCTCGTCAGCAGACCCAGCTTTTTACCGCCTGGGATAAACTCTACCCGGTGACAGACTGGGAATGCACCCG
The DNA here is from genome assembly GCA_002377245.1 of Enterobacteriaceae bacterium UBA3516. Taxonomy (GTDB): domain Bacteria; phylum Pseudomonadota; class Gammaproteobacteria; order Enterobacterales; family Enterobacteriaceae; genus CBFFRJ01. The sequence continues at coordinate 4,160 of DFPL01000080.1, forward strand.
TGAATCCCGTATTGCCAAAGTCCAGGGCAACCATAACCCTTACGTCCAGCGCGCTTGCATGGCGCGAAAGAGCTAACCTACACTAGCGGCAATTGTTTATTCGCGGCGTATCCCTTGCTCTCTCACTCTGAAGAGCGGTTACGCCGCACACGCCATGGAATTACTACAATGCGCATTCCACGTATTTATCATCCCGACGCTCTTACCGTTGGCGCCGAAATCGCGCTTGCCGACGATGCCGCAAACCACGTGGGTCGCGTACTGCGTATGGGTCAGGGCCAGGCTGTCCAGTTGTTTGATGGCTCAAACCAGGTTTTTGACGCCCACATCACCCGTGCCGATAAAAAGAGCGTGATCGTCAACATTACCCACGCCGAGGTTGATGACCATGAATCGCCGCTGCACATTCACCTCGGCCAGGTGATGTCGAGGGGTGAAAAAATGGAATTCACTATCCAGAAATCGATCGAACTGGGTGTAAGCCTCATTACGCCACTTTTTTCCGAGCGCTGTGGCGTTAAACTCGATGCCGAGCGCCTGAATAAGAAGCTCGGGCAGTGGCAGAAAATTGCCATTGCCGCCTGTGAACAGTGTGGCCGCAACCGGGTACCGGAAATTCGTCCGGCAATGGATCTCGAAGCCTGGTGTGCAGAAGAAGAGAACGGCCTTAAGCTTAATCTTCACCCTCGCGCCAGCCAGAGCATTAACACGTTGCCATTACCGGTCGAGCGTGTCCGGCTGCTGATTGGCCCGGAAGGCGGGTTGACCGCCGATGAAATTGCCATGACCGCACGTTACCAGTTTACTGATATTCTGTTGGGACCCCGCGTATTGCGCACTGAGACAACGGCACTGACCGCCATCACCGCACTGCAGGTACGTTTTGGCGATTTAGGTTAAACGGAGAAGCATAATGATTAAGCTCGGCATCGTGATGGACCCCATCGCGCAGATTAATATCAAAAAAGATTCCAGCTTTGCCATGCTGCTCGAAGCGCAGCGTCGCGGCTATGAACTGCACTATATGGAAATGGCGGATCTTTACCTGATCAACGGTGAAGCCCGTGCGCGGACTCGTCTGCTCTCCGTTGAGCAGAATTATGACAAGTGGTACGAATTTGGCAGCGAGCAGGACATAGAGCTCGCCTCGCTGGACGCCGTACTGATGCGTAAGGATCCGCCGTTCGATACCGAATTTATCTACGCGACTTACATCCTTGAGCGTGCCGAAGAGAAAGGCACGCTGATCGTCAATAAACCGCAGAGCCTGCGCGACTGTAACGAAAAACTCTTCACCGCCTGGTTCCCGGAACTGACCCCGGAAACGCTGGTGACACGCAACAAAGCGCAGATCAAAGCGTTCTGGCAAAAGCACACCGACATCATCCTTAAACCGCTGGACGGTATGGGCGGCGCGTCTATCTTCCGCGTAAAAGAGGGGGATCCTAACCTCGGCGTGATCACCGAAACCCTGACCGATTTAGGCAACCGTTACTGCATGGCGCAAAATTACCTGCCGGCCATCAAAGACGGCGACAAACGCGTATTGGTGGTGGACGGAGAGCCGGTTCCCTACTGCCTTGCGCGTATCCCGCAAGGCGGCGAAACCCGTGGCAACCTGGCAGCCGGGGGCCGTGGCGAACCGCGTCCGTTGACCGAAAGCGACTGGGCCATTGCGCGCCGTGTCGCCCCGACCCTGAAAGCGAAGGGGCTGATTTTTGTCGGTCTGGATATCATCGGCGATCGTCTCACGGAGATTAACGTCACCAGCCCGACCTGTATTCGCGAAATCGAAGCTGAGTTCCCGGTCTCCATCACCGGTATGCTGATGGACGCCATTGAAGCACGTCTGGCGAAATAATGATTTGGTGCATAACTCGTTAAGTTATATACCCTAAATAATTCGAGTTGCAGACAGGTGGCAACGCAGTGAACCCCCAGGAGCTTACTCCAGTAAGTGACTGGGATGGGCGAGTACTAACTGGCGTAGCCAGTTTGAACAGCGCTTGCGCTGGCCCCGAAGGGGCGAGGCCAAAGGCCGAGTAACGCCAACGCACATGCAACTTGAAGTATGACGGGTATTTTACCCCCCTTAAGTCTGGCAGTGACAGCATGCTCCTTTCCCCGCATACTGAACTGCCGCTTTTTTGAACCAGGAAACAGAACCTCTGACAATGAATTTACAGCATCACTTTCTGATTGCCATGCCTGCTCTCCAGGATCCGCTGTTTCGCCGTTCCGTGGTTTACGTCTGCGAATACAACGACGATGGAGCAATGGGGCTCATCATTAATAAACCTCTGGAAAACCTGAAAGTTGAAGGGGTTCTGGATAAACTCAAAATCCAGCCTGAAGAGCGGGACCCGGACATTCGTCTGGATAAACCCGTGCTGTTGGGCGGGCCGCTGGCGGAAGATCGCGGCTTTATTTTGCATACGCCGCCAAACAACTTTTCCTCAAGCATTCGCGTCTCCGATAACACCATCATCACCACTTCCCGTGATGTGCTGGAAACCATGGGGACCGCCAGGCAGCCGAAAGAAGTGCTGGTCGCCCTCGGCTACTCCTCCTGGGAAAAGGGCCAACTGGAACAGGAGATTCTTGATAATGCCTGGCTTACCGCCCCGGCAGATTTGAACATCCTGTTTAAGACGCCGATTGCCGATCGCTGGCGTGAAGCGGCGAAACTCATCGGTATTGATATCCTGACCATGCCTGGCGTGGCGGGACATGCCTGATGAGTGGAACCTTACTGGCGTTTGATTTCGGCACCAAAAGCATTGGCGTCGCCATCGGCCAACGGATAACCGGTACCGCACGCCCGCTCAATGCGCTGAAGGCGCAGGACGGTACGCCGGACTGGAATCTTATCGACAAGCTGATTAAAGAGTGGCAGCCAGACGCGGTTATTGTTGGTCTTCCGCTAAATATGGACGGCACTGAGCAACCGCTCACCGCCCGTGCGCGCAAGTTTGCCAATCGTATCCATGGCCGTTTTGGCGTTACGGTGACGCTGCACGATGAGCGTCTGAGCACCGTTGAAGCGCGCGCCGGACTGTTTGAACAGGGGGGATTTCGCGCCCTCAATAAAGGCAGCATCGACTCCGCCTCTGCCGTCATCATTCTGGAAAGTTACTTCGAGCAGCACCTCTGACAGAACGGGCTGAACACACTTCAGCCCTTCTCTTTTCCCGACATCAATAGCCACACTCCCTCGATCGTCCTCACAGTTTTGAGGCGACTTTTTTGCATTTCATTCAATGTTTCTATAAAAGAAACAGTAGAGAGAATTTACGGCTTTTGCGTCAGCCGTCGTGCAAGGGTGTGAAGCTCGCTCAGACGTTCGTCGACAACGGTCTCATCGGCCTGCCACATTCCGGCAAACGCCAGCGCGGCAGAGTGCGCACCGAGCGGTTTTGCCATCGAGACTTCGCCGTCGTCGTGATGCCAGACTACGCGCCCTTCGCTACGCTGCTGCGCAACATGGGGAGCCAGTTGCTGCCACTGCTCAGCGGTAAAACGTTTTTGCAGCGCTTCGTCCGTTTCGGCGGCGAGCAGCGCCATACCGATAACGGATTGCCATGCGGGCAGCATATGAAAACCTGCCAGCGCCTGGGTGGTCTGGCTGCCGGGCACGGAGTGCCAGATATAGATCACCTGGTCTTCCCACAACACACCCAGCGCCACCACGATATCGCGTGGTGCATCGCGCTCCAGCCGGGGCAAGGCGCGGGAGAAAAGCTCGGAACCGCGGATAGACTGGGCAGCCAGGGCATGAATACCGGGGCCAGGCAGGTAACGCCGATGCTCGTCCTGCATGGTCAGGCCAATGGAGGCCATGGTCATCAGCAAGCGGTTAACACGGGTGGTGTTGATCCCCATCAGCCGCGCAAGTTCACGGCAGCCAATGGCGCGGCCGCTGGAAACCAGATATTGCAGACAGCGAATGCCGTCGATAAGACTTTGGTTCGGTTGTGATGACATAGCCGCTTTTAAGGTGTGCAATCGGAGGCTCGATTTTACCGCCCGCACAGAAGGATACAAGGCCGTGAAAATCATTCTCTGCCGTAAATTGCCCGTGCTTTAAAGCCGCCCCTGCGCCTTGCGTTCAGCACGGCTCTGCTCGAAGTTCTGCATCCCTGCCTGCAGCCCGGTCTGGATCACGCCAGGCAGTTGATAGGTTTTGCCTTCACGAATCAAATTCGCCGCAGCTGGGGTGTTAATGAGTAACTCAAACAGCGCCACGCGCCCCTGCTGGTTGTCCCTTTCGAGTTTTTGTGCCAGCACCGCCTGCAAACTGCCGGCCAGCTGCTTGCGTACCGGCTCTTTTTCCTCCGCCGGGAAGGCATCCACCAGCCGCTCTATCGCCTGGGCTGCGCCACGGGTATGCAGGGTCGCCAGCACCAGATGCCCGGTCTCTGCGGCGGTAAGCGCAAGGCGGATCGTTTCGCTATCGCGCAGTTCGCCTAACAGGATCACATCGGGATCTTCCCGCAATGCCGCCCGCAGCGCATCGGCAAAGGCGTTGCAGTGCAGGCCAATCTCCCGCTGCTGCACCAGGCAACGTTTGCTCTGATGGATAAACTCCACCGGATCTTCCAGGGTCAGGATATGTCCGTCGCTGTGGTGATTGAGAAAGTCGACCATTGCCGCAAGCGTGGTGGACTTGCCGCTGCCGGTGGCCCCGGTCACCAGAATCAGGCCGTTATCCCTGGTCAGCAGCTCGGGGATCGCCCGCGGCGTACCCAGACTATGCAATTGCGGGCACTGTTCTGGCAGCAGCCGGAGCGCCAGCGAACACCCTTGCGTATGGGCGAAGGCGCTGGCACGCAAGCGGTGGCTCTCCAGAGTGACGGCAAAATCTACCTGCCCCTGAGCACACCATGCCCCCTGTTGTTCATCGCTGAGCCAGCTTTTCAGCAGCATCACCACATCCGGTCCCGGAAAAGGCGCCAATTCCATCTTTCCTCGTCGTCGCCAGCGAGGTGGTGCGTTACTGCACAGGTGTAGATCCGACACGTTATGCTTTACACTAAGGGCCACAATTTCTTCCATATCCATTTAATGATCCTCGGAAAATGAACGACATTGCGCATAACCTGGCACAGGT
>DFPL01000255.1 GCA_002377245.1 Enterobacteriaceae bacterium UBA3516
GAACGGTCTCCGGGCGCGCCTGCACAATAAACAATTTGCCGGTATGGCCATCCTTCGCCCATTCGATGTCCATTGGACGTTGATAGTGTTTCTCAATCTGGACAGCCTGCTTCGCCAGTTCCTGGACTTCGCTATCGGTCAGAGAGAAGCGGTCACGCTCGGCCTGCTCAACATCTTCAATGCGAACCTGCTTGCCATGCTCCTGGGTGGGTGCGTAGACCATGCGAATCTTTTTCGATCCCATAGTACGGCGAACAATGGCCGGACGATCGGCAGCAAGCGTTGGCTTATGGACATAAAATTCGTCCGGGTTAACGGCGCCCTGCACCACCATCTCACCCAGCCCGAACGCGGAAGTGATAAAGACAACCTGATCGAAACCGGATTCGGTATCAATCGAGAACATCACCCCTGCGGAACCAATATCCGAGCGTACCATTCGCTGCACGCCAGCCGAGAGTGCGACGCCACGATGGTCGTACCCCTGGTGAACACGGTAGGAGATTGCCCTGTCGTTGAACAGTGAAGCAAACACATGTTTCACCGCCACCAGAACCGCATCGTAGCCCTGTACGTTCAGGAAGGTCTCCTGCTGCCCGGCAAATGAGGCATCCGGCATATCTTCCGCTGTCGCAGAAGAACGCACCGCAAAGGAAGCCTGCTCATCATCAGCAGAAAGTTGTGCATACGCCTGGTGAATGGCCTCTTCAAATGCGGGCTGGAACGGAGTATCGACAATCCATTGACGAATCTGGGTACCGGCTTTTGCCAGCTCGGTCACATCATCAATGTCCGTTTTATCCAGCAGGTCATAGATGCGTTGATTCAGACCGCTTTGTTCCAGGAACTGGTTAAAGGCATCGGCGGTGGTCGCAAAACCATTGGGTACAGAGACCCCCATACCTGACAGATTGGTAATCATTTCACCAAGAGAGGCGTTCTTGCCTCCAACTCTGTCTACATCATTCATGCCGAGTTGGTCATACCAAAGCACCAGCGGAGACGAGCCATTATTGGACATCGAAACAATCCTTTTGTGATATTTGAATGGATAATTAACGCTCGGATAACGAAATCATCCTGGCATAATTATTCTTCTGAAAAAAACGGTGAATCGTTCAAGCAGTTTTATTTTTTACCTTTTCGGACAGTTTACCGCCGATTGGTAAGGCATTGATTATCATCGCAGCAACAAAACCATTCGCTTCGTAAGCTCTTAATAAAATTGAACTGTACTTTTCATTAAAAATAAAAATAGCGTTTCATTTTAAAAAATGAAAAAAGGCGCTACGCAGTTATCAGACTTTAATTTATGCTTTTAGATAATTATCAATGACTATCAGGAAGAGCAAAATGGACAGTGCCGTTGATCGCCAGGTGTTTTATATTTCCGATGGTACCGCTATCACCGCTGAAGTATTAGGACATGCGGTGATGTCGCAATTTCCGGTATCGATAAACAGTATCACGCTACCGTTTGTTGAGAATGAAAGCCGCGCCAGGGCGGTCAAAGACCAGATTGACGCCATCTTTCAGCAATCTGGTATCCGTCCGCTGGTGTTTTATTCCATTGTGCTACCGGAAATCCGCACAATTATTTTACAGAGCGAAGGATTCTGTCAGGATATCGTTCAGGCACTGGTCGCTCCGTTACAGCAGGAATTAAAATTGGAACCAACGCCTATTGCGCATCGCACGCATGGGTTAAATCCAGGCAATCTCATTAAATACGATGCCCGTATCGCCGCTATCGATTACACCCTGGCGCACGATGATGGTATTTCGTTGCGCAACCTCGATCAGGCGCAGGTGATTTTACTGGGCGTGTCACGGTGTGGCAAAACACCCACTAGTCTTTATCTGGCCATGCAATTCGGCATTCGCGCAGCGAATTATCCGTTTATTGCTGATGACATGGATAATTTAGTTTTACCTGCCTCCTTAAAACCACTTCAGCATAAATTATTTGGTCTGACCATTAATCCTGAACGCTTAGCGGCTATCCGAGAGGAACGCCGCGAGAACAGCCGATACGCGTCGATGCGTCAGTGCCGCATGGAAGTGACGGAAGTCGAAGCGCTGTATCGCAAAAACCAGATTCCCTGGCTTAACAGCACAAATTATTCGGTTGAAGAAATTGCTACCAAAATTCTCGACATTATGGGGCTCAGTCGCCGCATGTACTAATAAGCTAGTACATGAGTAATGTTTTTGCTATCATGCGGACCTTGAATGTGATGCCTATCACAACCTGCTATTGAATTAAGCGGTGATTGGTTTATGGTGTGGCATCGCCTCCGGCATAGCGCCGTTTGAGCAAAAAATTTTTGAGAACACTGATGAATAAAACCGATGAACTTCGCACTGCGCGCATCGACACTCTGGTGACGCCAGAAGAGCTTGCGCAGCGACATCCCGTGACCCCAGAGGTCGCGGAGCATGTCACTCAGTCCCGACGTCGTATAGAAAAAATCCTCAATGGTGAAGATAAACGTCTGTTAGTGATTATTGGTCCTTGCTCCATCCACGATCGGGATGCGGCAATGGACTATGCTCGCCGTTTGCAAATTTTGCGGGAAAAGCACGGTACGCAACTCGAAATTGTTATGCGCACCTACTTCGAAAAACCGCGCACCGTGGTGGGCTGGAAAGGCTTAATCTCCGATCCTGATCTCAACGGCAGTTATCGTGTTAATCATGGTATTGAGCTTGCCCGTAAGCTGCTTTTGGACGTGAATGAACTGGGGGTTCCGACCGCAACCGAGTTTCTTGATATGGTGACGGGGCAGTTTATTGCTGATTTGATCAGTTGGGGAGCGATTGGAGCACGGACTACCGAGAGCCAAATCCACCGTGAAATGGCATCTGCCCTCTCCTGCCCCGTGGGCTTTAAGAACGGGACGGATGGCAACACACGTATTGCTGTCGATGCAATTCGTGCCTCACGCGCCAGTCATATGTTCCTCTCGCCAGACAAGAACGGTCAGATGACGATTTATCAGACCAGCGGCAATCCTTATGGTCACATTATTATGCGCGGCGGCAAAAAACCTAACTTTTACGCCGAGGATATTGCCAGTGCCTGTGAAACGCTCAGGGAGTTCAATCTGCCCGAGCAACTGGTCGTCGATTTTAGCCATGGTAACTGTCAGAAGCAGCATCGCCGTCAACTGGAGGTGTGTGATGACGTTTGCCAGCAAATTCGCGCGGGCTCATCGGCTATTGCCGGTGTCATGGTTGAGAGCTTCCTGCAGGAAGGCACGCAAAAAATTGTTGCGGGTCAGCCACTGGTGTACGGCCAGTCGATTACCGATCCCTGCCTGAACTGGGAAGACAGTGAAACTCTTCTGGACCGCCTCGCTGCCGCAGTAGCGACACGTTAACGCCCCTTGCGCCTGCCTTAACCCTGGCAGGCGCAGAGCACTTATTCAGTAAACTTATCAATTCTTTGAATAATACTTGCCGTCATCAGATGAAGTATCGATAATGATTATCAATATAACTTGACTCTCATTGCGATCTATCATGTCTAACAGGGATAACACCACCGCTCAGGCTGAGCCACCAGCGACGAATGCAAACCCCGCCAGCATCCTGCCTGGCGACCGACGCATCAGCAGCCAGGACCTGCTCGGTAAGTCCGCCCGCATTGTTATCATTCATCAGGGACAAGAATACCTGCTGCGTCAAACCCAGGCAGGCAAACTTATCCTCACTAAATGAGTGTCGTTTAACTCGAACAACTCACTTCAAGACGCTTGCCCCAGTCAGGCGGCCGCCTGCTGTAATCATCGTCGCGGTCGCGATACGGTTCACGTAACACCGCATGCAGGCGATAAAGTTCATCCGTGTTTCCTTGCTCTGCCTGTTCGATCGCACGCTGTGCCAGCCAGTTGCGCAACACCACCGCAGGGTTAACGCTTTGCATAGCCTGTTGACGTGCCGCATCATCAACCTGTTCCGCCAGTAAGCGTTCACGATAGCGCGTATACCAGCTGTCAAAGGCCTCGCGGTCAATGAACTCATCGCGCAGCGGTGACTGTTGCTCCTGTTGCGCTGTATGACTCAACAAGCGGAACGTACGGGTGTAATCGCTTCCTTCTTTAACCATCAGCGAGAAAAGGCCGCTCAACACCTCATTGTCTGCCTTCTGCTGGGTAAAGAAACCGAGTTTCTGTCGCATCAGCGTTCCGTACTCGTTCAGGAGGACCTCCTGATACCCTTCCAGCGCTGCATTTAACGCATCGACACTGATAAACGGTGAAAGCGTTTGTGCCAGCCGTTGCAAATTCCACAGGGCAACCGTCGGCTGATTATCGAAACTGTACCGTCCCTGATAGTCCGAATGGTTACAGATAAAGTCCGGCTTGTAGTCGTCCAGGAAACCAAAGGGCCCGTAGTCCATTGTCAGGCCCAGAATCGACATGTTATCGGTGTTCATTACTCCATGGGCGAAACCGACCGCCTGCCAGCGAGCAATAAGCTGCGCCGTGCGCGTAATCACGTCGCTAAACCACAGCACGTATTTGTCGGCCTCGTCCTGCAAGTGCGGCCAGTGATGACGGATAACAAAATCGGCCAGTTGACGAACTTTTTCCGGTTCGCGTCGGTAGTAAAAGTGCTCGAAGTGACCAAAACGGACATGGCTTTGCGCAATACGCATCATCATTGCCCCCGGCTCAGCGCGTTCACGCTGCACGGGCGTATCACTGGTGACCACCGACAGCGCGCGCGTAGTGGCGATCCCAAGCGCGTGCATCGCTTCACTCGCCAGGCTTTCGCGCAGCGTAGAGCGCAGGACCGCGCGCCCGTCGCCCATCCGGGAATAAGGTGTCAGCCCCGCCCCTTTCAAATGCCAGTCCAGCGTGGTGCCATCCGGCAACTGTTGCTCACCGAGCAGAATGCCCCGGCCATCGCCCAACTGACCGGCCCAGACACCAAACTGATGCCCACTGTAGACCTGTGCCAGAGGCGACATGCCGGGCAGCAGTGTTTCACCACCCCATACCCCCGCCCCATCCTCAGGCGTAAACAGTGATGGGGCAATCCCCATCGTTTCCGCCAGCGTTTCGTTGTGCCAGAGCACGCGGGCATTCTGCAAAGGGGTTGGGGAAAGTGAGGTATAAAAGCCTGGCAGCTCATCGCGCCAGCGAGTAATAAAAGACAGGTTCATGGTTCCTCCTGCCTTTTATTGTAGAGTGTTTAAGGAATGTTAAACAGCAGTTAAAGGTTTCTTAGACATGCACCAGGCTGGTGATCATCGGCACCGTCACCGCAGGCCACAGATTCCCTTGCATAGCGCTGAATTGATAAGGTGCGACACGTTTCAACGTTTTCTCGTCGTCAATGCCGGCAATCATGACCGAACGGCAGTAAGGCGCAATCTGCGACACAATCGCCCGCATAAAAGGCTCAAAAGAGCGTGAAGTTAAGCGCTGATGCACAAAGTTTTTATCCAGCGCGACGCGCTTAAAGAGTCCGTCGAAAATAGCTTTAGAGGTTATGTTACCGGCACCGAAATTCGCCAGCACAATGGGATAACGATCGCACAAGCGGGCTAGCTGCGGATTATCACGCCCAAGATTTAAATCGGGGAAATTTTCAGTGATTGAGAGTTCCACAAAAGTCAGCCGGGCAACCGTGGCTGATAACTCTTCATCTGAAATTAATGCTTCAACGATGGCGGGTGAAATGTTTATCCAGGCAACGAGCTGATGCTGAATGAAAAATAGCTTGCACGACTCGGCAAGGGCCAACTGCTCTTTAAATAAGGTCAGCGCATCCGCGGCATTGAGACGCGGTAAAATGAGCTCTACAGGGGCGCGAACATTATTCGACACCCCGACAAAATTGACGACAATTTCCAGCCCAACCAGCATGCCAAAGCCGCTGCGGGCAGGCAGAAAAGAGAGTTCTGAACTGTAAGAGTCATCTAACGATACGATCATTGCGCCAGCCCCGTTTCATGGGTGAGATCCGGCATTGATAAACAAATGCGACCATTCTCAACGTAGTTGATTTTAATAAGCCAGGCTTCATGATTTTCCATTATTCTGTTACGCGTTCCCTACAACTTCTGTCAGCTTATCCTGGATAAATTTTTCCTGCCAGCCACTTCCCGGTCACGGGAAGCCACTATGCGGTAAACCCTAGTAAAATCAAAAATATTGAAGAAATGATGAATTTTAGACGGAATATCCACGGAAGTTTGCGTTTAGTACTCATCGACGGCGGGTCAAGCCACCCGCCCGTGAGGAATCATGAAGGATGGGATTCAAATACGCCGGGCTTGCCAGAAATTTTTCCGCCAGTAGACATTATTGAGTGAGGAACGAATCACCCCCTGACTGGTGGAGGCATGAATGAAGGCATTATCCGTATCATAAATGCCAACGTGCAGCCCATTTTCACCGGATCCTGTTTTAAAGAAAACCAGATCGCCTGGCAGCAAGTCGTCTTTATCGATCCGCGTGCCAATATCGGCCTGCGAGCGGGTGTCGCGCGGCAGCGCCAGCGCGAACTTGTCACGGAAGGTCATCATGACAAAACCGGAGCAGTCCACGCCATTCCGGCTCATCCCACCATAGCGATACGGCGTCCCGCGCCAGTCACGAAGCTGATCGTTCAAACCCGCAATGACGGTAATTGAATCTGAAAGCCGTGCGTTAGGGGGCGGTGCGCGATGGCTGCTGCATCCTGCGAGCACTAATGTTGCCACTAAAAGAAACCAGATGCGCATTCTGGAAAACCTCATTTATCGTTATGCAGGAATAATTTAGCGTGTGA
>DFPL01000136.1 GCA_002377245.1 Enterobacteriaceae bacterium UBA3516
CCTTCGGTCCAGCCCGGGATAACGCCATCAAGACGGAAGGAAAGTGGCTCACCACGGGTATAGGAGTTATCAAACTCTTTACCGTCGATCAGCGTACCTTTGTAGTTAACGACAACGGTGTCGCTGTCTTTCGGCGCATCACCTGTACCTTCTTTCTCTACCTTATAGACCAGGCCAGTAGAAGAGGTTTTAACGCCTTTCTCTTTTGCGAAGGCATCACGGTATGCTTTGCCTTTGGTTTCGTTTTCAAGCGCATCTTTTTCCATTTTTTCCTGCGCGGACGTTTTCACGCGGGTTTCAAAGGCTTGCAGAGTCTGCTCGATTTCCTGGTCTGTCAGTTTACTCTTGTCTGCAAAGGCATCCTGAACACCTGCGATAAGTTGTTCTTTATCCAGTTTAATGCCCAGTTTTTCTTGCTCTTTGAGAGAGTTTTCCATGTAACGGCCCAAAGACGCACCCAGCGCATACGCTGATTTCTGGTCGTCATTTTTAAAAGCCGATTTAGCGTCAGCTGCCGCTGCCGGAGCCTCTTTAGTTGCAGTTTCTGCAGCAAAGGTAAGCGGCGCATTCAGTGCCACGGCCATTGTGGTCGCCAGCAGCGTGACTTTAAACAGTGATTTCATCCATTTCTCCAGGGCCGGGGCCTCTCACCCCAGGGTTTAAACGTAAATGAGGAACGTACTATAAAACGTTGCGGGACAAATCAACATAAGCACGCTCCCTGAATTCGACAGTTTTCAGACTATTTTTGTTTAAATTAGTTTCGCTCACCACGCTTAATGCTGCAGGCAGAGGGAAAGTTAAGTAAAATCCGCCCCTGCCGCGGTAATCACGCCAGAAACTGAACGAGGTGAAATATGCAGGATGTAACACTGGAAGCGCGTCTGGCAGAACTGGAAAGTCGTCTGGCCTTCCAGGAAATGACCATTGAAGAGCTTAATCAGACGGTTATCGCCCATGAACTGGAGATGGCGAAGCTGCGCGATCTGATGCGACTGGTGACCGAGAAGTTGAAAGCCAGCCAGCCTTCACATCTCGCCTCGCAGTCCGAAGAGACGCCGCCGCCCCATTATTGAGACGTAAAAAAAGCGGGGTAACCCGCTTTTTTTGAACCTGATGACACTCACGCGTATCAGGCCTGGAGAGACATACCCTCAGGGGTATTAGTGGCAGCCGCAGCCGCCATTCCCGCCGCAACCACCTTTACCGTGGCTATGACCGTGGTCGTGATCGTGGTCATGACCATGACCGCCGCAGCAACCATCGTGACCATGGTCGTGGTCATGATCGTGGCCGTGAGCACCGTGAACGTGACCGTGCGCCAGCTCTTCTTCCGTTGCTTCGCGAATTGCCACGACTTCAACGTTGAATTTCAGGTTCTGGCCCGCCAGCATGTGGTTACCGTCAACCACGACGTGCTCGTCTTCCACTTCGGTGATTTCAACCGGCACTGGGCCCTGGTCGGTTTCAGCCAGGAAGCGCATGCCAACCTGCAGCTCGTCAACACCCATGAAGACGTCTTTAGGAACACGCTGAACCAGGTTTTCGTCGTACTGACCGTAAGCGTCGTTAGACGCAACTTCCACGTCGAATTTGTCGCCAACTTCATGACCGTTCAACGCGTTTTCCAGACCAGAAATCAGGGAACCGTGACCGTGCAGGTAGTCCAGCGGCGCACTCACCGGAGACTCATCAACCAACACACCGTCTTCTGTACGTACCTGATAGGCCAGGCTGACCACCAGGTCTTTTGCTACTTTCATGATATCTCCTGAGCGTGGGAAAATTGCTGGCGCAGATTGTAACGGAAATCCGCACCCGTGTACCCTTTAGCTTAAAAAAACTCTGGGTATATCGCTAGTCCGGATGAAAGATCCCAATCACTTGTTCATCTTTGCGAACATGATCGCGCGCTTCCTTATCGGCTTCCCGCATCTGGTGACCACACTTAACACACTCAACAATATCAACATTATTTTCGCGCCACATCGCCAGAGAGTCCTGCGCCTTGCAGGACGGGCACACCGCCCCGGCAATAAAACGTTTACGAATTGCCATACATTTCTCCTACTCGAACTCGTCCCAACCATCCAATTGGCGACGTTCCTGTTGCATTTCACGCTGGAAAATCTCCTCCAGCTCACGTCGCGCTTCCCGAACGCGGGAAATCTGCGACGTATCGGTATGTACCGGCGTCAGCTCACGCAGCATGCGCATATCCAGACGACGGAAATGCAGCTGAGCTCGGTGCGCCTGATGCGGATGAACGCCCAATGAGATAAGCGTTTTACGCCCTAATTCCAGAGCACTGGAAAAGGTTTCGCGAGAAAACTGGGTCACGCCCAACTGCAATAATTCATGTGCTTCAACGCGTCCCCGGGCACGCGCCATAATGTTGAGATGGGGGAAATGCTGTTGGCAAAGCTCCACCACCTTCATGGTATCTTCCGGCTCGTTACAGGTGATGACGATAGATTGCGCGGCCTGGGCGCCAGCCGAACGGAGAAGTTCAAGCTGAGTCGCATCACCGTAGTAGACTTTGTAGCCATATTTGCGCATCAGGTTCACCGCACTGATATCGCGCTCCAGAACGGTTATACGCATTTTGTTGGCCATCAATAAACGGCCAATCACCTGCCCAAAGCGGCCAAATCCCACCACAATGACCTGAGGCTGATCGTCTTCTACCCACGGCGCTTCGTCTTCATCTTCCGCCGTGTTGAACCGCCGTGATAGCAGCTTATCAATCAGCTTCATCAACAGCGGCGTAGTCATCATCGACAGCGTCACCGTGACCAGTAGCAGCGCCATCTGATCGCCGTGAAACAGGCGTTGCGAGGAGGCAGAAGAGAATAAAACAAAGGCAAACTCACCGCCCTGGCTCAGCACGCCGGCAAACTGCATTCTTTCGGAGCTTCTCAGGCCATAAACTCGCGCCAGCGCATACAACACCCCTGTTTTAACGGCCACTAAGACGGCGACACTGACCAGCACCCATAACAGATGGGTATAGAGCACACCCAGGTTTAACGCCATGCCTACCGAGATGAAAAACAGTCCGAGGAGCAGCCCTTTGAAAGGATCGATAGCAATTTCAAGCTCGTGGCGATACTCACTTTCCGCCAGCAGGATCCCGGCAATAAACGTCCCCAGCGCCATCGACAGCCCGAGTGCGTCCATAAATAAGGCCGAACCTAAGACCAGTAATAACGTCGCCGCAGTGAACACTTCCCGCACGCCAGAGGCTGCGATGTAGCGAAAGACCGGGCGCAGCAGATAGCGCCCACCAACTAGCATTACGGCAAAGGCCAGCACCTTCATGCCGATTTTGATCCAATCAGGATGGTCATCGCCATTGCCCGCCAGCAGCGGCACCAGCGCCAGCGCCGGAATCACCGCCAGATCCTGGAACAAGAGCACCGAGAAGCCCAATTGCCCGGATTCATTGCGGTTCATGCCTTTGTCACGCATCAACTGCAACGCCATCGCCGTGGAGGACATCGCCAGCCCAATGCCGCCAATGACCGCGGCCTGCCAGGAGAACTGGGTAAGCATTAACAGCCCGGCGAGAATAGCCGCGCTCAGCAACACCTGCGCCGCCCCAACGCCAAAGATGGAACGCCTTAACGCCCAGAGTTTGGCGGGATTCAGCTCCAGTCCGATGATAAACATCAGGAAAACCACACCCAGCTCGGAGAAGTGCAGGATTTCGTCTACGTCACTGATAAAACCCAGCCCCCAGGGGCCGATGGCAATACCGGCAAGCAGGTAGCCGAGCACCGCACCAATACCGAGTCTGGCCGCGAGCGGCACCGCCACGACAGCGGCAAAAAGGAACAGGACACCGGCCAGCAGTAAATCAGAGCCTTCCATTACAGGCCTCCCGTCATCACCGGTGAAGCCAGCCAGTCACCGTAGGCTTTGGCATGGTTTGCCAGCGCCCCAGGTGGCTGCCTGCGCGCCCAGTAAACAATAATAGGGTTCATCCAGTGCATACGGCACATCGCGGCCGTCAGTTCGAAAGGACGTAAAATATCGCTTAACGGATAACGATTAAGCCCGTCATAGCGATAAGCCGCCTCCGGTTCGCCGGTCGTGATAACACTCCGCCAGTACTTTCCCGCGAGTTGATTCCCTCCGGGGCCACTGGCAAATTCACGCGTCAATACACGATCGAGCCACTCTTTCAGCAAAGCCGGGCAGCTGTAGGTATAAAGCGGATGTTGAAATACGATGACATCATGCTCACGCAGCAACGCCTGTTCCCGCGGGATATCAATAAAAAAGTCTGGATAGTGTGCATAGAGGTCATGCACGGTGACATTTTGCAGTTGCGTTGCCGGCTTAAGCAGAACCCGATTAGCCACCGAGTCCTGTGATTCCGGATGGGCATACAGCAGCAGTACTTTCGCTGTCTGGGACATCATCCCCCTCCCGGGTGTCTTACAGATCATTTTCGTGGCGCTCACGATGCCGCCAGAATGATTTTGTGTAAATTCTTTGTTTTGGGCTACCATTGCGGGCCCGGTGGGGCAAATCGCCCACACCTTACATTATCATAATGACAAATTAACATAGTCTGAACATACGGCACCTTATGATTGTTTTCTCCTCGTTACAAATTCGTCGCGGTGTACGTGTCCTGCTGGACAACGCCACAGCCACCATTAACCCAGGGCAAAAAGTCGGCCTTGTCGGCAAAAACGGCTGCGGTAAATCCACGCTGCTGGCGCTTTTGAAGAACGAGCTGAGCGCCGACGGCGGCAGTTTTACCTTCCCAAATAACTGGCAACTCGCCTGGGTGAACCAGGAAACGCCTGCTCTGCCAATGCCTGCGCTGGATTACGTCATTGATGGCGACAGAGAGTACCGCCGTCTTGAGGCTGAGCTGAACGCCGCGAACGAACGTAACGACGGGCATGCCATCGCTACCGTTCACGGCAAGCTCGACGCCATTGACGCCTGGACTATCCGTTCACGCGCCTCCAGCCTGTTGCACGGGCTGGGGTTCTCCAATGAACAACTGGAGCGTCCGGTCAGCGACTTTTCCGGTGGCTGGCGCATGCGTCTCAACCTCGCTCAGGCTCTGGTCTGCCGTTCAGACTTACTGCTGCTTGATGAACCGACTAACCACCTCGATCTTGATGCCGTTATCTGGCTGGAAAAATGGCTGAAAAGCTATCAGGGTACGCTGATTCTGATCTCCCATGACCGCGACTTCCTTGACCCGGTCGTGGACAAAATCATTCATATCGAACAGGAATCCATGTTCGAGTACACCGGCAACTACAGTTCATTTTAACGTCAGCGTTCAACGCGTCTGGCCCAACAGCAGGCGATGTTTGAAAGCCAGCAGGAGCGCGTCGCGCATCTGCAAAGCTTTATTGACCGCTTTAAAGCCAAAGCCAGCAAAGCGAAGCAGGCTCAAAGCCGTATCAAAATGCTGGAACGTATGGAGATGATTGCGCCGGCACACGTGGACAACCCGTTCCATTTCAGTTTCCGTGCCCCGGAAAGCCTGCCGAATCCTCTGCTGAAGATGGAAAAAATCAGCGCGGGCTATGGCGATCGCGTCATTCTCGACTCTATCAAGCTCAACCTGGTGCCCGGCTCGCGCATCGGTCTGCTGGGGCGTAACGGCGCGGGGAAATCGACGCTGATCAAGCTGCTTGCCGGTGAACTGACGCCCTTTAGCGGCGACATTGGTTTGGCCAAAGGGATCAAACTGGGTTACTTCGCCCAGCATCAACTCGAATTTTTACGCGCCGATGAGTCACCGTTGCAGCATCTGGCGCGCATGGCTCCCCAGGAGCTGGAGCAGAAGCTGCGTGATTATCTCGGCGGATTTGGCTTCCAGGGCGATAAGGTCAGCGAAGAGACCCGTCGCTTCTCGGGCGGTGAAAAAGCGCGTCTGGTGCTGGCGCTGATCGTCTGGCAGCGTCCGAACCTGCTGCTGCTCGATGAACCTACCAACCACCTCGACCTCGATATGCGTCAGGCACTGACCGAAGCGCTGATTGAGTTTGAAGGCGCGCTGGTGGTGGTGTCGCACGACCGTCACCTGCTGCGCTCGACGACTGATGATCTCTACCTTGTGCATGACGGTAAAGTGGAAGCATTCGATGGCGATCTGGAAGATTATCAGCAGTGGCTGAGCGAGGTGCAAAAGCAGGAAAACCAGCCTGCGGATGCTGCAAAAGATAACGCCAACAGCGCCCAGTCACGTAAAGACCAGAAGCGTCGCGAAGCAGAACTTCGCACCCAAACGCAGCCGCTGCGCAAAGAGATAACCCGTCTTGAAAAAGAGATGGAAAAGCTCAACACGCAGCTTGCTCAGGCCGAGGAAAAACTGGGCGACAGCGGCTTGTACGATCAAAGCCGCAAAGCCGAACTGACCGACTGTCTGCAACAGCAGGCAAAAGCCAAAGCCGGTCTTGAAGAGTGTGAAATGGCCTGGCTGGATGCGCAGGAACAACTTGAGGCAATGCTGCAAGCCGACTAACCCCAAAGGCAGGCCGAAATGACCCCGGACGTGACCAGTGACATCACCTTTCGCAAGCTCGCGATCTTTATGGCCTTTATGGAGAAAGGCAATATTGCGCGAGCCGCTGAAGTCCTCAACCTGAGCGGGGTGAGCGTGCACCGCGCGCTGCACACCCTGGAAGAGAATGTCCGCTGTCCGTTGTTTACTCATAAAGGGCGCAACTTGTTGCCGCTCCCTGCCGCCTGGACGCTGCTGGAATATTGCCAGGAAGCGATGCAAATCATGGAACGCGGCCTGGTCGAAGCGCGAAAAATGGCGGGCATTGGTCAGGGACGAATCCGGGTTGGCACCCTCTACTCGCTGACGCTGGAAACCGTCCCGCAGCTGATTATGGGCATGAAGTTGCGCCGCCCGGATCTGGAGATGGATCTGACCATGGGCTCCAACGATACCTTGCTGCACAAGCTCGATGAGGGCGCGCTCGATGCGATTCTGATCTCTATTTCCGAGACCGAAATCGACGCGTCAAATCTTGAAGTGTTGCCGCTATTCCACGATGAAATTTATTTAGCCGCACCCGCATCTGCCTCGCTGGACACCACAAAACCCGCCGATCTGCGCGATTATCGTCAGGAGAAATTTGTCTCTCTTGCGGAAGGTTTTGCGACGTACGCCGGGTTCCAGGAAGCCTTCCACATCGCCGGATTTGAGCCGGAAATTGTGACCCGAGTGAATGATATTTTCTCAATGCTGAGTCTGGTGCAGGCGGGGATTGGCTTTTCGCTGATGCCAGGCCGGATGAAAAAAGCTTATGAGAATTCGGTGCAGTTGTTAAAACTCGCCCAGCCGTACCAGATGCAGCAGCTGATTGCGATCGTCTTTGCCCGCAACCGCGAGCAGGATCCGAGCCTGCGGGCATTGGCCGCGGAAGGGCGGATGTATGCGAGAAGTTTGCAGGATAGTGCCTGATGTTATTGCCCGGTGGCGGCTGCGCCT
>DFPL01000016.1 GCA_002377245.1 Enterobacteriaceae bacterium UBA3516
TCACGCCCGGAGGAGTCGGTACCAAAATAGTGACCCGATTCGCTATCCGGCGCGCTGGACATCATGCCCCAGTCGGTATCGAAGTAGGTGAACTGCGACAGCATAGGTGCAAAGGTCACGAACAGAGCGATAATCACCAGTACAATCAGGCTGGCAACCGCCGCACGGTTGTGCATAAAGCGACGGCGGGCATCCTGCCAGAGACTGCGTCCTTCGACTTCCAGTTTTTCACTGAAGTTTTCCAGCGCCTCGCTGTTTTTCTTACTTAACATCATGGCGAACTCCAGTGTTAATAACGAATTTTTGGATCGATAACGGCATACAGCACATCAACAACCGCATTGAATAAAATAGTGAGAGCCCCTACCAGTATGGTCAAACTTAATACCAGGGAGTAATCACGGTTGAGTGCGCCGTTGACAAAGAGTTGCCCGATACCTGGCAGACCATAAATGGTCTCGATGACCATTGAGCCGGTAATGATGCCAACGAAGGCCGGGCCCATATAAGAGAGAACCGGTAACAACGCAGGTTTCAGCGCATGACGGAAAATAATCCGCCGCATCGGTAACCCTTTTGCCCGGGCGGTACGAATAAAGTTCGAGTGCAGAATTTCAATCATTGAGCCACGAGTAATACGCGCAATGCTGGCGATGTAAGCCAGAGAGAGCGCTACCATGGGCAGAATAATGAATTTCGGCGCCCCGCCGTTCCATCCGCCTGCGGGTAACCATTTAAGGGTAATGGCGAAGATCATGACCAACAATGGCGCAACCACGAAGCTGGGTATCACCACCCCCGTCATTGCCAGCCCCATCACGGAGTAGTCCCACTTGGTATTTTGATTAAGCGCGGCAATAACCCCGGCACCGACACCAAAAATAACCGCCATTAGAAACGCCGCTGCCCCTAATTTTGCAGATACCGGGAAGCTGGCCGCAACCAGATCGTTCACCGTGTAATCTTTGTATTTAAACGAGGGACCAAAATCGCCATGCGCCAGCTGTTTCAGGTAGCTGGTGTATTGCGTCAGGATGGGGTCGTTAAGATGATATTTCGCTTCGATATTTGCCATCACTTCCGGCGGCAGCGTGCGTTCGCCGGTAAAGGGGCTACCGGGTGCAAGACGCATCATAAAGAAGGAAATAGTTATAAGAATAAAGAGTGTTGGAATCGCTTCTAAGCAGCGACGTAGGATAAATTTCAACATTGCCCGTACCTTCTGGCCTGTGCCTTTATAGTGCGATGAAATAAGACACCGTGGGGCAGGAATACCCTGCCCCACTCATTGCCATTAATGCTTGATAATATAAAGATTCTTAACGTAGATATTATCCATCGGATCTTTACCGGTATAACCGCCGACCCAAGGTTTCACCAGGCGAGCGTTAACGTAGTAATAGACCGGAACAATGGCAGAATCTTTATCGAGCTGTTGTTCTGCTTTGGTGTAAAGCTCAGTGCGTTGCTCATCGCTGGTGGCTTTCAGCGTGTCGCCAACCAATTTATCGAACTCAGCACTCTTATAATGTGCGGTGTTGTTTGAACTGTCAGACAACATGGTGTTCAGGAAGGACGTCGGCTCGTTGTAGTCCGCACACCAGCCAGCACGTGCCACATCGAAGGTACCCTGATGGCGGCTGTCGAGGAAGGTTTTCCACTCCTGGTTTTCCAGCTTCACGTTCACACCCAGATTTTTCTTCCAGATAGAAGCCACGGCGATAGCCAGCTTTTTATGCAGATCGGATGTGTTGTAAAGCAGGCTGAACGTTAACGGTTTGTCGGCGGTATAACCGGCTTCAGCCAGCAGTTTCTTCGCCTCTTCGTTACGTTTTTCCTGAGACAGTTTGAACCACTCTGGCTCAACCAGTTTTGCACCATCGGTGTACGGCGGCGTGTAGCTGTATGCCGGCAGATCGCCCTGATTTTTCACTTTGTTAACGATGATGTCACGATCCAGTGCCAGTTTCAGCGCGGTACGTACACGCACATCGGTGAACGGGGCTTTCTGGTTGTTGATTTCATAGTAATAGGTGCAGAGATACGGATCGACGTGAACTTCGGTCGGGATCTCTTTTTTCAGTTTCTGGAACAGTTCAATCGGCATGTTGTTATAGGTCATGTCGATTTCACCGCTGCGGTAGCGGTTGACGTCTGTGACTTCAGAAGAGATTGGCAGATAAGTCACCTGATTGATGACCGTCTTCGCGTTGTCCCAATAATTGGTATTACGTTCAAGCACGATACGTTCGTTAACAACCCAGTTTTTCAGCTTGTATGCGCCGTTGGTTACGATATTTGCCGGCTGGGTCCATTTGTCACCGAATTTTTCAACAACGGCTTTTGGAACAGGGGAAACGGATGGGTGTACCAACAGTTTGTAGAAATAAGGGACTGGTTCGCTGAGCGTCACTTCGAAAGTATTTTCATCGATCGCTTTCACGCCCAAGTCGGTCACTGGTTTTTTACCTTCGATGATTTCATCGATATTGGCAATATGACCATACTGCAGATAACTGGCATAAGGGGAAGCCGTTTTCGGATCCGCCAGACGTTGCCAGCTATAAACGAAATCTTGCGCCGTTACCGGGCTGCCGTCGGACCATTTCGCATCTTTGCGCAGATGGAATGTCCAGACTTTAAAATCTTTATTGTCCCATTTTTCAGCCACGCCCGCGCTTGGATGACCTTGCACGTCAGAGATCAGCAAGCCTTCAAAAAGATCGCGACTCACGTTGGACTCAGGAACCCCTTCGATTTTATGCGGGTCCAGGGACTGCACTTCAGAACCGTTATTGCGGACCAGTGTTTGCGTGTCAGCGAGTTTTACATCTGCCGGTACGTCAGCCGCCATGGCTACGTTACCCGCCATTAGCGCAGTAAAAATGCCTGCCGCTATTAGACTTTTTTTTGTGATGATGGACATTGTGTTGATACTCCACTCATTATAATTACTGGCATTAATACCAGCTGTTTCGTTCCCTTACGGGGCACCCGGTCAGCGCAGGAGCTTGAGCAACTGCCAGGCATCGTTTACTGCTTGCTATCACCGACTTCGCTTTATTACGAGGCACTCGAACGGCACCCTTTCGTCGATATCGCGTGCATCACCCTGTCGCGATGCACTTTTAGGATCTTTGCGACAAGAATTACATTTGAAAATAATTCTCATCCGCGTTTATTCTTCACAAAATATAAGGCCGGAAAGTACCAAATGCGATTATTCGCCGCCAATACAATTTGCAAATTTGTTAACTAATTCTCTTTTATTTCTTCCCGTCTGGGCTGAATCCACTCGCGCCCATTCGTCAAAATCCTAAAATAAACATAAAAATCAATAAATTAAGAATTTATCAACGCAAAACATGTTGACTGCATCGCGCTGGTTGTTTTTTACACAAAAAATCAACAATTGATTATTATCTAGCACATTTATCTGTTTCGACGCGGAAATTACTAATATCATTTCGATTATGCGACAGCAACCCCCAGAGTATCATGTGAGGAAAATAACATGAGAAAGGGATGAATTTATCGCCAGAAAGGCATGCAACAAAATGTAATCTATTGATATTTAAGAACCTATTAATATCAGTCCGATTTATTATATTTACGTTTTTTTTCGGCAATATTTATACGATTTCCTAATAATGCGGCAGATGAAACGCAGCGAATGGATATGATTTACGGATGAAATTATTTCACTGTAACAATCCAGGGAAAATGGCCTTGACCCCAGCCACAATAAATTCGATACCCAACGCCATCAGCAACAAGCCCATGATTCGGGTAATCACGTTGATGCCGGTTTGACCCAAAAGGCGAACCAGCCAGGGAGCAATGCGAAACAGACCCCACGAACAGGCGGCAAAAAGAGCTATAGCGACGGTAAACCCTGCTAAATATTCTGCTGTGTGGAAGCGCGTTCCCCAGACAATAGTGGAACTGATCGCCCCTGGCCCTGCCATGAGAGGGAGTGCGAGGGGAACCACACCGATACTCTCTCTGATCGCCGATTCTGATTTTTCCTGCTTGTTTTGCTTATCCTCACCCAGCTTGCCGCTGATCATCGACATGGCAAT